>NZ_JBHLWV010000009.1:0-8392 GCF_042432625.1 Gordonia phosphorivorans | reverse complement strand
CCCCGCCACCGGAATCGAGGTAAACGCCGACACCACCCACGAACTCAGCGCTTAACCAGCACCAACGAAGGATCGCAGCGTTACACCACTACTCGGGACTTGACCGACGCGCTGCGAGCGCATGGCCTACAGGTCTGGATCGATCAGCGGAGCATTCCAGTCACCGTTCCATGGATGGAGGAGATCGAAGCGGGGCTGCGCGGGGCGACGTTGATGGCCGTCGTCGATTCACCGCAGTGGCGGGCCTCTGAGAACTGTCAGGCCGAGATCCGCCTGGCTGAACAGTGGCTAGTGCCGGCGCTCTGGCTCGAGCCGGGCACTGATCCGCGTACGGCGTGCGATCTTGTGCTCCGTCGGCTGGCCGCGCAGCCCCCGGAGGAGAAGGTTCGGGCAGAGCTGTTTGCGCGTGCCGGCCAGTGGTCGATCAACGGCCGACGATCGCGGGACCTTGTCACGGGACGAGCACGGCTGAGGTATCGCCGATACGTGAACTCGCTCCCGGCGGGCGACTCGGTCCCTCCGGTGGTCCGCGCGTTTCTGCGCTCCTCGATCACTCGACAGGCGCGCAAGCAGACATTGCGGTACATCGGTACCTTCATCGCTTTGGTGCTTGTCCTTGTCGGTATCCGTGGTCCGGAGGCCCTCGACAAAGCCAAAGACCGGATTGATCAGGCAATTCAGTCCTTCAGCGACATGGATGCTTTTCAGGATGCTTACGAGACGGGTCCGTATGAGCACTTGGCGCTTCTAGCGAACGCCGAGGGGGAAGGTGAGGCGCAGCGCTGGGAACTGGCGCGGGCGTTCTCGGTGCCGCTGCCGGACTCGGTAACTCCCGCAGATATGTCGCCAGCCGCACCACAATTGCGGGCGAGCCGACGAGACCGAAGCGCGGTTAGCGGTGACCGGCAGTTCACAGCGTCGCTGACCAGGGATGGACGACAGGTTGAGGTCAAGAATCGGGACGACCGGCTGATTCGGACGATCCCGCTCTCGTTTACGGGAACGACCCTGGTGTGGAGCCCGGATGCTGCATGGGTCGCTGTTGCTGGCGGCGAACAAGTTCAGTTGCTCGACGTGCAACGAGGCAACCAGCCAGTTGTGCTTCGCGGCGCCAATTCGCCAGTGGAGGCGGTCGTCGTCGCCGATGACGGAATCAGTGCGCTCACTGATCGAGGGGTGATCCACTGGCCGGACCCCTTTGGTGTGGCAGTCGCCGCGGATACGGATGCCTGGTCGGGGGGCGTGCATCTTTCGGGATCTGATGTCGCGGTACTGCTCGGGCGCCACGGGGAACTCGTTGCGGTGGACTTGGCCAGTAAAACTGTGGTGAATCGGTCGACAGTGCGTGTCGCGCCGTCGGTGATCACCGGGGACCTTGCGGCAGCCCCCGACGGTAAGACGCTGGTGGTCACCGGTGTCGACGTCGAGAAGATGACTTCCTCGGTGCACGTCGTGCGGACTGTAGACTGGTCAGTGCAGAGCTTTCCCATCGATTGCGTGCCGTCGGGCGTCACCCTGCCGAACGAAGATGCCGACATATATGTCGCCTGCGGGCAACGTGGCGTCGGCCATCTGAATCAGGCGAGCGGCGAATTCAGGACCGTCGACATCGAGCAGCTGGCGACGAGCATCGGTATCGGCGGGAACAAGATCTTTGCCGGAACCAACTTCGGGCACGTGTTTGAGTTGGATCCGGGCACCCTGCAGATCACTGGCCGGGCAGGCACCGGGTGTCCCGCGGACGTCAGCCCGATCGCGGTGATGACGGACGGTAAGTACGTCTTCACCGGAGGGCCTTCGGCGGCGAACTTTGGATGCGCAGCCCGCGTGACCTTCGGCGCTAAGCCGAAGGCCGATCATCTGATTTTCCCATGGCAGACGGTCAATCGTGCGGGCGTAGTTGTTCTCGGCGTGAACGATCAACAGGTGGCGTATGGATTTGATGACGGGACGGTGCGGGTGCTCGATACGGGAGATTTCGCCACACGGACGATCCGCCGACCGATGGCGGATCCGGTCCGGGCGCTCGCGTTGTCTCGTGACGGATCGACGCTACTGGTTGCCGGCCGATTCGGCGCAGTGCGGTTGCTCGATCTGTCGAACGATGACCGAGACAACGGGAAGCAACGGGCGCGGGCCGCTGCTGCTGTCGCGCAGGGGCGGAAGCTTGGCCTCGTGCGCTGAGACCTCGCAGCTGCGGTCGAATGGTGCTGGACCCCCCCGATCGATTGTCGCGGTCGGTGGTGCCTTTACGGCCCCGCCGCGGCGGTAAGTCGGGAAGTTGGGTCAGGGCGTCGGTGACGGCCTGGATGTGGTCGGCGGCGGTGTTCGCCCCGGCGTTGCCCGGGCGCAGGATCAGCGCGGCGATTTCACCGGTCCCGCCGGCGCCGTGGTCGATGTGCGCGGTGAATGGGTGAAAGCCGTACCCGCCGTTGTAGTTTCCCGCCGCGTGTTCTTTCTCCGAATGCGCGGTCACCAGGGTCGCATCCAGATCGATGACCAGTGGGTCGGCCGCGGAGGTTCCCGCGTTCGGTGCCTGCTCGCCCATCAGTGCCCACACGTGTGAACGGGCTTGGGCTCGTGCTCGGGCGATCGCGGCTACGGCGGCGACCGGGGTCCGGGCGAGCTCGCCGATCAGGCGGGACACAGTCGGACCGGAGGCGACCGGGCCGAACACCTCGGCCCGCCCCCGCAGTGTGGCGATATTGGCGAGGCAGTCGCCGCCGACAACGAGTGAGACCGCCAGGTCAGCGATGATCTTTCCCGGATGCTCCTTCACTCTGCTTGAATCGAACTGTCGCAAGAACGATTATCGCAGGTGAGAGCACCTTTCTTTATGCTTTAAGCGGGCGCGTCGACCTCATCGATGAACGGCCGAGGTTAGCCGCATCGCGAAGGTTGTCCAATGCCTGCCGCGACTGGCTCATACCCGGCCGAACGAACATCGGTCCCGGAAGCGATTGCTTCCGGGACCGATGACTGCTGCGGGCGCCCGCTACGGGATGAGAATGTACTGCATGCTCGCGCGGTGCGGCACCTTCCGCGTGTCCCACTGACCAAACTTGCTGGTCTTGTACGGGTAGGACGTGCCGCCGGTGCCGCCATTCATGTCGGTGATGGTGGTCAGGGTGTTACCGCTGACCGAGTCCACCCACGCCACGTGGCCGACGCCCCCGGGGTACACCACTACCGAACGCGGCTGCGGACTGCTGACGACGGTCCATCCTGCGGCCCGCGCCTGACCAGCCCACTGCCCGGCATCGCCTCGCAGCGCGCCGATGTAGTAGCCGGCGGTCTGCCGGATCTTCTCCTGCGCACCGTAGGTGCAGTCGCCCCGCAGGCTTGCCGTGTTGAACGGATTGCTGCTCTGGACGGTGGCCCCCCTGGCACGACTTGTCGACTGCGGCTTCGGTGCCGCGGCGCCACCGCACTCGCCGGCGACTCGGCCGTTGGTGCCGGTGTAGATCCACGCGTCGGAGACATACCCGCGACCGGGAATCCGATCCCAGAGCGTAGTGGTGTGGTTCAGTCCAGCTGATCAAAACAACGGCTGGTTCCAGTTGGTGGGCCGAGACCTCTGGTTCATCAAAACGAAGAACACCGGTTCCCAGCAGGTGGAGGTGCACAACGCGACGGCCTCTTCGGGTTACCGCGGCAGTTCCGTGCATGCGGTCACGTGGATCGGATCAGCCGACGCGAACAACGGTTGGTTTCAGATGTCCGGCAACGACATGGTTTTCGTAAAGACGACGAATCCCGGTTCCGGCAAGGTCGAGGTGCACGACGCCTCAGCTGCGTCCGGGTATCGCTCGGCGACGGTGCACGCGCCGTCGTGGTTCAGTCCCAATGACCGTTCCAATGGTTGGTTCCAAGTCGGCGCCAAGTAGCTGATCGGGGCGGATGGGCAACCTCAGCGGAACTACTCGGGCTGACCCTCCTGCTGAATCCGTCCGCGAATGGCCGCCGCCGCGGCACGTAGTTGCTGGGCTCGTTGCCCCCTGTCGACAGCTGCGCTGTCGGCTGCTACGTACACCGGGATCCGATGGGCGTGCGCGGTGGCAACAATGCACTCGGCCAGATTGGTTACCGTGGTCAGGGCAGCGGCGGCGAACAGACCTCCCGATACTTCCCTGGTCTGGCCGAGCTTGTTTCGATAAATGATCTGGCACGGTACTGGCCGCGGATCTGCGCTGGATCTTTCCAACGCCGAGAGGATGAGGACAAGGAGCCCGTCGACCATCTTGCCGACCAAGAACTTTCGGGCGGGGAAAGGTGGCAGGAGCTTACGGATCTTATCGACCTCTTTGTCGATCGACGCCGAAGGAACCAGGGCCGCCGTGTCATGGAGCTGCACTGATACCACCGCCGACCAGGGGACGACGGTGCCGTCAAAGGCAATCTCCGTCGGACTTACGTGGACCTGACCGAGTTCGTTGAGCTTTCGCATGGCCGTCGTCACCGGACCGGGGAGCTTCCCCGCGAACACCGCCGATGCGGCAGCCGCCAACGACAGATCCAACGGTCCTACCGCTGCGCCGGGTGGGGGTGACATCCTCGAGAGGGCATCGGTCAGCCACTGCGCACCGGAGCTGGTCTGAGCCCGATCCCGCAGTTCATCGCCGGACGGAAGTCGATCGCGGAGGGCGTCGGTACCTGCGGTTGCCCGCTGAGAGATTTTTCCTCGTAGCGACATGGGGTGCTCCTCATCCTTGCGGTAGGGGTGGCTCCGCAACCAGCCCGGGCGCCGAATAGTCGCCCGCCTGATGGACGGCCAGCGCCGGGCCATTTTTAACGCACTCGCGGCAGGAAATGCAGGCTTGCACGCGAGGATCGGCCGAATGGACGACAACGACAAGTTCTCGATGTCGGAGGCGCCGCGTGGCCAGGGCGCGGTGGCCACCGCGAACTCCTGCGTGAGGCGGTCGGTTCTGCCTCGGCCGGTGGGCTGTCTGACTGCAAGCAAATAATGCCATACTTCCGTAGCTCCGTGCGTGATTGCACATTACCCGCTGGTTTCGTCTACGATCAGAGGGTGGCAACCGGTCTGCGCATCCTCATCGCCTCGCCCCTGGGGCGAGTGATCTCTGGCCCCCTCGAGTCCGCTTTCGACGATGTGAAGGTCGCTGTTGCTACCAATGACGACGAACTGACCGCGATCATCTCCGGGACTGTGCGGTACGACGTTGTGGCCGCCGACCTGATCTGGAATCGCCCGGAAATGGAGTGGACGTTCGACGGCCTCGATGTGATCGACCGGCTGAATCAGGCGCAGCGGACCGCACCAGTCCTGCTCGCGACTCAGGGCCACAGTATTGAGAACGACCTCCTCGAAGAAGCAAGGTTGCGCCCCGAAGTCTTCGGTGTGGTCCCTAAAGCCGCCGGCCTCCCGGTGATCATGGACGGCCTGCGGTCCGCAGCCCTGGGACGTAGGCTTCCACAGCCGCCCGTCCCGGGCCCGCGACGTCCGCCGCTCTACGAACTCCTGTCCGATCGCCGAGGACAAACAGCCGGGCGAATGGCCGGAGCGATCGCTTCCGGCCGCGCTTCCGACGGCGCCTCGCTGGCCTCGGTCGCCAAGGTCTCCCCAAGCACCGCGAACAAGGTGACGAGCCACTACCTGGGTCCGATGCTTCTGGCACGTGACGAGCACGACGAGCAGTTGCCGCTGACTCAGGGATCGATCTATCGCTGGTGCGGGCTACATGCGCGGTACCTCATCAGTTGGTGCCGGCGACACGGGCACTCCGACGTGCTGTGACGAGTCAGGCTGCGGCGGGGTGGTTCGTTGAGAGCAGTCGGATTCGGTTTGCCGCCAAGCGCAGTTCACGAGACAGCGAAGTGCGGTGGCTCAGAACCGTTGTCGGAATTCCCGCGGCGGCGACGGCAGGCGCGAAGAGGTGGTCTCCCGAGACTAGCGCCAATTCGGCAAAGCGACTCGTATCGATTTGTGCCAGTTCGGCCAGGAGGGCGAGGTCGGCCCCGTCTGGGCCGGACCGAACAACGAAGCGAGCCGTCGGCCACCCGAGCTTTGCGCTCAACAGTGAGTAGTGGCTGCATCCGACGATGATCTGGTCCCAGGCGCCGAGATGCAGGGTGTGGGAGATTTCGGCACGAAGTGTCTGCACGTGGTCGGGGGAGGTCGTGGCTCCGCGCGCCGCATTCTCGATGTCGACGAGGACGAGACGACGCTGGGCACACACGTCGCGGTAGCTGGGGATCGAAATCGTAGCGTTCACGGGACTTCCTCTCGGTGTCGAGTCCGGCGGCTTGCGGCCTCTACTCCGATACCGATTCCCCTACCCGTCAAGCGCTGCTCCGCAGTGATCCGGGACACTCCTCGTGTTCTCTGAGGTGAGCTAGGACGGGTCCGTGCTCACGGCGCGGCGAGTAGCGCTGGATCACGCCTCTGAAATCACCACGTCGACGACGGTGGCGTGAAGGCTGGACACTCCCTGCTCGGTAAAGGTGACGAGGTTGGCGAGGAGGCGTAGTTCAATATTCGCTGAAGGTGCCGTGCGCGGCGACGACCTCAATTTCGGCGATTTCGGTGATCGCGTCGGGGGTGAGCGGTTCGAACTGGGCGATCGCGTCGATCCGGTTGAGGAGTGCGGGAGGCACGGCCTTCTTGAGCGCATCCTGGGCGAGTGTGCGTGACCTGGTGGCGGCGTTGACCTCACCGAAGTCAACCGCCTTCGATTGCGCTTCGCGGACACCGAGATTCGAGGTCATGACGATCACCGCATCGGCGAAATCGGCGGTGGTGCTGCGGCATACGACGCGGGCGATTCCCGTGCGAGTTCGGTCTTGCCGGCGCCGGTCGGGCCGACGAACAGGGACATGGTTCGGCCGCTCCGGGCGAAGGTCGAGATTTGATCGGGTCAACGCGAGGCGCGGTTTCTATAGTCGGCGAGCGTCGCCTCGAAGCGCGGGACGCTCTCGACCTTCGACGATGTAGAACTCGCCACTGGCGTCGCTGAGATCGAGGAGCGGTTGCAGGGAAGGTCCTCGGTGGAATTCCCGGATGCGTTCAAATTTGTGTCGGCCCAGAAGGTGCGCAACAGAATCTGAGACGCTCTGGTGGCACCGCGCACTGCGCGGTGCGGACCTCCTCGACGAGACCGCATGCCTGTTTGAAGGTGATGTCGGTCAGGCGTGTGCGGCCGCGATCATCGCGGTCAATCGTGGGGTGTCGAAGATCCCCGAGTAGGGCGCCGTCTCGACGCTGCTGGCGACGAGGACCTGGTCGATGGCGTCGGCATAGTCGGCGAGGTTCTCCGCGGCAAGTCCCGAGGTAACCGCGAGGGGCCGGCGCCCGGCTGCCGCTGCCATGGCGGAAATCTTGGCGGGAGTAGGGGGAGTCCCTGTTCCTGCGCCGCTTGTGGTCACGACGTCGACCTCGTCGCGCAGTCGCACGACCTCGGCGGCTGCGGCGGTGGGCTCTTCGGTGAAGGTAGGCGTGTACTTGAAGGCGATACCGCCGAGGATCTGCGTGGTGGCAAGCGTTGCATTGGCGCGTTTGATCGCCATGGCCGAGTCGGTTGGGGAGACGTCGTCGATCCACAGCCCGTTCGGCGCTCGGCTCAGCAGTCCGCTGGTGATGGCGTCGACCAGGTAGGTGGCTGCGCCGGCCGCCGAATAGCCGAGCAGATTCACGCCGATGAAGGCACCGGGCGCGCGAGTGGTCAGCGCATTGGCCACGGCAACAAGGCGATCGGTACGGCCGGAATGGTCGATCAAATAGACCCCGTCGGCGTTGGCGGCAAGAGCGATCTCGGCTTGCTCGAGGCCGTTGTCGAAGTCAGAGAGGTGTACTACGGGGAAGATCTGCATCGCGGTGAGTGTCCTTCTGATCGGTCGAGCACTGGGGAGGGGACGGTCGTGCTGTGCGCCAGCGATCAGTGGAAAGAGCAGTACCAACAACATACCTGCGCCTACGGAACGCTACTTTTGGTGGCGGACTGTGGGTGCGTCTCCCGATTACTTGCTCAGCCAGGTCGGGACGATCTATCACGAGCAGCCCGAACGTGATCGATGCGCGATCAATCGCCGGAGGTCCCAGGNTCGTCGAGCTCGGGCGGAACTGACGAGGCTGCGAGCCGGCCACGAACTGCGGCGACGCAGGCGATCGGGTCAGCGTCGGGCGCGTACAGCGACGCCGATTCGACCTGGTGGACTCGAACGGATGGCCCCGGTACTGCTTGCACATCTTCGAGCCGGTCGAGCACCTCGTCGACGCGACGCGACGCGACGCGGCGTCAGTTCTGCCACGTCGTCAAACGGTCTGCCAGCGCGATGGCGAGTAGCCAGGACCGTGCGGCCCGCGGTAACGCCACTGAATACCAGTTCCGGAACCGAGGGATTGCCCGCGAGCTCCTGCAGCGCTGCGGCTTCG
>NZ_JBHLWV010000008.1:0-12541 GCF_042432625.1 Gordonia phosphorivorans | reverse complement strand
GCATCGCCACCAACCCCATCGCCACCGTGAGCCGCGTCGACGCGCCCAGCAACCGCACCCCCAGCACCACCGCCCCGCACACCAGTGAGAAGTTGGCCCCGGAGAAAGTTATTTCTCGGGGTGGGTAGTGGATCTCCTGCGTTTGCGCCGGTCAGGAGCCATTTTTGCGCCTAACCCTACGTGCGGGAGCGTCGCGAACGCCCAGAAGCCCGTCGAATGTTCAGCTTACCAACTCTTATCGCGGTTCTTTCTGGGGGACTTATCCAGCGATCTATCCGAGCACCTTATGAATAGTTGCCGGGTGCCAAAGTTGGTTTATGAGGTGGGTATCCGCCGCTTCTCGACTGATGGAGATCAGGTCAATCGCGCTCTGAGCGGCCTCCTTATGACCGAACGGGTCGCGATTGAGCGCTCCGTTGACCTCGAGCTCCTAAGAACTGCATCGTTAATAGGCTCTTCGTATTTCAGAGTGCGTTGACCCTTTCGGCGAGCTGACCGGAGTGCAGTAGGGACCGCAAGATGTAGTGGTCGAGGTTGCGGAAGCCTTGGGCGATTCCGCGGAGGTGTTCGAGGCGTCCGTTGATGGCTTCGACGGGTCCGTTGGAGACGCCGGTGTCGAAGTAGGCGAGGATGTCGGCGCGCCTGTTCCATAGGCTTCGTCCGAGTTGAGCGAGCTCGGTCAGGCCGGCGGGTAGTCCGGTGCGGATCCGTCGCAGGATCTTGTACATGAGTTTCTTGCCCTCGCGGCGGTGTCGGTGTTCGTAGGCGGCGATGAGCTGCTGATACACCTGATGGGTGATCTCCACGGCGGCGTGTGCGTCGTGGCTGGTCAACGACTCGAACAGTCGGATCTTCTGCTTGTCGGTGAGGAGTTCGGTGCGGGTATGCAGGATCCGGCGGATCTTGTAGAGCGGGTCGTCTTTACGGCCCCGGTGCCCACACACCTGCTGCTGGACCCGTTGCCGGCACCGGTCCAATTTCGTCGCGGCCAGATGCACGACGTGGAACGGATCCATCACCACCCGAGCGGTGGGAAGTTCTTCGGTGGTGGCGCTCTTGTAGCCGGTGAATCCGTCCATCGCCACGACCTTGATCCGATCCCGGAACTGCTGGTCTCGGGCGGCCATCCACTGCTTGAGGACCTGTTTGGATCGTCCGCCGATCATGTCGAGCAGGCGTGCCGGGCCCGTCCCGTCGATGACCGGAGTCAGGTCGATCAGGACCGTGACGAAACTCGGTTCCCCTTGTCCGCGAACATGTTTCCACTTGTGCTCGTCCACACCGAGGCACCGGACCCCGTCGAGGTGGTCTCCGTCGTAGACCAGTGCGCGAGCGGCGTCTGTGGCGATCTGGTTGACCGTGCTCCACGAGATCGCGAGGTTCGCGGCGACGGCGGCCACGCTCATCTTGTCGACCACGATGCGCTGCAAAATCCAGCGTTCGGTCCGGGTCGTTACTACTGCTCGCGGCCGGGCGATGTGGTCGATCCTGGCGCGGAAGACTGACCTGGAGCAGTCGCTGGTGTGGCACACGAACCGCGGAAGCGCCACGTGCAGGAGGACTGGATAGCCGGCGGCGGGCGTGTCAGTCAGGACCCGTGCGACCCGATCTCGTGGTTGACCCGCAATGTTGCAGTCCGGGCATCGTCGATCGGGGTCGAGGACCTCGCAGAAAACATGGGTCCGGTCATCGGCGCCGACGGCCGCACCGGTGATCGTCACGCCCAACTCGACGGTTCGGCAGATCGTGTCGGCAACATCGGAAGTAAGCTCAGCCATGGGTCCTGTGGTGTGCGTCAAGGGTGTGTAGGAACTTCCATGATCACACCCAGGACCCGCCTACATGTTGTGGTCGCCCGCGCTCGGCCCGAACCTCACCTACGCACTCTTAGATCCGAAGAGCCCGTTAATAGACGGGCAGCCTATCGGCCCGCACATCGTCGTCGCGCGGGATACGCATGCGGAGTCCATCTACGTCAGTTGGGCGCTCTCAAAGATGGGAGTGACGTGACGACCAAGGGCAGTGTTCAAGTGCAGACGGGCTCTCTCGCCGACGCTGCAGATCTCTACAGCGAGCGTTTCCTTCAGAGCCCTATCCTCCCCGTGCGTGGGCTCTCGTCCATACGCAGGTGCTGCGCCAGCTCACGATAGGCTTCACGCAGGTGTGCAGCGTCGCAAGACCTCTGCTCAGAGACGTTCATGACTCCAGGGGGCTCAATGGTTGAAGAAGCGTCAGTCATCGAGAGGTTCCAGGCGCTTGTGCGGGGCGGGAATGGGTCTCTGCTCGACTTCCTCCCTCCGTTCGAGGATGCTGTGACGGTTCCTGGCACAGCCACTTTGGTCCGGACTCACTTCGTCGCTCACGACATGAACGGCGCTCCTGCCGTCGAGCAACTGGCAGGGGCCATGGCAGAAGCGGCCGTCGACTTCTGCATCCCTCGCGACAAGATCGAGCGGGCGTTGGCAGAGAGTGCGCGGACCGGATCGGCCGCCCCTATCGTCAGCCTCAACGAGCAGGCGCGAGACCTCTTCGTGAAGTCCGCCGGCTCCGGCGAAGGCGGTGAGCTGCTCCTCTTCCTCCTACTCGAGCGGGTGCTAGGACGGCCGCAGCTCATCTCCAAGATGCCGCTGAAGACGAGTTCCGCGATGCATGTCCACGGCTCCGATGGAATCCACGCGAGCCTCGCAGAAGACGGCGTTCTGGACGTCTACTGGGGAGAGTCCAAGCTATATCAATCAAGTTCAGCGGCGTTCAAAGACTGCTTCGAAAGCATCGCCCCCTTCCTCAAGGACGACGGCGTCGAGGAACGAAAGCGCGACTTGTTGCTTGTCCGGGATCATCTGAACGTGTCGCAGGCCGCACTCGCCGCGCACCTCCTCGAGTACTTCGACGAATCGAATCCGAAAACGCTACGAGTCCGATGGAACGGGGTCTGCCTGGTTGGGTTCGACCACAAGAAGTATCCAAATCTGTCCGCGCTCGACGAGAAACAGCATCAAGCGCTGTCTCAACAGGTCGGCCGATGGCACGAGACCATAGGTGGCCGCCTCGATGAGTTCGAGCTCGTTGGAGTGAACATCGACCTCTTCTGCATCCCCATGCCGGACGTCAACGCTCTGCGCACGCGAGTTCTCAAGCGAATGGGTGCGATGTGACAGGAACGGCCGAACTCGAGGACTTGGTCTTCAGGTCTCAGAAGTTCCGCGATGTCCTCGAAGCTTCGAGGAAGCTGACCATGCGTAGCGAGTTCCCCACAATCCAGTGGGACGAAGAGCCTTCGCCCATCGACTGGAACTTCGCGTTGTTGTATGCCAGTGCGATCACGTCCGGCCAGTCAGAGCGCGCGCAATCGGCAATTCTCCGCATCGCTACTGCTTGCATGCTGGCAACGGACGCAGACGATGCTCATCGGACCGCGGCCACCGTTCTCCTCGAACGCAGCGGGAATCACCCGGCCGTGGAGCTGGCAGAAACCCGCGATCGCGTTTCAGTCGATGCCTGGCTCGAGCTGCCAGCCGCACTTCGGATGGAGGTTATCCGAAGCCGCATCGATCATTCCGTCAGTCTGTCGGACGGGCGGATTCTATCTGTGAACCCGTTCCAGAGAAGGTTTTGGGACGCGGTCGACAGCAACGACTGGTTGAGCGTCTCTGCCCCCACCTCGGCAGGAAAGTCCAGGATAGTCCGCGAGCACTTCCTTGAGATCGCGCGAAGCAGGGCCTCTTTCACCCTGGTGTATCTCGTCCCTACGCGCGCTCTGATCGAAGAAGTCTCGCGCGACCTGCGCACGGAAGCGCCAGCGGACGTCGACGTCTTCTCGATGCCCTGGGATCCAGACCTCGCGGATTCGACGAGGTCGATTCTCGTAGTAACTCAGGAGAGGCTTCACCTAGCTCTGGAGTTGTTCCCTTCTCTCGTGGTCGACCTCCTCTTCGTCGACGAATCGCAGTCCTTAGGCAGCGACGCCCGCGGGGTGCTCTTGCAACAAGCGATTGAACGCACGGTGCGTCGCAGTCCGAACGCGCAGGTGCTGTTCGCCAGCCCGCTAAGCTCCAATCCCGAAATCCTCATCGAGGATGCGGCTTCCGATCAGCGCTCGGACCACTTCGTGTCGGAAGCGGTAACCGTCAATCAGAATCTCGTCTGGATAGAAGGCGTCTACCGCAAGCCTCAGCGCAGGGCCGTATCCCTCGTGTCAAACGGAAATCGTCATCACCTGGGCGAGATCGAGCTCGCCCAGCGGGCAGTGACCGTGCCGATGAGAATCGCTCTCGTGGCTCACGCGCTGGCCGGGAGCAACCCGGGCAACGTAATCTACGTGAACACCGCCAGCGAAGCAGAGAAGGTCGCGAAGGCGATGTTTGAGCAGCTCCCGCCAGTAGACGAACCAGACGCGGAAATCAGTGATCTGCGAGACCTCATCAAGACTGCCGTGCATAGTAAATATCTGCTCGCGGATGTTCTAGAACGACGGGTGGCGTTCCACTACGGGAACATGCCCCTCGTCGTGCGATCGGAGATCGAGCGTCTATTCGGTACGGGCAAGATTCACTATCTCGTGTGCACTTCGACCCTGCTCGAAGGAGTCAATCTGCCGTGCCGCACGATCTTCATGCGTAACCCACAGAAGGGCGTCGGACACCCGCTGAGCGAGGGAGACTTCTGGAACTTAGCCGGACGAGCAGGACGTTGGGGCAAAGAATTCGAAGGAAACGTCGTGTGCATCGACACGGATGTTCCCGGGATCTGGCCCAATCTTCCGCTTGCACGGAAGAGGTCTCCCATCGTGCGAGCAGTGAACGCCGGATTGGACGAGACATCAGGCTTGCTCTCCTTCATCCGGTCCGCCGATGAGGTGCACAGCGACACCACCGCCGAGGGGCTCTTCGCGTACTTGTCTTCGAGACGCTTGGAGGGAGAGCCGATCAGTGCCCTCCTCAACCGGGTACCGCTCGATTCCGAGCGAGAGGAGATCGAAGCGGCGATCGTACGCGCAACAACCGAGTCCGAGCTTCCAGTCGATCTTCTGACGCGTCACACTGGGATTTCCTCTATCTCGATGGAGCGGCTTCTCTCCAGTTTCCGGTCGTCAGCGAAGACTCCAGCTGAGCTCGAGCTTCCACTCCCTGAAGAGCCCGATGCAAAGCCGCGGTTCCAAGAGGCGCTCGTGAGAATCGGAGCGACGATGACTGATGTCTTCGGTAAGCCTCGGCCTGGAGAAGACCTCCGAAAGTGGCAACTGGCGAACCTAGTGGTCAACTGGATGAAGGGCATGCCGCTGGCGCGGCTGATCGAGCAGCGGATCTCCTTCTCCAAGATCCCGGTCGCCAAGGCCATACGTGACGTTATGCGAGACATCGAATCGATCGCAAGATTCCATGCGCCCAAGTACCTCGCCTGTTATTCGGACCTGTTGGCTCTATATGCCTCCGAACTCGGCCTGGAACCGACGGATCGTCCCGACTACGCCATGATGCTCGAACTCGGAGTGTCTCGCGCCAGTGAAGTCGTGCTCATGTCGATGGGCTTGTCTCGGACGGCGACGGTCGCGATCGCTGAGCACGTCGGTGTCGATACGTGGTCGCGGGCTGAAGCCGTGGAGTGGCTCAGCCATCAGAACTTCGACGGTCTGGGCGTCCCCGTGCTAATCCAGAAAGAGATCGCGGCCGTGCTCGTAGTAGCGACGCGCCGGGCTTCCGAAGTTTAGTTGTCGCTCGAGATAGCCCACCCAAGCTCGTCAGCTTGAGTGCGTCGTGCTGCTTCGGATGCCGACGCGAGACCAAGATCGGCGTACTGCGCGTGGAACGCCAACCACCGTGTCGCCTGATCTCGGTCCTCGAGACGCGACCCGACTGCCGCGACGCCCGCGAACGCAGGCGCTACTGCCAATCGTGTCCAGCCGCCCTCGAGTTCGGCAAACCGGTAAGTGAGCTGCCCCCAGGTCGGGGCGAGGTAGATGACCTGGGCATCTCGAACGTCGCCCGTTGGGACTCCGGACAGATCGCTCAGCACTGTCTCTCCAGTACCGAAGCGGTGCTCTCTGAATGCCTGCCTGCGATCGTCTACCTCGGTGCGCAGCGCTTCCTTGGCATCGGAGCGAGGCGAGGGCTGGTGAATGGCGGTGCGATAGCTGAAGTCGATCTCGTCCCCGTCGGTTCTTCGAATCCAGATCCCGATGGCATTCGCGCCGACAAAGACACCACTCGCGTCACGGGTCCTGGCGACGAAGAACTCCTCAACCCCGGGGCCGATCTTCTCAAGGTGGTCAGGATGACGGTCAAGGACCTCGAGTAGCATCTGGTGGTGCACAGGATCCGTGATGACGTCGCCGACGGCGTACCCGGAGTTCCGCAAGATACTCCGAAACGCCGCCTCTGCCGCGGATCGAGTCGGCCACGCGAAATTGTCGAGAACTACCGGAATACTCACCATGCTCAACACCCTAGAGCGTTGGCGTGCCCGCGACCGACGGTGCTGTGGCTCGCCCAGATCACGGACCACAGATCGAAGGGACGGACCGCCGCGATCTAGTAGTTCTCTCTCACGTACTGATAGATGCGGTCGAACAGGTCGCCTTTGATGGGAAGTCCGTAGTTCTTCAGCACCGCACGCAGCTCGCGTCGAACAGATTTATCGCCCGAGTCACTCGAAGTCCAGCCGGTGTAGGCGACTTCACCGACAATCGCGTCAATGCGCTCGACAATTTCCGGCACGATCTGATGCAGCCCCTGCGGCGTGTTCTCTTCGACAATCTGGGTGAGCACACCGCGTTTCGGGTCGGCGAGGCGTTCAAGTTCCTCTTCATCCCCAGCCTCTGCGGCGCGGTCTGCCGCGACGACGTCTTGTGCGATCCTGAGTGCCTCCTCCAGGAACGCTAACGAGTCCTCGACGTTCTCGACCGCCTTCGTCCGAAGCTTCTCAATTCTCTCCGCGAGCGACTTGTAGACTCGGCTCTCTCCCTCAGCGAGACGACGGTGAAGCCGCGCCTCGATCGAGTCGAGCACCTGCTGATAAACGTCAGTCCGCTCCTGGCCATCTGGCGAGGTGTTTGACAGCCGCAGCTGCTCGGCGATGCGCTTCACCAGCGCGAGCCCGGCCGCATCCAAGGTGACCGTTCTAGAGGCCATCGACTTCACGACGACTGCGTTCATGTGGCCGTGGATCAGCTCCGTGGTCTTCGCCCCGAGCCGCGCCCAAAGGAAGGCTTTGGAGACATCTTTGGGCCGAATCGACTCATAGACCTTCGCTAACCAGAAGTACTGCTGCTTGAACGGCAACAGCATAGGGTGCGGGTCCAGGAATTCCCAGACCGTCTGGAGAGCCACGTAACCGTCGACGAACTCTGTGCGCTGCGTACCGCCATCGGGTATCCGCTCGTGCGCTATTGCGAGGGACTCGAATGAGGAATCCACGGTGTCGATGCCCGCGAAAAGATGGAGGAGCTTCGTGAGGTCGGCGACGAACTTGCCTGCCAATTTGGATACGTCAACGACGTTCAATTCGTCCTCGTCGTCCACGCTCAGCTTCGGGCCGGCGATCGCGGTGCCGATTGCCTTGGCGAGACCGATGTAGTCGACGACACGGCCGTAGTCCTTGCGCTGTCCCGTGACCGGGTTCTTCCAGGGACGGTTCGGCCGCGTGATGGTCTGGAACAGATTGGCCTCCTTGGCCGGTTTGTCGAGGTAAAGCACTCCTTCGATGGGTGCGTTGAAACCGGTCATCCACTTGGCGGTGACGACGACGAACGACATCGGGTCATCGACCTTTTTGAACCGTCGCTTCAGCGCCTCCTCCTGCTCTGGCGTAAGCAGGTACTGTTGATGCTCCTTTGGCGTGTCCTTGCTGTCGGCGACGTGCATCACCACTCCGACCTCACGGAGTCGCCCGTCGAACATGACCGCGCCGCGACGCTCGAGCTCCTCCTCGATGGCGCGCGCGTACGCGATAACCAACTTCTGGTTGTACGCGACCACTTGAGCTTTCTGCCCCAGAGGCGCGACGTAGGCGAGAAAGTGATCGACGATGTCGGCACAGACCGCGGCGACGCGATCGGGGTTCGACAGGATCGTCTCGATGTGCGAGGCCTTGCCGGAGAGGTAGACCTTCTCTTCCTCGTCGAGGTTCTCGATCTCAGCCAGCTCATCGAACGCTTCGTCGAGCGCCTCCTTGTCGAGGCTGAAGCCGACCGATCGGCCCTCCACTATGACCGGCTTCGTGAACCCGTCCGCAATGGACTGCTCCGGCGTGTACCTCGACATCACGAAGTCGGGGTCGGACGGGTCACCGAAGAGCTTGAACGTCGAGCGGTCCTTATCCTGGATCGCCGTGCCCGTCGCGCCGAAGAACTTCGCGTTCGGCACCGCCGCGCGCCATGCATCGCCAAACTTGCCCTCCTGCGACCGGTGCGCCTCGTCAACGAGGACGATGATGTTCGACCTGTCGTTCAGGTGCCCAGCCTCGGCGAACTTGTGCACGGTGGTAATCACAATCCCCGGGTCTCCGCTGCGGAGCAGTTCGTGCAACTCACGCCGGTTGCGGGGCACCGTCAGACGCGGCATACCGGCCGTCTCGAACATTTCCGCGGTCTGGCGTACAAGATCCTTGCGATCCGCGATAACGATCACGGTCGGCGAACTGCCGAACTTCTCGACGACCGCATCATCGCGCAGGAGCCGTGCTGCGGCGAAAGCCATGAGCTCTGTCTTACCCGAGCCCTGGTGATGCCAGATCAGTCCGCCACGCCCGTCGGCGAGCACCTTGTCGTGGATCGCCAGGGCTGCCTCGAACTGCGGGTACCTCGGGAGGAACTTAATGTCGGTCTCGGAGGCATCTCGAGCATGACGAAACATCACGAGGTCCTTGAGGATCGGGAGGATCACTTCGGGGCGCAGCAACAACCTCGCCGAGCGATCAACTCGGGCCGGGCCCGTGATGACCTTCGGGTCGTCCTCGGTCGAACCCCAAGGAGCCCAGATCTCCGAGTCTGGATCAGGCACAGCACGGATAGGAGCCATCCGGAACTCTAGGCCTTCGGTAGCGATGTTGAAGACGTTGGTCGCGAAGAAGTTCGGGTACTCGTCCTCGTAGACGTCGTAGATGTCCTTCGCCGCGCTCACCCACGAGACCTGCTGCTTCACAGGCGTCTTCGTCTCCGCGACCACGAGCGGGAATCCGTTCACGTAGTAAACGACGTCGAATCGCCGGGGCTTGACCGATCCGGCGATCCTCACCTCATCGGCGACTGTGAATCGGTTGTTCTCGAGCACTACGAAGTCGATCAGCCTGCGTGGAACGTGGTCACCGTTGATCGTCGTGAACGCGTGATCACCGCGTAGCATCACGGTGAGCCGTTCATTGGCGGAGACGAGCCCGTTGTGGGCATCCAGCACCGCCTGGGTGATCTCGTGCAGGACTAGGTCAGTGGATTCAGGGTCATCGCCGAGCTCGGGGTTCAGCGCAACTAGCGACTCTCGAGCCCACCCCTCGATGACGACATCATGGTCATCTCGGGGTAGCTCATCGCCATGCAGACGATCCCAGCCTGCTTCCTCTGCCCATTCGAGCAAGGAGCGCTGGATTGTGGACGACTCTGTCCATGCCATGTCAGGAGGCCTCCGCCAATAGGTCGTCGTAGGACTCAGGAATCTCAATCTCCTGGTTGAGGAGCGACGTCGTTAGAGCAGCGCGGAACCCAATGAGCGAGCCCAAGTGGCTGCCGGACCCGCCGGACTCCTTGTCGAGCGCAGAAACGCAGCGATCCACAGAAGTAATGAGATCTACGATCCGGCGTTGGATACCCAAGTCCGGCAATGGAACCGACCACGATTCGAAGTCTCGCTCTTTCCAGCGAGCCCGTCCCTCCGAACCGCCCCGCGATGCTTCGATCGCACGAAGTACTGCGCTCTGCTTAAAGTAGATCAGCAAGAACTGGGGAAGCAAGAGATCACGATCTGTCTCGTATAGCGGAAACTCATTGCTTGCGAGGGCACCATCAAGGGAATCCGGGACGACATCAAACGCCCCCTTCTGCGTATCAATTCTGTTAAAGACGAAGTCGCCGCTACGCGCTCGATAGAGCGTCTTCGCTTTGACTGTGTCAGTGGTGCCGATTCCGCGGTTGTACGCCCCTTTGCCATGCCAGCGGACGCCCATCGTGGTGTACTCGACGCCAGGTTCGAGCCGGACCGCTTCGCGGCGCTGTTTTGCAACCGAAGCTACTGGTACTACGCGCCACTTAGTCATCGCTCACCTCAATTGCGCTCAGATCAATCCCCGCCGCCTGAAGCCGTCTAAACATGTCTGCCTCAGCTGCGATGCGCCTTATTCGACTGTCCGCGTAGGCCGTCAGCGTGCTGCCAAGATCAGCTGATTCTTCGGCCGCCACCGTGATGTAGTGACCGAGCCTCAAGTCGAAATCTCGACTGGCGATCTCGTCAATCGGAACGAGTCGGACGTTAATACGGTCCACATCGGCTGATTTGGTACCGCTCCGGTAGGTGTCAACCAAGGCATCAACGTCAGCGGCGGTCATCGAGTTCCGGTTGACTGCCTTCTCAAACCGGGCCGAGCCATCGATGAAGAGCACTTTGCCGGCGCGAAAAGCAGACTTATTGGCTCGAAAGATCAAGATGCAAGTCGGAATGTCTGTGGAGTAGAAGAGATTGGGCGGCAGTCCGATAACCGCTTCAAGCAAATCGGCCTCAACGAGTTTCTGTCGAATACTGGATTCGGTCCCCATCCGGACCAAAGTACCGTGTGGCATAACGACGCCAACCCGACCAGAATCTGGCGTCATCGAGGCAATCATGTGCTGGATAAATGCGAAGTCGCCGTTCTTCGCAGGCGGCACGCCGTACCGGGCTCGAGGGTCGGTTGCCCAACGGTCCGCTCCCCAGTTCGCGAGCGAGAACGGCGGGTTGGCGATTACAGAGTCGAAAGTGCGCAGAGCACCTCTGGCGTCCTTGAAGGCGGGGGCACGGAGCGTATCCCCTCGCTTGATCTCGAAGTCCTCGATCTCATGCAGGAACAAATTCATCCGCGCGATCGAGGAGGTGGTTAGATTGATCTCCTGACCGTACAGGCGCAGAGTCCTGTGATCCAGGTTGGCGTCGCGGAGTTGGTTGATAGTCGCGACCAACATCCCGCCCGAGCCGCAGGCAGGGTCGTACACGGACTCTGCCGGCTGCGGCTCTAGGATTCCTACCAGCAGGTTGACGACCTCGCGGGGTGTGAAGAACTCCCCCGCCTTCTTCCCTGACTCGTCGGCGAAGTTCTTCAACAAGTACTCATATCCAGCGCCTAGAAGGTCGTGGGAGACCGTCGTCGGATCGAGCTTAATTTTGTTAAAGGCCTTGATCAAGTCAAGAAGTGCTGACTCTGGGATTCGCTCCTTGTTACCCCAAGCAACATCACCAAAGACTCCGGCAAGCGAGCGCGGGTTAGCCTTCTCAATCCGCTGGAAGGTGCTCGCGATCTCCGCACCGAGGTTTTTGACCTTCGTCGTGGTTTCCGACCATAGCGTGCCTTCGAGCATCTCAAATCGGTGGTAGTCAGCTTCGATCTCGTCGTCGAGGTCGTCCCCATACTCGTCAAGCGCCATGTCGTGCTCGTACACCCAGGTGTCAGAGATCCATTTCCAGAAGAGCATCGGAAAGACGTAGGTCTTGAAGTCGGCTGGGTCAACGGGGCCGCGCAGAGCATTTGCCGCGTCCCAAAGCCTGGACTCGAGCTCTTGCTGGGTGATCGTCACTGAGTTGGTGCCCTTCTGTGATTGCTTTGGTCCACACGCGTACTGAGCCGGTCGCACCGAGGCTCAGGCGCAGTCACGGTGAAAGTCGACTCGAATCAGGTCGACTGGAGCCATTCACATCGTATAGATAAGCGGCATCATTCAGACTTGCCGTCGCTGTGCGACATCTTGTCGAAGTATCGCACGCTGGAAGCTACGCGGATGCGTCAGGTCTATCCCTGAGCGAGTAGCAGCGCTGCCGCATCCACGCCCAACTGCTGCGCCAGTGCATCGACGGAGTCCAACGTGAGGTTCCGCTCGCCGCGTTCGACTCCGGCGAGGTAGCGCGGGGTTACCTCGAGCTGCTCAGCGAGCGCCTCCTGAGTGAGCCCCCGGCCACGACGAATCTCGCGCACCTGCGCGCCGAGGGTCGACTTGAGAGAACTGGTCACCCCTCAAGGCTCACGATAGGAAGCCATGAGTTCCAGGTAGTCATCACTTCCAGGAAGCGATGACTACCAGTTAAGATTGGCGACGAGATGTGCTCGTATACGAGGGAGACGTCATCGATGATGCAACCGATGAGCCGCTGGGGAGACCAACCACAGACGAGTCCCGGCCCAGCCACATATCAGTGCGCCTCGATGCCGCCACACAATCGGCACTGGCCAAGCTCACCAGCGACGGGACTCGCGCCTCAACGGCAGTGCGCGCGGTGTTCATCGGGAGCTTCCCGGCGATCGCCGCCGCCACCGCCGCCTTCGGCCTCCTCGACGGGACCGCCGCGCGATTCTGCTGCATGCTGATCGCCGG
>NZ_JBHLWV010000007.1:0-10029 GCF_042432625.1 Gordonia phosphorivorans | reverse complement strand
GCCGGGGCAGGAGAATTCGCCATAGCCAATTATCTCAACCCAGGAACCATAAACTAATTAACGACACGCGACACTAGGTTCATGACCTTGACCGGTCGCAGCGTCAGGACAATCAGTGAAACTGCGACCGCTGTGGAGATGGCGTCAACGTGCAGAGCGCGGAGTCCTTCGCGATCTTCGGCGGGAGGCGATTCACTCGGGAGTTTAAGGACGAGTTATGCCATGAGGTGATCTGGACCTAGAAGCCGATTCGGGATGTTGCTGACGCCTACGGTGTCGGCCAGGGGACACTGCGCAACGAAGCAGCCCGGAACCCGTCCGCCGAAACCGATATTCTCGCCCTTGTCTTGCTCACACACCGGCCAGTACTTCGCATTTCGAACCCGCCAGTCGCCCACACGTGCCAATCGCTCGACCTCGTGATCATCACGCCAATGGCCAGGTGGCACCTACTGCTCAGCGATTACATCGCCGGTTCTCCGGTATGGGCTTCCCGTCGCACCTCTTGGAGGTCTCTCCGTCTTGCTCGACCATTCCAACTTCACAGTTCGGCCTTCGGTGACAGCAGGCTATTGCAGCGGTCGACCGCCAGCAGGCACGGGTGTGCCTGCGGCTCAGCTCAGTCCCCGTTCGGACTACCAGGCATGCTCGACTCGTTCTCGCCGTGGCCACATCGATGCCTGAGCGAGTGCGCGATGGACACGGGCAACCTCTCGCGACCCAGACGAGCGTCACTCAAAGTCGTGCAAGAGGTCGCGTGCAACGCGAAGGACTTTGGGGCGCAAGGCGCCGTTCGAGTGGAGGTAAAGCAGGCGGAGTACCAAGAATCCTGCGACACCCACCGACCCAGCCATTACTTGCTCAGCCAGGTCGGGACGATCCCTCACGAGCAGGCCGAACGTGATCGATGCGCGATCAATCGCCGGAGGTCCCANCAAGGTCGTCGAGCTCGGGCGGAACTGACGAGGCTGCGAGCCGGCCACGAACTGCGGCGACGCAGGCGATCGGGTCAGCGTCGGGCGCGTACAGCGACGCCGATTCGACCTGGTGGACTCGAACGGATGGCCCCGGTACTGCTTGCACATCTTCGAGCCGGTCGAGCACCTCGTCGACGCGATGCGGCGTCAGTTCTGCCACGTCGTCAAACGGTCTGCCGGCGCGATGGCGAGTAGCCAGGACCGTGCGGCCCGCGGTAACGCCACTGAATACCAGTTCCGGAACCGAGGGATTGCCCGCGAGCTCCTGCAGCGCTGCGGCTTCGTTGGCCAACGAAGCGAATACTGAGGCCGACCCCGGGTTCTCGACCTTCACCCAATACTCGCCTGCTGCGGTGATGACCGTCCAGCTTCGATGACGCTGTTCACCGCCATAGACGCGGGACGACGTGACGTCGCCCAGATGTGCCGAGACGAGTTCGTGAAGGTCGTCAGGTAGCGATTCGTTTACGCGGTCGCGAGCCATTTGGCGATTGTTCTCCCGACGGGCACGCCGCCGAGCTCCTCGAGCCATGCCCACTGGCCAGCCGGATTGACCTCGAACATCAGCCACGACCCGTCTGGCAACTCCGCGACATCGATCGCGGCGTAGATCAAACCAAGACGGGCCACGAGCTCGACCAAACGGTCGGCGAACTCGGAAGGTAAGTCGATCGAGTAGTGGGGAACAGCGTCGAAATCGTATCGGCGCCAGTCGAGGGCCGTCTGCGCAGACTGCTGCGTGTCGAAGGCGCAACACACGACCTCGTTGCCGACGACGATGGCGCGAGCCTCCCTCGTCTTTCGGACCTTGGGCTGGTAGATCGCGACTGCGGAGCTGAGGGCGGAGTCGCCTACCTCATCGGGATCGATCTCGGTCGTAAAGATCGAGAACTGTTCCTCGCCGTTCGGAACGCGCGACGGTGTCGGGGCGATCAGCTTGGTGATGATGCCGCTTACGCGGTGCGTCCGAGCAAACGCACGGATCTGGTTCGGGTCGCTCGACACGAGAGTCTCGGGGATCGGAATCCGAAGCTCGGCAGCTAGGCGGAGCTGGTGGACTTTCGACCGCGCGAACCGCGACTCGATCCTGTTCATCCAGTTCGCCTCCGGAGGGATCGAGGCGAGCAGCCCATCGACCAGTGCGAGGTTCTGATCATGGATGTGCTTCTCAAGCATGACATCGGTAGCCGGCTCCGTCGACCATCCCGGATTCACGATCACGCGCCGATTCCAGACGGTCGTGATCCTGGACCAGTCCCAGCCGCCGACATCGACCGCGAATCGAGTCGAACCGACCTCGACCGAAGGGTGGATCTCCGAGCCGATCAGATCCGCAGCGAGATCCCAGTGGGGCACGCCCCAATCGTCCAGATGCCGAGTGACCAGCGGCAGGTGCGGATCGTCGCTGTGAACGAGGATCAGCACCTGCCGCGACAAGTGCGAGTTCAATCTAGTCGTCAGGGCCCATCTCGGAGGCACGGCCCGTCTTATGTGCGACGTTGGAGGCGGTGGTGCCGCCCATGTTCACTTCGTAGGCCTCGCGCCGTTCGTAAAGAAACGGCCGTTCAGCGACTGCGGTCGCCGTCTCGTTGAAAGACATACTCTCGCTCCTTGGTGCCTCCGGCCAAGCGACCGGTCGGGATACACATGACCGTGCAACGCAACTATCGCACAGCCCGAAAGCTGCTGCGGTGAGCTTCGCATCAGATCCTACGAATGGACGATAGGAACCCGCCGACTCCACGTCGCAGGCCCCGCACTTGATCTGGTGACAGTCGAGATCGCCAGGATCGGCCCTTGAGCGGAGCCGTCGGGGCGGTCGGCAGTTCGAGGACGGGATACTGGCGCCACTGAGCTAAGGGCTGTCCGTCCGGGGACAGCTGGAACAGCGAGGTCGAGTCCGGAATCAAGAACGCAAGTCACGTCGTAGCTGTGATGACCCGCCGGCCCACCGACGAGGACAGCATCTGCCAAGACCTGATCGCGATACTCGTTTGGCCGAACGGGCGGTTCGTCGTGCGTTCGGGGCCCGACGGAGCCGATCTGGCGCTGCCTGCCGAACTCGGCCACTTGGACCCGGCTCAGTACGCCTGCCTGGTTCTTGTTTCCGGGGATTCGCCTGTTCGCGCCGGCGATCGCCAGCGCGGCGCTGCCGACGACGGTCATCGCTCACCGCACTGGCCTGTCGAAGGAACCTCGCCTTGCGTCCACCGAAACGCGCTACCTGCCCTATCGCGGCATGAGACAGCCGCCTACCCGGCCGGATTCGCGGCTGATCGGAAGCCTCGCCGTGGACGAGCGGTCGTGGCAAGCTGATCACTGATGACTAGTCAGGATCTGCTGTCGCTGATGCAGCACCAGCTCGCCTGGATCGCGCGTAAATGGGAACGTGGAGGAATCACCCGCGACGAAGTGGTGGACCTCATCGTCGAGCTCGGCAAGGACATCGGCGAGGACTTCGACGAGTTCGATGAGGGTGGCGATCCGGTCGGGTGCATGGCCGCGGTGGTTCCGGTCGGCGAGGACGAGAATCTGTCGTGCGGCCTGGATAGAGAAGCGGTGCTTGGCTTGTCTCTTGGGTGCGCGATCATGCGCGCGAATACGGATCAAGTGCGCGATGACCTCCTGCGGTCAGCGTTCGGACGACGCGTGATCGCGCTCGACCCGCAGCGAAGAATCGGTGTCATCGATCTCCTCGCCACCAGTCTGGCGGCAAGTGTGCTCGGTGACGACATCACGGCGCACGTCGTGGACGAGTACGCAGACACAGTGTCGCGGGAAGCTCTTCAACATTGCTGCCAACGGCAGGTTCACGTCGCCGCGTACGGGGGTGACGTTGACCGAGCCTGGGCGTGCCTGCGACTTGCGCCGGATCCGCTGAGTATCGCTCGAACCCTTGTCGAGGCTGATCGCGACCGCGGAGCCGTCGGGCCGGCGGCTGATTTCTACCGGTGGTCACTCGCGCAGGAAGTGAATGCCCCACCTGCCGCTGAGCAGATTGTCTACCTGATCATGATCGGTGACGAAGACCGAGCGCTGGCCGTGCTCGACGAAGCGATTGTCGACCCGCGTAGACGGGACCCAGACTACGATTGGCTGCTTGCGCTCGCTGCAGAGGTGCTCGGGGAGCCGAAGATCGCTCGTGAGTTGGCCGCTCAGTCGACCGATCCGACGTCGGCGGAGTTGTGGTTGCTGGCGCAGGACGAGTCTGATGTCCTTCGTCGACTCGATTTGTTGTAGCACGCGCTGCGCACCGGAGGCGTGAGCGCCTGGGCGGATGTGCGACTCGCGTTAGCGATAGCCGAAACCTTGATCGCCGCCGGTGGGGATCCGTGCGCAGCGACCTATTTTCTTGCTGCGGCGGACGCGGCGCGAAGTCCACCACCCCAAGGGGCACTATCCAGCGAACGTGCCTTTGGCGAACAGGATTCCGCCGTGCGCCTGATGGCTTAAGAACACTTCAGACCCGGCGGGCACGGTGAGAATACCGAGCATTCCGGGGGTCGGTGCGACTCCAGTCGAAGGAGGCCGGGCCGGCAGCGTGGGAGTATTCGACGACGCCTCGGAGGCGAGGACGATGAGGCACTCCGGTAGCGGCGTGCTCGTCGCCTTGCGCGCTGGCCGCCGTGACAACAGGGATTGCGGACTGCCGGTCCAGGTATGCCGGGACATCCTCACCGGTCAACTCGATCTTGTCGGAGAGCAGCAGTGCCATGGCTCTAGGTCGGGGGGCGGACATTGAGCAGGTGGTCGCAGCAGCTGATGAACCGCAATAGATGTGTAATCACGCATGGGCGTCTCTGGAACGCGGAGAATCTGACCTGAAATCGGACCAAATGTGCCAATTACCATGCTGATTGCGTCAGCGCAGCCCCCCAAACTGGGGATTGTCCTTCGCCGGGTGCCGTGCCCAGGGGAGGAGAAGGTGAGGGTCTGCAGTGATGGCTGTACAAACCGTGGGTGTGGTGATCGAGCACGATCTTAGTGATCGAGCATTGGTGGAGCTGGTCAGCCGGTGTGGTTATCGGCCGGTTCTGTTGGACTTCGAGCAGCCATCGGAGTCGCAAGTGAATCCGGTGGGTGCGGTGCTGGTGCGGGATGTGACACGACTGCGCGCGGTGGCCGCCGATGCGCGATGTGTCGGGGCGAGGATCGCCGTGGTCCTCTCGCACCAGGGGCAGCGGGAGGTCATGGTGCCGCGAGGGGTCACCGTGATCCCCGCGACCGATGACGCACCCAAGCACCTGCGCGCCTTCTTCACCGAGGTGCTGGGGGAGCCGCGACCGGTGGACGCGGTGTCGCTGAGTCCGCGCGAACGCGAGGTCCTCACGACCTACGTGATGGGCGCCACGGTGGAGGAGGTGGCCAGGCAGCACTTTCTGTCCACCTCGACGGTGCGCACCCACTACCGGCGGGCAAGCAATCGCTACTTCTCGGCGGGGCGGCCGGTGACCAACAAGTCGCACCTGCTGTTGCAGATGGTGGCCGACGGGTGGATCGAGCTGCCCGGCCGGGACGGCGGCGCGGCAGCGTCGAACTAGTGCTCGGCGGGCGTCCGGCGGGTCCGGAGGCTCGAGGCCAGTGCCGGGAACAGCAGCACCGACAGCATGCCTCCGCCGACCAGGACGGCGGCAGCCGTCGCGGAGACGTAGCCCTCTTGAACGCCGGTGGTGGTGGCGACGATGATGATCGGTAGCCCGGTGGCACCCATCAGGGCCACCGAGAGCTTGGTGCGTCGGTCGCTGCCCTCGGGTGCGGCCAACGACGCCGGCAGGCCGCGGACCAGCAGCAGGAGCACCGCCACCACCGGTACCAGCGCGAAGGTCCACGGCTGATCGAGCAGGGCGTCGAGATCGAAGGTGACGCCGGTGACGATGAAGAAGATCGGAATCAGGAAGCCGAAGGCCAGTCCCTCGATCTTGCTCTCGACCGCCTCCTGCGTCTCCGGCGACGCGTCATGGATCAGGATGCGCCAGAGGATGCCGGCGGTGAACGCGCCCAGCAGGATGTCGACGTCGAGCCAGACGCTCAGGGCGACGAGGGCGGCGACGATCAGCATCACCAGGCGAATGGCGAACTGCGCGGAGGTGTGCAGCGTGCTTTCGACGAAGCGGTGCAGCTGGCCGTGTTCGAAGCGCTGTGCCCGCCACATCGCCAGCACCGCCAGCACGCCGAACGCCACCAGCACCAGGATCGCGGCGAGGGTGGACCGGTTGGACAGCACCACCGAGATGGCGACGATCGGGCCGAACTCGCCGACGGTGCCGATCGCCCCGACAGCGCGGCCGAACGGGGTCTGCAGGTCGTCGCCGTCGCGCAGGATCGGAATCAGCGTGCCCAGGGCCGTCGACGACAGCGCGATACCGAAGATCACCGCGCCCAGCCCGGGCACCAGCAGCCAGCCCAGGCCCACGCCGATGACGAAGCTCAGCAGCCAGCCGAGCCAGGCGCGGTTGCCGGTGCGTCCCCGCAGTGCCGACGCGTTGATCTCGCTGCCGGCCATGAAGAACAGCATCGCGACGCCGAGTTCGGAGAGCAGTTCCAACGGTTCAGACGGTTCGACCAGTCCCAGAAGCGACGGGCCCACCGTGATGCCGAGCAGCAGTTCGAAGACGATGACCGGCAGGACCACCCACCGTCGGACGCCGCGGGTGATGACCGGTGCGAGTGCGGCCAGCAGCGGCACGATGACGAGGTCGGTGGCGGTCACGGAATGAGCGTAGTCAGACCCTGCTGAACCTGTGCAGGTGGGAGAGAAGGCGGAAGCGGCAGGAGATGGGCGACTCGTGATTGGGGCGTGGGGAATCGGTATCAACCACGGGGAAGCGTCTATCGATCAAAGGAGTGATCATGTTTGAGCTGAATGATGAGTTCCTCGGGGAGGTCGGCCTCGCGGACCTCCCCGAGGAAGGCCGACTGCCTTTTCTCCAGCACGTGTACGCGACGTTGGAGCAGCGAGTCGGCAAAGTGCTCAGCGAGGGATTGACCAACGAGCAACTGTCGCAATTCGAGGCTTTCGCCGATCGCGACAGCGCCAAAGTCGACGCGTGGCTGGCGGTGTGGGCTCCCGACTATCTCGACGACCCAGAATTCCAGCGGCTCCAGCGGGACATGGGTCATGTGGCCGGGGCCGTGGATCTCCGGGCCGAGTATGCCGCGCAGCTGTGGATGGTGGTGAATCGACCGAACTATCGCGAGACCGTCATGCAGATCCTCGCTGAGGTCAAGTCAGAGATCGCAGCTAACCGCGAGGCGATTCTCAGGGCGTCCCGATAGGGGGGCGTGGGGAAGCGGTTCATGTTTACACCCGCAGAACGTTCAGGAGGATGACATGAACCGCAACCCACGTCCGGCGCACGGAATCTCGCGCGCTATCAGTACGGCCCGGCGGGCGGCGCAGCGCGTGCCCGCCTATGCGAAACACCTTGCCGCGCATGGCAAGATCCTCGAAGAGTTCGCTGATCGGGAGGGTTTTGAGCGGCTGCCTCCGGTCACCAAGGAGGACTACATCAAGGCGAACAATCCCGCCGATCTTCTGTGGGATGGCGATCTGTCTCGCGCGGGAGTCTGGTCGGCGAGCTCCGGATCGTCCGGGGAGCCGACCTTCTGGCCCCGAGCACAGACTGCGCGCGACGATGCGGCGCAAGCGCATGACCGGATCTTCTCCGCATCCTTCGATACCCGTGCCCTGTCGACGCTCGTGATCGACGCGTTCGCCATGGGCACCTGGATCGGTGGCACGTACACGTACACCGCGGTGCAGGACCTCCAGGCTCGGGGCCACCTGGTCAACATCGTGACCCCTGGTATCGACGTCGAGGCGGTGCTGCAGTGCCTCGAACGATTGGGCAAGCGCTTCGACCAGGTGATTCTGGCCGGGTATCCGCCGGTGATCAAGGACGTGCTCGATGCGACGTCGTCGGATCTGAGTCGGCTGGGTCTGCTGCTTGCCGGCGAGGCGATCAGCGAGGGGCTGCGCGACTACTTCCTCAACCGACTCGACACCTACGAGCGCCCCGAGCGTGTCTGTCTTGTGTACGGCACAGCCGACGCGGGTTTGATGGGGCATGAGACTCCGGAGACCATCGCGATTCGGCGTGCCGCACGGCCGGGCACTGCGCTCGCCGAGGTGCTTTTCGGCGGCGGATCGACGGCAATCCCGACGCTCGTCGAATACGACCCCGAGCGCCGCTACGCGGAGGTCAATGACGAGGGGTTGCTCTACTTCACCGTCGACACCGCGCTCCCGCTGATCCGCTACCAACTCGGCGACCGCGGTGAGTTGTACTCCGGTGAGCAGTTGGCTGTGGTCCTGCGTGAGGGCGGTTACGCCGATCTCGCCGCACCGTTGCATCCGCGCGGGTCTTTCCTGATCCTGCGCGACCGGACCGACGTCGCCGCCACCTTCTATGGTGCCAACATCTACGCCGAGCATGTGAAGGCGGCCATGCTGGTGCCGGAAGTGATGCGGGAGGTGAGCGGCCGGTTCACCGTCTCGGTGGAGGAAGACGCCGAACTCCGGCCGCAGCTTCTGGTGGTCGTCGAAGCGATGGGCACCCGGTTTGCGAGCGATCTGGGCGCCCGTCTGGCCAAGGTCTGCCGGGACGCGCTGGCCGAATCCAACACCGAATATCGCCGGTTGCTCGCCGAATACGGCACCACCGTCGAACCCCGGGTGGCGGTGGTGCCGCGCGGCGACCAGTCGTCCGGGCCGCACATCAAGCAGAAATGGATCGAGGCCAACTGATGATCGAGATTCTTCATCCCCACGACGACGCGGCGCGGATCACCGAACTGCGATCGCATGACCTGGTGTGGGTCGATGGCTGGGAGAGCGCACTCGAAGAGCTGCAAACGCTACGCGAATACGGTTCGGCCGCAGCGGGTTCGGGGGGTGCTGGCCCCATCTCGTTCGACGAGGCAGACCTGGACGCGTCGAGCCGCTACGTGGTGTATCCGTGGCGGCGGACCGTGGTCCGGCTCCCGGATGCGGACCTGTTCTACCGGTTGAAGACCACGCGAAATCGCTTTCTCATCACCGATGACGAACAGCGTCGGTGGGAATCGTCGCCGATCGCGGTGGCGGGGTTGAGCGTCGGGGGATCGGTGCTCAACACTTGCGTACTGACGGGTGCCCGCACCCTACGGATCGCGGATCCGGACGTACTCGGACCGAGCAACTTGAACCGGCTGTCGGGCTCGGTGTGCGACCTCGGTGTGCGGAAGACGACCCTAGCCGCACGTCGTGCCTTGGAGTTGGACCCCTACGTCCAGCTCAGCATTCTCCCGGGCGGTTACACGGCGGAGAACGCCGACGGATTCCTCTGCGGTGCCGCCGTGGTTGTGGAAGAGATGGACGACCTGCGACGGAAGATCGAACTGCGGGTCCAGGCGCGGGAGCGCCGAGTTCCGGTGGTGATGGTGACCGACGACGGGGACGGCGTCATCGTCGATGTCGAACGTTTCGACCTCGATCCCGAGTATCCGCTCTTGCACGGCCGGGCCGAGGCCCTGAGCGGAGTGAGTCCGGAAGAGTTCGACGACCCCGCGCGACGGGTAGAACTGGCCGGGATGATCGTCGGCGACGACATCACCGCTCGCATGAAGCATTCGCTCGGCGAGGTGGGGAGAACTATCCCGTCCTGGCCGCAGTTGGGTACCGCCGCGACCCTCGCCGGTGCAGTCGGGGCGATGCTGGCGCGCCGGATCTCCTGCGGAGACAACGTCTCGTCAGGCCGAGCTTATCTGCGGCTCGCCGAGCTAGCCTGAACACCGCGTTGCTGCAGGTGCGTATTGCGAGCGGCGAGGCCGATCATTCGTCGGCGTGCGTTTTCGAGCGCGCGTCGCTCCTGGGCGACCTGGTACTCGATGCCTTTGGGTCCGCTCAACGATTCTCCTCGCAGTGGGTGAGTCGGCGACGCGCCCCCGGCCGCTCGCTCCGTTCAGACTAGTGTCTCGTGTCATTAATTAGTTTTCGGTTGAGCTTTCTTCAGAATGTCCTCGGCGGTCTTGGTCCAGACGAAGGGGTGTTTGCGGTCGTTCCAGCCGTTGA
>NZ_JBHLWV010000006.1:0-171436 GCF_042432625.1 Gordonia phosphorivorans | reverse complement strand
ACCTCGAGAACTCACGACGCCGGATACGATTCCACTGCACCCGCAAACAGCGGGCAGGCATCCAGATTCACTGCTGAGGTGCCCGCTCAACTTCGAAGAGCCCCGATAAGCGGGTTGGCAGGCAGGGTTGACCTGTTGCTTACGCGGCCGGGAGCGCCGCGGTGATCTGGTCGATCAGTGCGCGGGCGGCGGCAGCAGCCTCGACGACCAGATCCTTCTTCTTGCCGTTGACACTGGCGATCGCCCAGCCGGCCTCGGTGAGCTTTCTGCCCAGTGCACCGAGATCGTCGTTGCTCAGGGTCGGTGACACGTTCTGGTTCGCCAGCCGCGAGTCCTCGGCGAGATATTCGCCGGTCCGCCACCAATCTTCTTCGTGCAGCCAGACAGTCAAGTCGGTGTTCGCAGCGATCACCAGCAGGAGCTGGCGGGTGGTCCAATCACTGGGGTACCCGCCGATCGGTTCGCCTCGCAACTGCAGTTTCGAGTTGCGTGCGACATGCACGTACTTGATCTCACTGTCGCTGCTGTAGCCCAGTTCGATGGCGCTCACGGTGTTCGGTCGCAGGTTGTAGTGCACGGTCAGTTCGTAGCCGTCACGCGACCACACCTCCGATTGCTCGTCCTGGGTGACCAGGGTCCAGCCGTGGCGCTGCATTGCTCGCGCATTCCGTGTGCGGGTTGCAGAGCGGGTCGGGGATTGTGTCGCCATGACGCGAACCTCTTTCCTGTGGGGCGCACCCGACATCTTCGGGTGGAACAGGTTGAGCGTTGCACCAGGCAGAGATGGCGTGCGGCAAGCCGACAGTGGCAAGGGCCAGCCATCTGACGGTGCTGCCGCAGGCGCCGAAAGTCTGGACTGGCCGCGCAAAAGTCTGGATTACTGGACGGTAGCGCCCCTCCCGCCACCCAGGTTTCAAACTCTGGACTGGGAACCGAGAGGAAGGACAGCCGCGCGCCGATGTTGTGTGCCGCAGGCCGTCCGTTAGGGCTCACGCCCGAGCGCGAGGTAGCCGCTGTTGCCACTGATTCCGTTATTCATTTGTCTTTGCCTCCTTCCGTTTACGTGTCACCGCTTCTGGCTCTGGCTCCACCTGCTGGAAGGCGGGGTGGTTGATCTCCCCGCTCGTCGTCACGGTCTCGCCCCGAAACTGCACGATTGGTCAAGCATATCGCCGCCCGACGGATCGGGTGCCGTGACCTACGACAAAGAAACGGTCGAGAAAGTACAAACCGAGATGATGGACAAGATAAAAGGCCTGGGTATACATACCCAGGGCCTAAAGATTGACTACCTGTTCTAGCGATAGTTAGGATTGGACATACATATACCCAAATCTTCACTATCTATCTTGCCATCCTCAATCTGCTGACCCTTTGATATGTCACCATATACAGTAACTCCTGATCTATTGAGGATGGTACCTGCTGTTTTGTTCGGGGATATTGACTGTCCGAGTTTTATAATACTCCGAGCACTATCAATTAATTGGCCCTTTTGTGTATCCGAAAGACTCTCAACGCTGATGTATGTTGAATATGCATCACCATTATCGTAATCCTTCACTCTAAAATTAGAAAGTATCTCATTGTCTGTTGGGTTTGTTATGTTCTGATCTATATCTATTACGCCCCCATAGACACCCTTGCCCTGACTCTCCATATCCAAACATTGTTCGTTACTTAGCACTTCATACCTACTTTGACCCACCTCGCCCGCAGAAGTAGAGCCGCTTCTGTTTCCTTCGCCGCTCTGACTGATCCCCACAATAACGCCGACACCGACTATGACGGCCAGTGCGCCCGCACCTATGGCGTACTTCAGATTGTTGGTTGGCTTCTCTGGGCCATTAGGCTGCTCGCCATAATTACCGCCGTAGCCACCGCCGGGAGGCTGGTTTGGTGGTGCCGGCGGCGCACTCATGTAGTTCGGCGGCGGAGCCTGTCGCGGCGGCTGCGTCGGCGGCGCGTGCTGGCCGTACGGAGGCTGTGGCCAAGCCTGATTTTGATGAGGCTGACTCGGGCCTGCCGCGGGAGGACCATACGGCCTCGGCGGAACACCCTGCTGCCAGTTGCCAGGATGCTGGCGTGGGTCGTTAGCCATTGCTCGAGTGCCTTTCAGCCGTCTTCAGTGCCTCATCGCGTGGGCGCAGCCACACTATACGTGCAGGTCATCGACATATGGGCCTCCGCCGTTACCAGACTGTCAGCGTTTCTCGCAGAAATCCCATATTCAGATGACATCGGCGCGCTCACCGCCACCCGCTCGATCTCCAGTCGGTTCGCCAGCGCATAGCGGATCGTCCCCGGCGCGCACGAGCGGCCGTCTGCCGTCCGAGCCTCCACCAGGCGGCGCAGGTGCTTCTTCACGTGCTGCTCGTGGTCGACGTCCTCAGACCAGTCCACCTGCTTGTCCAGGATCACCTTGATCACGATCTCCTCGGTCACGTCGATGCGCCCCGTGGCCCCGTACTCGCTGCGGTCGCCGTTCTTTATCCACCGTGATGCAGGGCAACTCGTCGGTGGGAATCAGGCCGGGGTCGGAGTCGTAGACCGCCTTGATCTCGGACTTGCCCACGAACTCGCGGCGCAGGAACTCCACGATCGCCGCTGTCGGGTCGTTCAGAGACACACTCATTTCGAGCAGCTCCGAATCTTGTCAGCCAGTTTGAGGGCCACCGTCCGCCGCACATCGCTCTCCAAGCTGGTGTAGATCCCGATCATGGCGCGGCGCGGGATCTTCGTACGCGCAGCAGTCGCGACACCGGACAGTCTTGGCCGGCTCCGATTCAGAGGCCGAGACCGGTTGCGGCGTTGTTGTCGTAGGCCGAGCGTTCACGTGCGTATCGCCGCAGGCCGCTGGTGGATCGGTGCCCGGACTGGCGCATGATCTGGCGGTCTTCCTTGCCGTTCAAGTACGCCTCGGTGACGAACCCGGCTCGCAGTGAGTGTGCCCCGAAGTCTGTGGCGTCGACGCCCAGGTCGGTGGCGGCCAGTCGGCGGCGCACGATCGTGGACACCATCTCGTCGGACATGACTCGTTCGTCGATGTCCCCTGCCCGGGTGATCCGGCGGAACACCGGAGATCCGGGCTTGGGCAGTGGTGCGTTGTTCCTGCAGATGTGGTGTGACGGCGGTTCGCTGCGCGCGAGCAGCCGAATCAAGCCCATGCGCCCGTGTTCGTCGTAGGTGGTGACCGCTTCCATCCACCGCAGGTAGGCGCAGGGCCCGCACGTGATCAGGCTCTCCCCTGTCGGCAGCGCTTTAACGTGCTCTTTTCCGGCCTGGTCGGTCTTGGATCGGCGGACAGTCATCGTCCACTTGGAATAGGTGCGTGTCACGTCGCGGACCCGCAGTCCGGTGATCTCGGAGCGCCGCTGGGCGCCCACCCAGCCCAGGAGGAGCACTGCGGTGTCGCGACGTTCGTGGAGGTGTTTGCGCCAGGTGTCGGCATCGGCGCGGGCCGTGGAAATGCAGGCCGTCAGCTCGTCGAGCAGCAGTGGCTGCTCCTGCACGGGCGCAGCCGTTCCCGCGCGGGAGGCACGGTTGCGCATGGCCCGCATGAAGTCGCTGATCTTCGGGTGTTCCCACAGGGCAGGGGTGAGGGGTTGGTCGACGACCGCGATCGGCATGGCGACTGCAGCGCGATGCTTGTACTTGATGGCTGCGGCCACCTGGTCGATGTAGCTGACCTTGTAGGGGCGGTCGCTGCCGGCGGGACGGGAGCGTTCCATGATGTGCAGGTACTCGCAGACCACATCGACGTCGGCCGGCAGCGACTGGTAGCCGCTGACCTGGCAGTAGGACTCGAATGCCTGCCAATGCCGCTCGTAGGCGCGGCGGGTGGACGGAGCGAGCACATCGCCGAGGGCGTCGTCGATTCGTTGGCGGCCAGCCACCGAGATGGATGCCGGTGCTGTAGTGGCAGCTGGCGCCGGAAGCACATCTGGCATGGCTACTCCCCGACCATGACTTCCGCGTACCGCCGCCACACCGCCTGCTGGGCCGGCTCTGCCGAACGCGGGTCGTCGACGCCGTCGGCCGCGGCGAGCCGGGTGACCGCTTCGGCGATGGCCTGTTCACGTTCGGAGCTCACTGCCGCCCGCACCGCCTGTAGGCGTGCGAGCCGCAGTTGGACGGCGGACAGTTCGCGGTCCACTGCTGCCACACGGATGGGTCCGGACCAGACGGTGTCGGTGCTGCCGTCGGCGTTGGTCGCAACCCAATGCCCGTCGACGAGCCGCACTTCCGGTAGATCGCTGACCGGCGGGACCACCGGCACCGTCTCCGGTGCTGGCGGCGCGGTCGGTGCTGGCGGCGCGGTCGAGACCTGCAGGTGGGGTGCCGGGCCGACGACCGCGGGGGCGGACTCAGCCCAGTGACCTCCAGTCCCCTCAGCGGGCACTGCTGGCGCTGCGACGGGCGACTCGACGGGCCAGACCGGATTCTGCTCGGCCAGCTGGTGCGGCGCCTCGCCGGGCCGCACCAGCTGACCGATGAGGGTGGCGCGGCCGAGCATGCGGCCGTCGGCAGTTCGGAACCGAACCTTGCCGCGTTGGATTACGGCGAGAGCGTCCAGGCGCTCCCCCTTCCATTCGATGAGGAAGGCGCGGCCTTCGCCGTCGGCCGTGATTCCCTGTCCCGTGCTGCCCATCAGCTACCTTCCGCTCCGGTCCGCGACTTCGCGCGGCCACCTACCCGTTCCACCACATCTGTCACTGTGACCATTCGCCCCTGAATAGGTACTGGTCACAAGTACTTTTCATGCCCGACCGAAGTCGACTTCGAGCACCGCCGCGCCGACTGTGAAGTCGGCCGGCCCCCGGGTGCTCAGGGACCAGCGTCCACGGGCCCAGCAGAACACCGCGGTCATCCACTGATCCGGCGCCGCCCCGGCGGCGGCCGCCAGTAGTCGCTGCCCACCGGCGGCCAGGTCACCGCCATGCTCGACCAGCCAATCCCATCCGTCGTCGGTGGCCAGCAGCGTGGTGATCGGCGCGGTCGGCGGTAGTGGGCCCATGTTCGCGTCAAAGTCCGAGAACGGCCTGGACAGCGGGCATACCGTGCTGACCTGCAGCGATTCAGGGACTACCGCGGTCATGTGGTCACCAACCTTCGTTTGACCTGGCGTTTCAATGACACTACCACGCATATCGGCCGCTCACAGGGCTCATTTCGCGCATTTCCCCAGGTAGAGAGTGGACTATCTCCGAGAAGTGTAATTCTCAAAGAAAGTCTCGCAGGAACCTGTAGTGATCGTGCCCTTAAGGCTCACCCCCTCCCTGGGGTGTCAGTTTCGGTGTCGAGATGCAGCGAAGATTGACAGAACCTGCTGCCTTGTTAAACAAGCGTTGGATGCCGGCCTCTAAGCGCTGACCTGGTCCGATCTGTGCGACCGGGCCTACCGCGGGGTCGGAATCTTGACTGATTTGCCGTCAGACTCCGGGATCCGATGTCAGTGGATCTGGCAGTACCCAGCAGCTTCCGGACTTGGCGCCACTGAAGCCTCTTCCGCCGGACATGCCTTGGCGGCCGGCCCGGAGCCAAGTGGAGTTCCGCCGCAGACCTGGACTCCCCCGGCCGACGGCCTATCTCGGAGATCTGGCTGTAGGGATTGGGTCCCGGGCCGCGTTTTCGGCGCTCTCCGTGGCAATGAGGGCGTTTTCCCAGGTCAGAGCTGCCATCCGCCGCGCCAGGAGGGCGGTCATGTGGATGATCGGGCTGACATGACTCGCTGAGCCCAACCCTGGCCGATTCCCACCCCAACCCGCCGTACGGCTTGACGAACACTCGGTGTCCTGCCGAACACGCGGCGGCCAAGATCCTCGCCGACGGCCACCCGGGCGGCCCTGGCCGCCCCTGGTCGCGGCGATCAACCCCGGAGTCCTGCCCCTCCCCCAGCGCGATCCGCTGACTCCAGCACGCATTCGCGGGATTCACCCATCAGCTAATGTCCGCTGGCGCGGCCGCGGGGTCGCGCCGGATCACACACGACCGCGCACTCCGTCCGCCCGATTTCCAGTCACCCAACCTCGCCCCGTACCGCGCGTTCGCTGCCGGATTGTCGCTACAAGAACGGCGCCGATCGAGCACCGCAACGGCACGCTCAGGAGTCTGCACCAGCGCGGCTTTCATCGCTGCTGCGCACGCTTCTGGTCGCCGACAATCGGACCTCGTCTGCACCTGCAACACGCGACCGGAGCGCGCCTTGGAGGCCCCTCTCGGCGAGACGGACCATCGAGGTGCTCATGCCTGCCCTATTGCGGCGCTCACTTCTTACGTACCCTACCTCTACAAGCACCCGTCCGCTACTGGTTTTCGCAGGTCTAAGCACAGTATTACACCCCGTACGCTCCCCGGTAGACGTGCCACCGCACCTTGCGGTATATCACCCGGTTATCGACCCACTATGAGACACTTCGCAAGGCCCCATACACGTCCCGGTAGTTCCCACACCTGTTAACCCAGTGCCCGCACCACCGCTACACCCACCGCTAGGACCACCGAAAGAGCCACCGTTGGATTCACCGTTGGATTCACCGTTGTTGCCCACACGTGTTTCAGTAGTGAATACACCGTTCGTACCACCGCTTGTTCGCACACTGTTCTCCGTATGTAAGACACCGCTCATTCCGCCGGTGGACGCACTACTTGTTCCACCGGTCGTTCCATCGTGCGTCACACTGTTGCGCCCACCGTGCGATCGGTGACGTTGTCCACCGTTGTCACGCACGGTGGCCAACACGCTGCGCTCGGTACGCAGCCTCATACGGCAACTACTGATGGGTTCGGTGTTGCCTCCCGTACTGCAGGCAACAACGTATGCAATACTGGCTCCACTCACAGCTGCTGTATGGCGTGCAGTAGTGGTGAGCACGTCGGACGTCCTATTGCCGTCGGTGCCACACACCCCGCCGCGCAGGGATCACCTCGACGCATCCAGTCACTACGCCACCTGACCTATCTGGAGCCCGCATGAATAGCTACGCCCCGTACCTCACACGAACAGTGGTCAGCGCCAACTCCAAGGGCGGCGTCGGTAAGACGTCGGTCGCGGTGAATGTCGCAGGTCTGGCCGCCGAAAGTGGCTGGCGAACCCTGTTGATCGACCTGGACCCGCAGGGCAATGCCGCCGACGACCTCGGGTACGGGGTCTCTGACGACGGAATGCACCTTGCCGACGCCATTCAGGGCCGGGCACCGATGGCACCAGTGATCACCGATGTCCGTCCCAACCTCGATGTGATCCCGGGAGGATCGCGCCTGGACGACCTCGAATCCTTCGTGACCGGGGCGATCATGAAGGGCCAGGTGGAAGAACCGCATTTAATGTTCGCCGCAGCACTTGCGGGGGTGGCGGGGGAGTACGACCTGATTGTCATCGACACTCCGCCCACCCGGCCACTGCTGATGCAGCAGGCCCTCGGCGCGGCCCGATGGCTGCTCATCCCCACCAAGTCCGACCGCGCCTCCATCCGAGGGCTGCAGAAGCTCGCGCAACAGTTGACTTCGGTGCGCCGCTACAACCCCGACGTGCAGGTCCTCGGGGCAGTGCTGTTCGGCGTGACCTCGGGCGCCTCGAACGTCCGCAAGAATGCGATCGAAGACCTGTCTGCGGTCCTCAACGAGGACGGCGTCGTTTTCGACACGGTGATCCGTCACGTCGAGGCCACCGCGGTAGAGGCCCGCTACGCCAACAAACTCGTCCATGAGCTGGCGAAAGAGGTCGAGGACGCCGAGCCGTACTACGAGGCGATCAAGGCTGGCAATAAGCCGGTGAGCTTGCCGTCCAGTGCGCCGCGGCTCGCGGGCGACTACATGCTGCTGACGCAGGAGATCCTGTCTGCGCTCACCGAAGTCTTCACCGATGAGGCTGAGGCGGTGGAAGCGTGAGCGCCCGCAATCAGCTGAGCCCGGCCGGTCTGGGTGGCCCACCCGCGCGGAAGAAGCCCGTGATCCCGCCGCCGCCGCGGCCGACGGTGAGCAGCCCGCCCGCTCCCGTGCCAACCCCGGATGCGGAGCCAGTAGCGCCGGCAGCGGCGCCGCCGGCGCCTTCCCACAGCGCCGCGCAGGAGATGCCCCGGCGAACCAAGCGGGGAGTCAGCCGTCGTGCGCCCGCCGGGTCTCCCGACTCGAGCATCCCGATTTCGCTGCTGCTTCCGGTCGAGCAGGCCAACTGGGTGCGAGAACAGCACCATTCCGGCACGACGCACGCCAACATCATCCTGAGTGCGATCGCCGCGCAAAAGGACCGGCTGCCGGCACTGGTGGCGAAGCTCAAGAACCAAACAATGACCGACGACGGCCTGTTTGTCCTCTCTAGTGAGCGTCGAGTGACCGTCCAGACGACCCAGCTGCAGATCTCCACCCTCCGCGCCAACATCGACACCCTCGATGATCTCGTCGCGAAGATGAAGGCCAGTTCGCGGTCCGAACTCGTACGCGCAGCTCTGCACGGCCAGATGATGTCCTGAATTAAGTTCCCCGCAGCGAGCTGCCCGGGCCGCTATGCGAGCCCGGGCAGCCTTCCCACCGGTCATTTCCTAGACGCTTACTGTTGGATACGTGGGTTGTTGGGGATACACACGTAACCCGTGTTTTACGGTGCACCGGCGGTATGCATGTATCCGCAAGTACACGGCTTTGCCGTGTTTGACGTGAACCCAGCTGTACCGGCGTTGTGCCTGTACCGCTCACGAAGGAAAGACCAGCCTTCTACGGTGAGCGGACAGCAGATTGAGATTGCGATGGAGGGCTCGACGATGGCGCCTGGCAGGACGACGGCGAGGAACTGGTCAGTCGACCGCGACTTCGTGGAAGAGCTCTCCGCCAGCCGGCGAGCATTCGTGGAGGCCGAGGCCGACCAGGTGTGGAGTCGACTCAACGGCACCGTCGCCGAGGGCGTGTTCTTGCAGATGGTCGCCCGGATCGGCATGGAAGTGATCGCCAAGGACCCCAAGCTTCGGGCCGAGATGTGGAATCACGTGCCGCCCAGCGCACGCGGCTATCGTCCGTGAACTGTGGCGGCTGACGCGGAAGGGGAGAGCACAGGTCTATGCTCATCTTCAATTCGAAGCCAATGACACATAGAGGACCACCATGCCCCGCCCGATTACGGTGCGGCTGCCTGCAGATGCGCGCCGCACTCTCGATCTAGTCATCCACCGCACCCAACGGTCGGTCGCCTGGCTGTTGACTGAGGCCATCTACGACGCTGGCCAGGCCTACGCGCACGATCCCACGATCCTCGACGAGCACCTTTCCGCAGCTGTCGGCCCGGACCCCCGGCGCACGTCGTTCCATGTCACCGACGCCGCGCACACAGTGTTGGCCTCGTTGGCGGCCGGCACCAACCGACGTCCGGCCAACCTTGCGCGCGCAGCGTGGCTGCACTGGACCTCGGTGAACTCGGTCGAGCAGATCGTGGCTTTCAGTGGAGCCGTACGACCAGACCAGGTCGGGTGAGCCAAGATGACTCTCGCCTCCCTGACCTCCCGCCAGCAGCTCACCATGGCCGCAGCCCAACTGCTGCTCGCAGCTCGCACCGAAGCCCGCCCCAGGTACGAGGCTGCTGACGCCGAACGCCTGCTTCACGCGCACCTTCGGTTCTCCCACCGCGGCCACGACGCCCGCACCGTCTCCCCGGCCGCCGCGCTCGACGAGCTGCTGGCAACGAAGTTCGCAGTCGGCACCATCGAGAGTTGGTGGCTGCCATGACCGGCACGAGCCCTGCCCGCCGCCCACGCAGAGCTGGTCTTTTCACGCAGGTACCCAAGACGCTCAGCGAGCAGCTGAACGCAGCTGGCTGCACACTGCAGGAATCGGGCCTGTACTTCCAGATGTACACCGCGCCCGACACGTCAGCGACCGGCTACGTATACCGCCGCCACGAGTGGGCCGAGGTCGTCGGGTGTAACGCCGATTCGATCGACCTGTACCTGAGCGGGCTGGAGCAGAAGGAACTCATCGTCGTCTCCGGTCCCGCGATCCTGATCACCGGATACATGGCTGACCAGTCGTTTAACCAGCCGAAATACCTCAAGAGCGGCCTGTGGGATCTGCAGCGGTCACTTCGCACCAAACCGCTTCTGAGGTTCATCATCGGCACCCAGTTGCTGGCGCTGAACACGGCCGCCATGGTCGGAACCAAGGCCGATTCGGCGTGGCAGGCAGCGCAGTCCCTGTGGGAAGAGATCACCGGCGGCGAACTCCCGCCGGTTCGGCACATGCACGGCAATCTCGATGAGCCGAACCGCACGATGATCGACAGTCTCGCCCAGATGCCCGACGCCGATCTGATTCACGTCGAACTCGATCGCCGCAAATGGCTTGGTGTTCACCCCCAGCTGCGCGAACCTTTGCAGCGCGCTCTGGCCGACTTCTCCGCAGATTCTTCGGTCACCACGTTCCGCCAGCGCCGCACCGGCAGCCAGTAGCCCGCGGCCGTGCCGACCGTCGCCTCGACCGCAGGAACTGGCATACCCTATGCCACCGCGCGGCGAGGATCCTGCCGAAACCGCGCCGCCGGACAGCAGTCGCCAGCCCCGCGCCGGCGACCCGCGAACCACCCGCATCGCGGGTGGCATACCCTATGCCACCCGGCGCCCTGGGAGCCCTCTGGATGTCCGATGTGGCATAGGGTATGCCACCAATTTTGTGAGACGTTCGCGGTGAATCGTCTCACTTTCCGAGGTGGTGGCATACCCTACGCCATACCCTATGACACTACTGTTTGCGCAGGTCAGAACAGGTTTGCCATAGGGTATGCACATCTCGCGTACGCGCGCGCGTATACGCGCGCGAGCGCAGGCACGCTGAGACATGACACCAAGTGGTGCTCGCGTTGCGTACATAACTTGCGTTGGGGAGGGGGGTCTGGGGGGAGACGGCGACGCAGTTCCAGCCCAGATGCCGCACTCGAAAATGCACGACTGCGACGCTTCGCATCGCAGCCCGGCTTGGGGCCAAGCCCCAAGCCCGAGCCCACAACTGAACCAACGCCGCGCAGAAAGCGTCTGGCTATCAGTTCGGCCCCGAACTGCCCGGAGCACCTAATCAGCCCTCAGAAGGCCACACAGGGCCAGCAACGGGCCAGCGAAGCCACATACGGAGAAGGGAAGTGACATGACACTTGCGGAACGTCACGACGACTACGAGCAAACCCCTGGAGCCACGACACTGGCAGCAGAGGTCGCCGATCAGATCCTGACCCGTCTCGCTGACCGCCCCGAGCTCCTGGACGCGATCGCCGACCGCCTCGCCGACCGCCTCGCCGGCCCGCTCGCGCAACCAACGAGCGCCGCGACCGCGCCTGTCGAGAACCAGCCCGCCATGATCACCGAGGCCTCACACACCACGGTGCGTGAACTACTCGACTGGGTGATGACGCACCATTCCCACCTGGTCAGCGGCGACCCCGAGCTATGGGCGGCAGACCTCATCGCCGCGGCAGGGGATCGCACTGCGCTGCCGATGTTGCGCTGGGCGATGTCCACCGATTGCGCCTCGACGTACTGGATCACCCGCAGCAAGCCACTGCTTCCCCCGCGAGCGGGCCGCTCCAAACGGCACGGCGACTGCGCTCAGCTGATCGTTGAGTACCGTGCGTCCGCCGAGCATCCCGATGTGTGTGCCCTCATTGAGCAGGTCATCGAGGGGATTCGGGGGCAGATCACCCGCTTCGGTGTCCATCAGTTCACGCAGGACGCCGGCCGCTCCCGACGGGCTGCCGCAGACCTGCTGCGCACCCACGAATGGAACTCGGCGCAGGTGGTCGAAATCGTCGCCTGGGGGTTGGCGAACAAGCCGCATTGGCGGTCGAACGTGAAGGCCGTGCCGACCGCCGCGACATTCACCAAGATTCGCGGTGACTGGATCTCCGCGGGCAGGCCGTCGTTGTCGTCCCTTGCCGCCGTCGAGACCCCCGACGTGAAGGTCATCGCCGACGGGTGGGCCTACCACTACGGCCGGCTACACAAGTACGAGCACGTACCTATCACCGAAACCAGTCGCCGCCGGATCGCCGAGTGCTTGTCCGGCAGTGACGGTGCGGACGCTCTGACCGTCGACCAGCTCAAGCAGTTCGTCCTCTGGCTGTGCGACTCCACGAACAGACACACCCAGTACCTGGTCAGTGGCGTGGACTTCCCGTCCATCGCCAACGTGCGCCGCGGCCTGACTGCCATGCGCACACTCGACAAGAAATCGGCGGTGACCACCACAAATGATGTGGCTTCCGGGCAAGTCCGCGCGACCATCGACGTCTCGGAGGTGTAGCTGATGGCGTGGACGATGGTTTCCTGTTCCGACTGCGGTGCCACCATGCGACGACTGGGGTCACCGTCGCCGACGGCTCTGTGCGCGATGTGCGTCGATGACGGCGGCGCGGCCATGCGCGAGTCCGTCCACCGGGCCAGCTCTGCCCGGTTGGAGCAACGGCTGGGCCGGTTCGATGGCGCTGGCGGGTTCGACGGTGCCGAACTTCCCGCCCACCCGGAGAAGCGGTGGGAGAAGTTGGCGGCCACGGCCATCGACGAGCACCTGCGGCGGCTCGCGGACGCTCAGCCGGGCCGGACTGGTCTGGTGTTCATCGGGCCCACCGGCATCGGTAAGACGCGGGCGGCGATCGCGATGACACGCGCGGTCGCAGCCGTCGAGCCTGCAGGGGTGGCGGCCATGACCGAGTCGGATCTGCTGAGCCCGTCAGTTGCGCCTTGGGAGCTGCCCACACACGTCGCGCAGCTGCTCAGCAACCGGCACACCATCATGATCGACGAGGTCGGCAGTGTCTCCAGGCCAGCCGATCAAATCATGGCCGGCTGGCGCACCGTCGTCGAGCACGTGCACGCCTCACCGCTGCCGGTGCTGTTCATTGCCACCACCAACCGACAGTCGTGGTCGGAGAGTGGTGGGTTAGGGGAGTGGATGGGCGCCCAGTCGGTTTCCCGCCTTCGGGAGTGCTGCGAGATGGCCACGACTGGCTGGACTGATCATCGGATCAATCGCGACCACCTGGACTGGAAGAACGCCTTGCTCGCCGGTGGTCGACGGGGAGGCGATGGCGCATGATCGCGTGGAATCCACGGGAAGACACGCTTGCGACACTGGACCTGATTCGAAGCCAAGAGGAGCAGAAATGACGGATCTCGACCCGTGGTTGATGACCGATGAGGACGTCAGTCGGATGTACGTCTCGGCCACCGAACCGACTACTCCGGCGCCGGAGCAGCTGCAGGACAGCGTCGCCGGCTCGGACGAGTTCAACGACGCCGACGCGGGCTTCGGGTTCGTTGGCCCTGGTGCGGGGCGTGAGTTGCCGACGTTCGCTGCTCAGGATCTGGGTCCAGAGCAGTCGACTCCTGTGCCGGTCTCGGGGTTTCCTGTGGGGTCGGTACCCAATGCTGCGGGCCAGGGGACGCCTTCGGAGGAGGCCTGGACAAGGGAGCCGCCGATGGCCGCCCCACCTGTTGTTCCTGACGTTGCTGTGCACACCGCGCCTGTGTCTACGCCGTCGGTCGCCCCGGTCTCTTCGCCGCCGGTGGTGGCACCGTCGGTCAGCCGCCGGTCCCCGGCACCAGCTCCTGCGCCTCGCCCGGCCGGCACGGTTTCGACCGCCCGCACCTCGACGCCGCCACCGACTTCGGACACGATGACGAAGGACCCGGAGAAGGGATTGCAGGGCGCACTGCGGCGCGTCGGCCGGCGCATGGAGAAGAGCCTGCCGCCCGAGCAACTGCTGATGCACCTCAAGAAGCCGTTGCAGCGACCCTCGATCGTGGCGGTGGTCAATCACGGTGACGGCAGCGGGAAGACAACGATGACCGCGGCCATGGGCCAGCAGATGGCGACCCACCGCCGGGACCGTGTGATCGCCGTCGATGCCGTCGCTGCGGTCGGCGGACTGTCTCACCGATTGCCGGTAAACAATTCCTCGACCATTCAGACCATGTTGGACAACATCGACTCGGTCCGAAAGTGGTCAGATGCGCGCCAGCACACCTCGCAAGGGCGCACAGGCCTTGAGCTGCTGGCGTCCGGGACGTCGATCGCGGACGAGTCCTTGCTGACCGCTGACGGCTACCGGAAGGTCATTTCCGCGCTGACGGCGAACGACAGCTACAACCTGATTCTGGTCGACTCTGCGGCCGGCGTGTGCGGGCCACTGGCCGACGCGGTCCTCGACTCCGCGGATGTGATTGTGGTTCCGATGTCGGGAATGGACGGCGTGACCGGCGGGGTGGCCACCATGAACCGGCTGATGTACCTGGCTGACAAGTACCCCAGCCGACGAACTCACTTCCTCAATCTGATCTCCACGGCAGTGGTCGTGATCAACCACGTGTCAGCGCGGTCGATCATGAAGGACCAGGAGGTTGCCGCGACCTTCCGTGATCGGATCGGAGTGCGCGAGGTGGTGTCGGTGCCACATGATCGGGCACTGACCGACGGTGCCGCGTTCGACATCACGACGATGTCCAAGGCCACCAGTCACGCCTTCCTGCAACTGTCGGCAGAGATCATCACGTCACTGCGACGGGGCGCGGCCTGATGCGTGATCCCTTCGCGATCCTCACCGAGCATCCCAACCGGACGTTGGGGGCGTGCGCGACGCTCATCGTTGTCTGCGCCGTTGTCGCGGCGATCCTCACCTCGTTGTGGCCGTTGACAGTCGCCTCGATCCCGTTGGCTGTCGCGGGTCTGACGTACATGGCGAACTCGGGCTGATCGCGGCACCGCACAACGGCGAAACCGGGTGGCCACTGCTGTGACCACCCGGTTCCGTGACGTCTGCGAGGTGTTATCCCCGGTATGCGGTTGCCCGGACCGCTAGGGAGACAGCACCGCTTCGGCGTTCATGGCTGCCACTTCGCTGTCCTCGAGAACCCGCACGCGGGCCACCAAGACCGCGGGGCCGACCGTCTCGGACGGGTACGAGCTGAATGTTGTCTGGGTGGGCACCCAGTCGTCGTCGTCGCCAGCAGCGATGCGCACGAACACTGACAGCTGGGTGGTTTTCTCGGCGTCGACGAGTCGACGTTGGACGTCCCAGACGGCGGCGACGTCGTCGGGGTGCAGGTGGTGGCCGGCCTTCTCCGCCGAGTTCAGGCGGAGCCGGACCGGTGGTGGGGTCATCCAGTAGTTGAGGACCGGTTCTTGAGTCTGGTCTCCGGGGAAGCCGATGAGTAGCGCCCCACTCTTGCGGGACAGGGAACCGTCGTCGACGGAGGCCAGGGCCGCCGGATGTACTTCGGGTGCGGAGAACTCGGTGATGTCCTGACCCAGAGCTCGAATCTTCTTGCCGTCGTGGTCGTAGCGGGCCAGACCGAGCCAGTACATGAGGTGCCCGGCTTCGTGGTGAATGTTCATGAAGCAGCTGAACTTGCTGCCTTCGGTCGGGTTGGCCGCCATCTGCAGGAACTCGGGAATCTTGTCGAAGCGGATCACCTTGCGCAGAAACAGGGTGGGATCACGGTCAGCACTGAAATCGGCCGGGCTGTTGGCGCTGAGCATGAAGCATTCCAGGGTCTGGACGAGCTTGTATTCGGCGAGGTCGACGTAGAGCGGGCCAAGCTTCGGTGCGGTGGTCGGCTCGTCGCCGGCTGCGCCAACCCATACCGACACCGCCTGCACCACACCGTCTGGCCCCAGTGCAGGTTCGGCGATGATCCGGGTGGCCGTACCGCGCACCTCCGACTCGGAGTCTTCCCGCTCACCGCTGGCACGCACTGTGGCGACCACGGAGTCCAGGTCAACACCGAGTTTGCCGCCGAGACGGCTGACCGACTGCCATTCCACGGCCTTGTCGCCAGCGAAACACACGGTCGCCGCATCAGGGCTCAAAGTCTCGATCACATACCACGTCATGGTCTACCTCCGCCGGAAATAGTACCGATACCGATTGTTTGGACGAACAAGATCTGTCCCCCCACGGCCTACGGCCCGATGTGCGAGATGGAACACTCGGGGCCATGAAGCTCGATACGAGGTTTCCGCATCCCGGTCCCCGAGTCCCGATTCTCGGAGACATTTTCGGTGTCGATCGCCATCACCCGACGCTGCACGAGATGACGTTGGCCGATTCGCTGGGCCCGATCTTCGAACGGAAGCTCCTCGACTCGCATCTGATCTTGGTCGCTGGCGGCGAACTGGCCGGCGAATGCAACGACGAAGGGAACTGGGCGCGGGCCCTGGCCGGCCCGACCCTCAAGTTCCGCGGGATCACCCGCAGTGGACTGTTCACGGCAAAAACCTCCGACCCACTGTGGGGGCAGGCTCGCCGCATCCTGGATCCAGGGTTCGCGCAGTCGGCGCTCAAGACCTACCACTCGGCGATGCAGTCGGTCGCCGACGATCTCATCGAGCACTGGTCCACCCGCGAGGTCGTGGACGTGCACGAGGCGATGACGAACGCGACCTTGGAAGTCATTGCGCGCGCCGGGTTCTCCCGCAACCTCGGCCTGTTCAGTGACGACGGCGCCGATCAGCAAGTGGAGACCCTGCTGACTGCCCTCGATCAGGTGCTGTCGTGGGCGTCGGAATCCTCTAACGACCTACCTCTCATCGGACAGGTCCGAGGCTTCTTCCAGGAGCGTCAGTTCAAGGACAACCTGGCCGAGACTCGCGACTACTTCGATCAGATGGTCGCTGACCGTGCGGCCGGGAAGGAGCCGGCGCAGAACGATCTGCTGGGTCTCATGCTCGACACAGTCGACCCTGAGACCGGACAGAAGCTGCCGCACGAGAATGTGCGCGACCAGGTGCTCACCTTCCTGGTGGCCGGGCACGAGACGACGGCAGCGCTGCTGGAGGTCACACTCTGGTACTTGGCTGCCCGCAAGGAGTTGGCGACTGCAGTCGTCGACGAAGCCTCCGACCGCGGCTTCGACTACTCCGGTGTGGCCGGCATGCGAACCACCCGCAACATCCTCAATGAGTCGCTGCGTCTGTGGCCGCCGGTGCCCGGCATGTTCCGCATGTCCCGGAAGGACCAGCAGCTTGGCGGCTACAACATTCCTGCCGGGCATCCGGTGTTCGTCCTGACCTTGGCCGCCCAACGCGACACCGAGGTGTGGGGGCCCACGGCTGGCGAGTTCGATCCGACCCGATGGGACGCGAAAGCGTTGCGGCAGTACCCGAATCGCTACTTCACGCCGTTCGGGACCGGACCGCGTAGCTGCATCGGGCGGGCATTCGCCATGCAGGAGTCGGCGCTGCTGATCTCCCGGATCTGCGACGCCTTCGACATGACGCTGACCGAGCCGGGCGGGCAGGCACCGGTCATGCGTGAACGCGGCACGCTGCGCCCGGAACCGTTCACGGTGAAGATCACCGCCCGCCCCGGCAAGTAGCGGGACTGGCTCTCCGTGGGCTGGCATCTGATCGAGTGGCTGGATCGGGCGGCGCCACCGACCGTGGTGTGGAAGGACGGCGCGGCCCGCCAGTGGGCGCAGCTGGGGCTGATCGAGCGGCGCGACGGTATCTGCAAGGCAGATCTGGAACGCCTCGTGGATGCCGCGCTACGTCTACCGGCCGACCGATTCCAGGACCGCGAACTCACTCCGCTGCTGTCGAGTCGCATCAACGGCCGGCAGGGGCCTCGCAACTTGCAGGTCCACCACGTTGTCGGTCCCGACGAGATGGTGGTCGGTCTACTGCTGTGGATCGGCCGCATCGATGAACCGGTGACGGCGCGTCCACGGGCAGCTGGTGTCCGGTTCCACCCCGAATCGCGGCGGATGGAGACCGGGGCGGACGGATGGATGCTGCACGCCTCGAATCTGGACAGAATGGGGAACGCTCGACCAGCAGACTCGCTGGTCAATCGGGTTGTGTACGTGCCTCACGTCGGTGAACTGGTCGATCTGTGCGCGAGCCGCGCACCAGTGATCACGGATTTGCAGACTGAAGTCAGCCTGGTCCACGAGGACCTTCGTCTGGTGAACGTGGCCGCCGCGGTGCGCCGGCGCGGGAACCAGGTGTGGTGGATCGGTATGGACATCACCCGTTGGTCGCCACCGCCGACATCACCGGAGTTGGCGTTGCGTCTGTCTGGGCTTCCTTCGCCGGCTGCCCGCGGAATCCTGACGTTCCGTGACGACCCCGAATCTGTTCCGTCGGTGCTTTTCTGGGTGTCGGAGCCGCCGCAATGGACCGCCTACTGGTCTGAGGGTTCCCCGCAACCGGACGGGCTGGGAACCCTGCTGCACCGCGAGGACCGAGCCGCACTACTGGAGGCCCGCGACCGCATCGACTCGGGGATCGTTTCGGTGGCCACGACGGTGCGGGTCCGGCGCCGCGACCAAGGGTGGCAGACGGTTGAGGCGACGCTGTCACGGTTCCCGTCGGTGAACCCGAACGTCTTCATCATCGAGATCACCGGCGACTGAGGTCCGAGGGGGACTCGACCGAGCAGCTCTCAGCAGTCACTGTCCGGTTGGGTGCTGCCCTGCGCACCCGATCGGACAGCCCGTACCCGTGGGTGTGGGTTCGGGCGGTCAGCTGGCGGCCGGGAACTGTCTGCCGGCGGCCGCTTCGAGTGCGCCCAGCAGTTCGCGGGTGACCGCCAGGAGGTCGCGGCCAGCTGTTTCATGGTCGGGGTGGTCCCAGTCGATCTCAGCCAGGTATTGGTGCCACTGCTCGGAGTTGGGTTCGGGCAGGTGGTCGATGACTTGGTAGCCGCGGTGCAGCAGCGCCGAGACGTCGGGTTGTGGCGTGGTGGCGGGATGGGATGCGGGCATCTTGGGCCTCCTTGTCTGTGGCAGTCCCAGGGTGACAGGCCACTCTTACCGGCTGTTTCCGTTGCAGCGGCCGTCGCGCATGGTGGCGCCCCGCAACCCGACGCTGCGGGCTGCGGGGCGACGTGGTGGTTCAGAGACGGCGAATGCTGCCGTCGACGTCGTCGGCGGTGGCGGGTCGGCAGGAGAAGCCACCGGAGTCGGTGGTGGCGGGCAAGCTGGCGGCCCGCTGGGCTGCCCGCGCCGTGGCCACGGCCATCGCCTGATCGAGGGGGCCACGGTAGAGGGTGTTGAGGCTGTTGGAATGCCACACGATCCACGTATTGCCCTTGTGTGGGGTGACCAGGACGGTGAGCCCGTCCGGGTGACCGTAGGCCACCGAGTAGGCGGTCTCGTTGGTCATCGTCTGGTACTGGCGGACGACGACGTCGCCGGCGGGGTGTTCCACGGTGGTCATGTGATCTCTCCTGGCAGTAGGTGTGAGATCAGCCTCCAGCTAGCCCTGATTCAGGTGCGGCATCCTGCCCCTGCCTGAGCGCTGTGAACTGCGCAGACGCAGCCGCGCTCGGACAGGTGCGCCCGTATCGGCCACCGGCTCGCCTCCATGAGGAGGAGGCCGGTGGTCCGATGATGATCAGGCAGCGACGGGGTGGTGGTTGCGTTGGGAGGCCGCCAATTCGTCGCGGCTGATGTCGCCGCGTCGCAACGCTTCTGGCGTGTGCCCCAGGTGCAGTTGCCCGGTGTAGGCGCACCGGTACACGGTCAGGTGCTTCTGCTGGGGGTGGGAGCGTTTGGCTTTGCTCGCGTCGCGCCGGCAGTGGTAGCTGCGCTTCCCGCACGTGCAGGTCGAGTAGTCGACGGATTTATGCATGTCAGGTTCCTTCCATCTAGGCGGCGTCGGCGCGAACGCGCGACACGGTGGGGTGGTGGTTGGAGCTCATCCAGTTCCACAGTTCGGGCATGTCCTGTTCGAGGCGGGCGGCGGTGGCGGGGTTGAGGCGACCGGCCCGCAGCTCATCCCGCCGGGCCCGACACCAGGCCCCGATACGGACGTCGCCGACAACCGCTGATCGTGGAACCTTGCCGGGACCGTGGTCGGTGGCATACCGGTAGAGGGCGGCGATCGCCTGTTCCAGGCGTGCTTCGTAGCCGTCCCATTCCCAGCCGGGCAGCGCTTCGAGGGCCGCGACCTGCCAGTCGTGGAGGCGACCGGCGCGGCGTTTGCTGCGCAGGGAGATGACGCGAGTCCCCAAGGGCACCCCGCAGTAGGTCACCGCCGCCGGCACACAGGTGGTGCCGTGCTCGTTCCCGTACCGGCGGAGCACGTCCAGCAGCTCGTCGAAGGACTGGCGGGGGCGGCCGGGCGTCCACGTCCAGTCGGGGAACTCTGCAGCCAGCTGCGCGATCTGCTGCTGCGGGATCCGTCCGGCCCGGTACTCGATGTGGCGGCCCTGCTGCCAGCGGCCCAACGGGAAACCGTCGACGACGGCGTCAGCCGGCGCCATGGCCGTGCCGTGCCGGTCGCGGTAGCGGCGAGTGGCTGCCACACCGTCGGCGAACCGCAGGCGGGCACGTTGGCGCCAGCCGGGGAAGCGGGTGTCGAGGACGTCGAGACGGTCCTGCGTCAGACGTCCGGCGCGGGCGTCGGCGCGGCGGGCAGCGACCCAGTTGCCCAGCGGGTAGCCGTCGACGACGGCCCCCTCGGGCACCCAGGTGCTGCGGTGGTCGAGCCAGTACCGGTGAAAGTGATCAACGCCGGCATTGAAGCGTTGCTCGCTGCGGCGCTGCTGGAGTGTGGTGGCCATGCGGGTCGAGTCTCCTTCCGGGAGTGCCAGGTTCTTCGTCCGGTTATGCTCCCAATCCGGTTTTCCCAGCTGCGGCGCCAACAGTGAGGCGGCGACCGTTGACGGTGAAGGCGGAGCGTCGTCCGCCCTTCTCTGCGCACCGGCGGCGTCGGCGGCCCGGGAAGGCCGGGTCGGACAGCCGCTAAGGGATCTGTGGCACCACAGGTCCGATGAGACGGACAAGCGGCACTGATTTCCGGTCGGCGAGCCCGTACTAGAGCGCCCGATCGTCAGTAGGCCGACAAGACCATCGCTGACCACGGCGGTAAAGGTCACGGAGTGTCGGCCAGTGGACGCCACGCCTGACCGTCCCATTCTTCGATGCGCATTGTGGTCATGCCGGGCAGGCATCCGAGCGCGGCCGCCGTCTGCGCGTCGTACCGCTTCGCGTCGGCGAGCCGCTGGAAGTAGATCGGGAAGATCTGGCGGGGAGCGATGGTGGACGCGTACCGCCACCGGTGCGGGTTACGGCACCCGGCTTCGTAGTGGTGGGTGTCGATCACCTGCTCGCGGGCGGGCGGGCGGGACTGCGTGGGCTCGGTGTGCTTCTTCATGGTGGTGTCTCTCCTGGGCGATACGAGGTGGCGGTGGCGGCTTCGTCGCGGCGGTTGCGCGCGGTGCCGGCCGAGTAGAGGTTGAGGCCCGACGCTCTCTAGGGGGGGGAGGAGAGTGTCGGGCCTCGGGCGCCCGCCCCACGGGGGATGGGCGGGCGGGTCATCGGCGCGGGGTCAGCGGCGGCGGCGGTGCGGGTTCAGGGACGCCGACGGCTGCAGCCACTCCTGCTCGTGCAGCCAGGCCGCCCCGGCGAGCTTGTCGGCGTCAGCAACAGTCGCCAGGTCCATCACCAGCACACGCTGATCGTTGCCGTCGGCGTCGACGTAGGTGCCGCGCGCCGCCGAGGTTTCGATCTTCACCCAGTAGACCTGGGCGGCGACCTTGTTGGCCTCGTGGACCGCGTCGAGCATGTGGCAGTTGTCGTTGATGGTGGTCTGCGGGCTGGACGTGGTGGCGATGACGACGCTCATGGTGGTTCCTGACTGCTGGTGGATGAACTGCAATCAGAATGCGAGACAACGTTTTTCGGGTGCGGCACGCACGGCCGGCTCACCCCGGTCACGCAGGGCAGTCACCGGACAGCCACCCCGCCCTTTGGTCGCTATTGCCGGCGGCGGGGCGGACAGTTGCCGCGTCGGGGAGAGGTGGGGCTAGGGCCTGCGCCAGGTGTCGGATAGTCGACTGCCGGCCGATCGCACACTGCCCGGTGGCGGCAGGGCGGGGCGTGGGTGGCCCGCACCGCGCACGGTGCGGGCCACCGGCCGGTGCGCTAGTCGTCGGTGTTGACGTACTCCTCGATGAGCAGCTGGCGGCCGTCCTCAATGGTGGGGGCGCTGACGGCGTCGGCGAACAGCCCTTCCTCCCAGGTCCCGTCGTCGGGGCGAGTGTCGACGATGTCGCCGTCGTGGACGCTGTCGATGACCAGCGAGCTGTTGTCCCAGTGCCCCAGGTACGTCCAGGTGCCCCAGGTGGTGGGCGGGGCGGCGTCGGTGTCGTCGACGACGATCTCGTCGTCGTCGACGCGCCCGTCGCTGTGATGGTTCTGCGGGGCCGGTTCGATGGTCAGGTGCGACGAGACGGCGTCGCCGTCGCCTTCGATGGCTTCCACGGTGTCGATGAGCACGTCGCGGTGCTCGGAGTTGGACGGATCGAATCCGTCGGGGACGTCCACGACGGTGGTGGTTTCGACGAGGCGGTAGCGGGTGACGAGGATCGCGGGCATCGGGGGTTCTCGTTTCGATCGGGGATGTTTCTGGGACCGATCCTGCAGGCCCTCTGCACGAGGCTGCGGCACCTGAAACCTGGTCGCCCAGCAGCACGAATGCCGCCCGGAGCGGGCAGGGGCGGGCAGGGGCGGACAGTCGCCGGCGGCGGCGAGGGCCGCTGACCGAACGACAAGGGGTGGGTCGGCGACTGGCACCGGCCCACCCCCTTGTCGTGCTGCCCGCTAGTGGCGGACGTTCCAGCCGTCACGCTGACGGTCGGGCGTAGCAAAGTGCTCGCCGAGCGCCGCCCCGTACCGGGTGCGTGCCACCGTTTCCCGCAGTCGCTCCACGGCTGCGGCCATGAATGGCAGCCGAAGAATCGCCTTGATCAGGGCGATGTAGAGCACCATGCCCAGTACGATCGCCGCCACCATGGCGACCGTCTTCATCCCCGACGCCATGATCGGGTACTCCTGCGCGAACCGACCGAACTCGGCGGCAGCCTCACTGCTGCTGACCCGCTGAATGGTGTTGTCGAACATGCTGCGAACCTCTCCTTCGTGGGCGAACCCTGCGTTCACCTACCTCCGAACGGTGCCCTGCCGGTCTGTCTCGGTGCGGCACCGACCGGCGGGTGCGCCCCCTCACTGAACGGGGCGTTGACCGGCTAGGACCGGGCTTGCCGGCGGACAGCTGCGGACGGTTCGCGGCGCGGTTCTGCCCTGCTGCGGCGGGAGCGCACCGGCGGCTGGTGCCTCCGGTGCGCTCCCCGTCCGCAGGGTTAGGCGGTCAGCTTCTGGTGCACGGCCACGATCCACGGCAGGGCGGCGATGTAGGCGATGTGGGTGCAGGCGTCGACCCCGCAGTTCGCTTCGGCGCGCTTGCGGTAGTACGCGCCGTGGGAGCTTTCGGCCCAGGCGTCGCAGTGAGCGTCGTGCACGGCGGCGGCGAACCCGTCCAGGTCGAGGGTGCGGGCGGCCGCCAACTTGGTCTTGGCTGACCGCAGGTGCCCGCGGTGGGTGCAGTTCTCGTGGGCGGCGCACAGCATGAAAAGCAGGTGCGGGTGGCGCAGGAACAGTGCGGTCTTCTCCGCCGCGATCTGCTGCTTGCGCTGCTCGTGGATCGTCCCGGCCTCCGCGGTGGTGTGGGCGGTGCGTTCTGCGGTGACGGTCATGGCGGCTCCCCTTCGGTTGGTGGTGATGGACTCCACGCTCCGGGGCGGCCCTCTGCGGCTGCGGCATCCGGGGCTGGCGGCCCGCGGGTGCCGGCACCCACCCACCCGCGGGTCCGAGTCTGTTGCCCGATAGTCAGGCGCCGGACAGGTCGCGGGAGCCAGCAGTGAGTATCCGGGACCGGCGGGGACTGTCAGGGGCGGCTTCTACCGTGAGTTCCATGAGCTACGAACGAGGCGTGTTGGCGCAGTCGGGCAGTGACCACTTGGCGGGGTGGGCGGCCGAGTCGGCCGCGTGCGATCCGACCGACTTCGACAAGTGGATCGACAAGGTGGAGCTGCTGTTGGGTGTGAGTGTCGACGGCGACGACGAAACCGACGGCTTCTCTCTCGACGGGTTCAACGACATGTGGGAGGCCGGCCGAACCCCGGAGCAGGCCGTCGCAGCTGCCGGCGGCCGCCGATGACCGCCGGGCGGCCGCCGGCCTAGCCGTCGTCGTGGTGGCGTCGGCGACCGCGTGCACGGAGAGCACGTCGGACTCGGCGACCGCGACGCCAACAGCCTCTGCGTCGGCGGCGAGCTCGTCGACGGCGGACAGGCCGACGCCGGCCTCGAGCACCGCGGAGCGGGCCGGGCGGGTGCAGGTGGTGCGCGGCGACGACTACGACGCGACGGTGCAGGTCGGCGACCCGTACCGCACCCGCTCCTCGGCCAACACGCCACTGCTGGTGTTCCCGGTGTCGATTCGGGTGTCGTCGGGGACGCTGCCGGCGGCATCCCCGCACTGGCATCTCGCCGGCGGAGCAGGACAGAACGTGGAAGCAACAGCCCTGTCGGGGTTGCCGGGGTCGTTTGGGCTGCTCACTGACCCGGCGACCAGCGGCGGTGACGTTGACGGTCTGGTGGTGTTCATGGTCGATGAGGGCCGGTTCCAGGCGGACACGGTGATCTCCGGCCTGGAGTTCAACCCGGACGTGTTCCTGGCACCTGATCAGACGGTGACGTGGCCGATGTCGGTACGACTGGATCAGGTGCCGGTCGACCCGGCCGGTTAGGTTAGGCGTCGGCGGCGCACGATCTTGCTGATCGCCGCCTGCGCGGACGCTCCGGGCTGGTCGATGTCGGCGACACCGTGGTCGGCGGCTTCACGCCCGGACCCGAACAGGGCGATGGGTGAGCTGTAGGTGAGGGTGCTGTCGACGTCCTCGGCGGCGAGTGTCCCGTCGGCGGTGGCCAGGCGCAGTGCCAGCAGCTCGGTGCCGTGGCAGCCGACCCAGCCGCCGCACAGGCGGGCGGCGTCACTGTCGGCGTCGTTCTGGTGGCACAGGAACAGTCGCTCGGGTTGGGCGTAGGTGGGGGCGTCGTAGCCGGTCAGCGTCTCGTATTCGCTGGCCTCCCACACCCCCGACGGCGCGTCCTGCCGGTACGGGCAGGACGCGCACGGGCGGGGCGCGGGCCCCTTGATCGGCCGGTCCCTGCCGGTGCGCGCCGGAGTCATATCCACGATTCGCGTCCCCTTCTATTCGCTGTCGGTGTTCTCGTACTCGGCGCGCAGCTCGGCGAGCACGGCCTCGGCGGTGGGTCCGCTGCCGATCGCGCACCACCGGTCGACGTCGGAGACTCCTTCGACGCTGACCTGCCCGGTGGCGTGCTCTCCGGCCAGGACGACGTCGATGACCAGGATCGAATCTTCCCAGTGCCCGAAGAACGTCCACGTGTTCCACGAGTTCGGGGTCGGCGGGGTGGACGGGATGGTGGGGCCGGTCAGTTCGTCGTCGTCGACGGTGAGGTCGCAGTGCCAGTCGGGGGCTTCGTCGACCGTGATCTGCAGGGTGCGCGAGTTGATGTCGCCGCCCGATTCGCCTTGCAGCAGCACCTCGTTGAGGGCCGACCGGTGCTCGGAGTTGGCGACGTCGAAGTGGTCGGGCACCTCCACGCACGACCTGGTTTCGGCGATCTCGGTGCTGGTAACGATGAGGAACACGATGTTCTCCTGCGGTGGTCGGGGGTGGTTGACTGCCGATCACGCTGCCAGTGGCCGCCGCCAGATTGCGGCAACCCGAACCAGGCAGCCGCCGCCGGCGGTGACGGCGTTCTTTCGGGCAGTGGAGGTCTTCATCGGTGCTGGCCGGGTGGGCCCGCACAGCCTGCAGCGGGAGGGGATTAGGCTGCTCGCGACCAGCACGCGGCGAGCGGTGACGGCGGCCGGACAGCGTTGGAGTGCCGGTACAGGCGGTAATCGCCGATCGCTGCTTGCTGCTGGTTTCTTGGCCCTAGCATTTCTTCATGAGTACCAATCCTGAGCCCCCGACCATTGCTGAACCGGACGCTGGGCAGGGGGTTGAGCAGGGAAAGGAAGCAGGCCAACGACCTGACGCAGATGGTTCCAATAAGCCGGCCGAGTTGGGTGAACAGCAGCCATTCTTGTTCCTGTTCTGGTTCGCGTGCGCCTTGCTGCTCGTATACGTCGTGTTCGGCGCGCTCCTCCTCAATTGGGCCGATAACGAGGGCATCACCGAGGAGAAGTGGTCGCGGTATGTGTACGTCTTCGGTGGCCTCCAGGCCATAGTGTTCACCGCCGTCGGCTGGGTGTTCGGCCGTGAAGTGAGTCGGGGAGCGGTCGCTGCAGCGGACAACGCGACAGCGGGCGCCAAGGACGAGGCCCAAGCCGCCCGAAATGAGGCAGCAGAGGCACGAAAAGCCGCTGTGGAGGCGCAGGCGGCGACCACGCAGGCTCAGGCGGAGACCGTGCAGGCGCAGGCAGGTCAGCTTGCCGCAGAAACCGCGGCTGTCACCGAGTTGGTCAGAGCGGAGGCAGAGGCGATCGCCAATGGCCGGGAGTTGGCCGGCGCAGTCCGGGTGTTCACTGCCTCGGCCAATGCGACGGCGACGGGCGGCGCCGAGACCTTCGCTACGACCAACTCGGTGGCGATGGCCGCGGAGCTGCAGGCGATCGCTGACCGACTGTTCCCTCCGACTCCTCGGAACTGAGCTTCCTCAGTCGCACCAGGTCTGGGCGTATGCCACAGCACGCGGCGCAGTGATCAGCACGGCCGGGATTGGCGTTCTTCCCACCGCACCCACTGCTCGGGCGGGTAGGAGGCCAGCGTTGCGCCCATGTAGACCACGTCCAGGGTTCGGTCGGCGTGTTCGTAAGCCCACAGCACGAGATGGAGATCGGCCTCGAGGTATCGGGTGCCGGCGATGCTGTCGACGCTGCCGTCGGCTAGGTGCACGTCGACCACGCCTCTGCCGGACAGCGCGGCCTCACCGAAGTAGTCGGCGGAGCATTCGATGATCCCGGTGGCCCGCGGTCCGTCGGTGATGTAGTAGCGGCGTGTCATGACTTCACTCCGCCCAAGCGTGCTGTGACCTGCATGTTTGAAGCGTAGCGGCGGGCTCTGACGAACGAGGAACACCGCCGCAGGTGGGGTGGCCCGCGGTCCACCTACGCCGGGCGCGCGCACTCAGTTCGCGACTGCTGCCGGGTGTGCCTGGGCGTTTCCGTTCGGGGTGAACCCGCCGCCGACAGCCCGCACCCATGGGTGCGTGGCGGACGCAGGGGCGCCCCATCGTGGCTAGCCGCGCACTGTCGGACCTGCGGTCGAGACTCTAGGTATGAGTTTCATCGAGATTCCGTGGCCGTGCCTGTTCCCGTTCACTGAGCTGCGTCAGCACCGGTGGCTGCTGGCGAGCGTGTCCGCCGAGCGGATCCGCACCGCGGGCGCTGCGCCGGTGCGGACGGTGATGTTCACCAACTCCGACGATCGGGCGTTCACCTTTGACATCGACCGGTCCGGGGAGATGGTGCTGCATGGCACGTTCGCTAACGCGGCCACAACCCTGGTGACGGACTGCCCGCAGGCGGTAGCCGAGCTGGCGGCGGCCGCACCTACTGCGTGCTCCGACGAGCTGACACGGATTCCGCAGGTTCGTCGGGTGCGGCAGTTCCACTGACGGCCACCCCCTGCCTAGATTCGGTGGCCGGCTACCTCAGTAGGTCAGTGCGTCGAGTTCACTTTGGGCTTGTCGGTACTGGCTCGAATACTGCCCGCACGGCGCGAGGGGGCCTTCGAAGGTCACTTCCTCCAACGCTTCCTCCAACCCGATGAGTTCATCGGGCGGGACGCTCATCGCGCCGCCTTGCACATGCCAACGGTTCCTGATGATCACTTCCCGCGAACTCACCCGGATATAGGTCGCGATGTTGTTCAAGCTGATGTCCCGGTCCCGGTACTGAGACTTGAAACGAGTGCACGTGGTGGTGGCGGCTTCCTCCCACTCAGCCTGGCTGACACCGGGGAAAAGTGAGCTATTGACCGCGGGAAATGACGGCTGCTCGGTCGCCTGGCTCGTCGATTCCGAGCTGTCCCCGCCTCCTGTCGCGGCCACCGCGATCACTGTCGCCAACGACGCGGCCACGACAATGCCGGCAAGTACTGCGACCGACCGCTGGCGCCACCACGGTGCGGTTGCCGGTGGTTCCATCGCGGCGTCAGCGGTCCAGGAATGTCCATCCCAGCGCCGCCACCCTGGCCCCCACGGGTCGCGGTACCAGCCAGGCTGTCCAGGTCCGGTCATCGTGTCCTCACTTCTTAGTCATGTCTCGAGCTCCAGGGCACAACGCCCACCCGCTCGCCGGTCGGGCCCGGCCACCGGACAGTAGCGCGTCCGGCAGCGTCGCGGCGGGCTGGTGCGGTCAGGCGTCGACGGTGACGCGGACGCCGAGGGCGGCGCCGATGTTGACCAGGGCGTCGAGGGAGAACTTGTCGATCCGGCCGTGGCACAACTCGCTCATGCGGGGCGCGGTGATGCCGGCGAGGTCGGCGGCGACGCGCTGGGTGAGTTTGCGGGCGGCGATCTGGTCGATGACCGCGGTCATCAGGACCGCCCGCACCCGCAGGTTCTCGGCTTCGGCGGGGGAGTCGGTGACGGCGGTGAGGGGGTCTTCTTCGTGGATGAACGTGCTCATGGGCGCTGTCCTTTCAAGACGGCCTGCACGTCCCGGTAGCGGGTGCGGGCCAGGGTGAGGATTCGGTGGGGTATCTGCTGGTCCTTCTTGGTGAACGCGAGCAGCACGTACACGGCGGTCGGGGTGCCCGCGAGCAGGTACAGGCAGCGGTGAATGTCGGTGCCCCGCTTGATGCGGATTTCGCGGACGCTGGTGCCGACGGTTTTCACCGGAGCCCAACTGAGCGGGTCGCGTCCCTGCTGGAGCAGGAACAGTCCGTAGCCGATCTCGGCGCGCGCGTAGTCCGGCATGTCGCGGATCTCCTGCTGGCTCGGGCCGACGAAGTACGTGCTGCGTAGCTGGTCGCTCATACCGAAAAGTTATCGGTACCAGAAACAATGGTGCGGCACGTTCACGCCCCCGTCAAGTTCCGCCGACCGCGCCGCAGGCCAGCTCCCGGCGTTGAGTGCCCGTGCCGGCCGGGCGGAGGCTGCGGCGGACAGCCGCCTGGCGGCGGGGCCGCTGCCGGTCGCGGAGATGCGTCGGCCGGGCCCCGCACGGTCGGCGGGGCCCGGCAGTCGTCGCGGGGCTACAGGCTCAGGTCGGTGACGGCGGTGAGCATCACCATCTGCTGGCGGGCGATCGCCGCGTTCACTCCGGCCGAGAGGCGGCTGTTGATCGGCCCGGGCACGCCCCACACGTGACCTTCGAGGGAGAGGGAGGTCGCGGCGATGGCCAGGGCGGGGTCGCCGACGGCGGCTTCGACGACGACGACGTCGCGGGCGTACCGGGCGATCATGTCCCCGGCCAGGCCGCGTCGGGCGGTGGAGGCGGCGAACCCGGGCGGCTGCGCCGACACGAGCAGACCGTCCTCGGCGGCCGCCGCGTACAGGCGGCTCATCGACCCCGCTTCCCGCAGCGCCACATCCAGGCCGCGGCCAAGCACGGTGACCGTGGTGCCGCGTGCGACGAGCGCTCCGCGCAGGGCGGCGCTGCTGGCACCGAATCCGCCGTCACTGCACAGAACCTGTCCCTGCTCGGCCAGGCTGATCCCGAAGTCGCCAGCCACTCCGTCGGCATAGCGGGATGAGGAGGAGGAGCCGAGGACCGCGACCGCCCGCGTGGTGAGCAACGAATCCGGGCCGTCCCCGTACACCCACACGCCGGGCAACTCCCACGTATCGGGCAGCTGGTCGCCGGGGATGAAGCGGATGTTGGCGGCGTGGGCGTCGGCGAGCAGTTCGGCGCCGGGCTGGCGCGTACCCATGTAGGCGTTGAGGGCCTGGAACGCGAACGGCAGATCACCGCCGTCGCCGGGCATCTGCCAGCGCGCGATCTGGTCAGCGGCGGCGACGGCACCCATCTGGTCGGCGAGCGCCCGCAACGGCACGGCGAGTTCCGGCACGAGCGCGGCGGCCAAGGAGAGTTCCGCCCAGGCGGCCGCAGTCGGATCGACGTCGGTCGGATCGACGGCGGTCGGATCGACGGCGGCGGGATCGGTGGTGATGCTGGGAGTGCTCATGAGGTTCCTTCCCCGGGAGTCGGCCCGGCACCAGCGGCCGGGATCAACGCAATCGCACCAGCACGTTCCTCCGGCCTGCGGCACCCAGCGGACTGCCCGCGTCCGCTGGCAGTCCGCGGTGCCAGCACCGCCGGCGGACGTCGGAGCGGACAGCCTGACCGCTCGTGCAAGCCGGGCCTGAGCGAACACTGCCGCCCGCCGACACGGATCGGCGGGCGACCGCGCGACGGCGCCGCCCGGAGGGGCTGGGTCTGTTGTTCGGCGGTGGCGGCAGGATCGCCGCCTCCCGCGGGCGCACCCACCCGACAGCCCGCACCCACGGGTTCGCCACCGACCACAGGCTTGTCCCCAATCTCGGCGGCCGGCAGGCCCGATCCGCGACCGGTCACACTCGATCCCGCCGCAGCGGACGCGCCCGCCGCGACTGCGGCTCGGTGGGCATCCAGTCCCCTCGCTGACCGGCGCCTTTCGCCACCGCCGAACGTCTACTGGACCGGCCGGGCCGCCCCCGGCGGCTGCCCGCGGATCCGGGGATCGCTCCGCCGCCGAGAACCGACACCAACCCAGGTCGTTCTTGTCCCCAACCTGTGCGACCTCCGCCCATGTCTGCGCCGCCAGACTCGGGCACCGCCACCCGGCGGTCACCGACCCTCGCGAGCCCATCCAGTCCCCACCCCGATCGGCCGACCCGCCCGCGTGGTGAGCACTGTTCGCCGCGCGGTCGACGACGGCGACGGCCACCGGCCTGGCCGAGCGCGCCACCCCCGCCGGCACCAGCTGCCAGTCCCCACCCAATCGGGCCGCGACAGCCAGCCCGCCGGCGCCGCGGCCGGCCCGCCCCGACGCCGCCACCGGCCCGCGGCCCGCGGCCCGCACCCACAGGCACCTCGCCCGCCGCTTCTATCCTTGTCCCCAAGCAGACCGCCCCGCCCGCACCCGCCCGCGCCCGACCGCGCCGACCAGCGACCGACCAGCGACCGACCAGCGACCGACCAGCCCTCCGCCGACAGCCCGAACCCACGGGTGCGAACCCGCCCGATTCTTGTCCCCAATCATCAGCGCCGAGCTGCGCCCGCCGCGCTCCGCCAGCCCACGCCGCCACGCCACCCCGCCGCTCATTACCAGTCACACAAAGACCCGCGTATCCACCGACCGTGCACCGCGGCCGACAAGCCCGCGCCGCCCCAGCTACGGAAGGGGGAGAAGAAGAAAAGCGCGGCCGCAGGCCGCGCCGCCGGGAGGCCGCGAAGCGGCCTGCCGACCCAGCCACCACCGGTGGTTGGGTTCGGGTCCGCCCTTCGGGCCTGGACCCTTGGTGTGGTCGTGGCGGTTCGCCCCGCCCTTCGGGCCTGGGGCTTGCGTGTTGTGGGGTTGGTGGCTGCGTTGCCGGCGTCGTGGTGTGCGATGGCCCGGTGTTCGCCGCCGCCACGAGCAGCCGGTGCGCCCGGGGTGTTGCTGTGGTGGGGTTCGCCCCGCCCTCCGGGCCTGGGGCTTGCGTGTTGGTGACGGTGTGGTGCCTGGTTGCGGCCGGGGGTGCACACCGACGGGTGCTGCGGTGGTGGCGTCGGTGGCCGCCGGGTCGTCGGCGGGTGGCTGGGTTCGGGTCCGCCCTTCGGGCCTGGACCCTTGGTGTGTGTGGTGCGGTTCGCCCCGCCCTCCGGGCCTGGGGCTTGCAGCTGCTCGGCTCGGGATGGCCGTGGTCGCCCACCCCGGCGGCACGAGTTGGGTGACCTGTCTCGGCAGCCCGCCCCCCGGGGTGGGCGTCGATGTCACCGGCGAAGCCAGCACCGTCGTCGACACCACCCCGCCCCGGCAGCGGTACCCGACCCGGGAAAGGGGGCTCGCCACCGGGCAGTGACCCGGGCTGGGTTGAAGCGTCCAGGCCCGAAGGGCGGACGCGGCCCACCGCGGGACTGCGGTCTTCGTTGTTGCCGGCCGGTGGTCGGCGGCGTTGCCCGCCGGGCGGTGGTGACGGCGGCTGCACAGTCCCGGCCCCTGCGGTAGCTGCGCGCCGGGGGCGTCCCACCCGACCCAGGATCACGCCCCGGTAGGGGTGTGAGCGTGGCTGTCGGGGGAGCGCGCCCCCGGCCCGGCACTGCCGGCAGGTGTGGCCCGCGAAGCCGGGGGCAGGGCGGGATCGGCCGAATAGGTCGATTCCGCCCTGACACCGTTGCTTCGCATGAGGGGCCGCACCTGACGGCAGGGACGGCGAGCACCAGCACCCGCAACACACACAGTCCGTAAACGCTTTCAAATAGGTGCTGTGTGTGTTGTGGGTGCTGGTGCGAGAGTCGGGAAAATGTTGGTGGTTTTGAAATGACTTTGTGACTTTGTTTGTGCTGGTGGGCGTGTCGCGGGTTTTAGGTTCGTGGTCATTGTGGTAAATGACAGTGGTAATGACGTGATATTTGGGAGGGTGTGAGGGTGGTCAAGGCGATCCCGCAGGAGCTCGTTGACGCCGCGCAGGTGGACCGTCGGTTTACGCGTTGGCATCGTGAGCAGTCCAGTCGTGTGGCCTCCCAGGTTGTTTCGCATCGTTCGGGTGAGGCCCGGAAGGGTCATGGCTGGCGGCGTACTGCCCGTGATGAGGCGCTGTTGGAGTTCGCTTCGTTGCACGGCATGGTGCTGTTGCGTCAGGCGGCGAAGTGGTTCTATGGCGGGAAGCAGTCGACGGCTTCGCAGCGGGTGTCGAAGATGGTTGCTGCAGGCCTGTTGAACCGTGACGATGGTGTGCCGGAGTGGGCGGGCATGGTGTTGACGCCGACGCGGGCCGGTCAGATTGTCGGGTTGCAGGGGTTGCCGCCGGTGTTCGATCGGTTGGCGAACCGCTACCTGTCGGTGCCGGACAATCTGTTGCACGCTGCCTTGGTTGCTGACCGCATGTTGTTGGCGCAGTCGCAGGGTTTTCGGGTGCTCACCGAACGGCAGATCCGTTTGCTTGATGGTGAGGATCTGGCGGTGGTGCGTGAGTTCATGACTTCGGAGGCTGTGGGCGCGAAGTTCGCCGACAGCGAGTTCGAGTTGGGGATTGTGCCCGGGAAGGTGTGGCGTTCCAAGCCAGGTCCAGTCGGCGGCGATCGCGAGCTGGTGGCTGATGACTCGGTGTTGGCGGCCGCGTATCCGGCGGTTGGTCAACGTCTGGATGATCCGCAGCCCGGTTCGGTGCGCTACCCCGATTTTGTGCAGATTCATCCGACGACCGGCGAGTTGATTGCGGTGGAGATCGAGTTGGCGTCCAAGGCCAATGACCGGTTGGCGTCCATCGTTGCCGGCTACTCGAAGGCGGTGGCGCGGCTGGTGCCGGACGGGTTCGGAGGGTTCCGCACCACGACGGTGGTCCGCACGAATCCGCAGACTGGTGAGCAGGAACAGAAGCAGCAGCCGGTGTTCCGGCGCGGCCAATTCCGGCAGGTGCAGTGGCTGTGTGTGCCCGAGACCGCTAAGCAGTTGCGGGGCCGGCCGGGTGCTGATGGGAAGTTCCGGGACGGCTACATCGAGCGCGCCATGCCTGACGAGTACCAGTGGGTGAACTGGGCTCAGCAGAGCCCGGCGCTGCCCATGTTGGTTCATGAGGTGACCGCCGACGATCCGGGTGTGCAGTACAGCCTTGATCAGCGTGTGCTGCATGCCCGTTACCGCTGCAGTTACAAGCGGTGGAAGGTGTGGCGGCAGCTGTGGGAAGAGGACATTCGGCCCGAGCGTCGCGGCATTTTGACGTTCGTTCGTTGGCTGATGGTGCCGTCCGGGGGTGGGCAGGAATCGAATCTGGACAGGTGCTTGGCGGCCGAGGTTCGGGCGGCGAATGCTGCTCCGGCGCGGCGTGTACCGGTGCCGTGACTGAAGGGTGTTCTGGTTCATCGGGTCACCTCGGTGAGCGTGATGGTGTGCGCGCACGCTGTCATGGCGGCGCCGTGGTCGGGGGTGTTGTCCGGGTGTCGCGGATAGCGACCGCGGTCGGCGAGCACCGAACTTGTCCACGCCTGTTCGCGGGTGTCGTTGCGGGCGCTGAGGAAGTCTTTTTCGGCGCACCACCAGTCCCAGCGGGCGCGTTCGCACAGCCACCGGTGGTGCAGGCGCGACCAGGCTCCGGCGGTGTGGGTGCGTTCGGCAGCAGCAATGTAGGCGGCCTGATCTGCGGCGGGTTCACCCTGGTCGTCGACGAGTCCGACCCGGTTCAGCCAGGCTGTGGCGGCTACGATCGCGCGGGCACTATGGCCGGTAGCCGCCTGCAGTTCGGGGACTGTTCGCCGCCCGTAGTGAGCCAGGTGCAGCAGAACCAGGCTGGCTGCGGTCGGGGCGTTCGAGGCCAGCCACACATCGTGTTGGAAATGCAGACTTCTCGTCGCCAGTAGTAGCCAGAGGTCTTCCCGAGGAAGGGTCTGGGGTGCGGGTTCCCCTTGTGTCCAATCAGGTCCTGAACCCAAGGCCCACCCGGTTGCCCGGCGCCCTTCGGAGGGCTGCTCGACGATCAAATAACCGGCGGCTACGAGCTGGGCGTTGGCTGTTGCCACTGTTTGTGGGGATCGGATTCCGGCGTCGGCGGCGAGGTCGCGGCACCCGGCGTAGTAGCTGCGGGAGGCGGTGGCGGCGGCGCGCTTGAGGTGCGCGGTGTAAACGCGCATGAGTGTGTGGCCGTCTTTGGTGTAGCCCATGCGCGTGTCGCGTTCGGCGGCGGCGAGCAGTCGCCTGACGTGGTTGAGGGCGGCGGTGCTTGCTTCGGTGTCGGCGGGCTGTGCGAAGCCGGATTCTTCGACTGCGGTGCAGGCACGAAGGTACTGGCGGCGCAGGTGCTCGCGGAACTGGGTTCGGGTGCGCGGGATTCGGGTGCTGCTGTGCCGGCCGTCGCGTTCGGAGTAGGAGTGAGTGAACAGCTGGCGGCCGGGGCGGGCTAGATCCCAGACGTCGTCGAACGACAGGCGGCGCACCACCAGCGACATGAGTCCGCGGTGCTGAATTGCGGAGGCGTCGAGGTGGGCGGGTAGCTCGCCGGGGGCGTTGAGGAATCGTGCCAGTTCCGGGTTGAGAGCGCGCAGTCGAGGGTCGCGGCCGGCGCCACTGTTGGGGCGAGAAACGGTGGGGGACGGGCAGATGCGGTGCCCCTGAGTGCGCCACATCGGCGTCACGGTGGCGTGGCTTTCGACGGCCTGCCGATGCAGCTCGTCTAGGTGCGGCAGCAGGTTGTGCGGGTCGATCAGGGAGGCCCATGCGCCGCCGCCGACGATCCGCACGGCGGTGTCGGGGGCGAGTAGTTGGGGGTCGATGGCGGCCAGTGGCGGTAGCGGTGGTGGCGGCGGCAGGTGCCGGTGGTGGCCCGGGTTGGCGGGGGCGAGGACTCCGACTCGGTCGGCGATCTGGTGTGCTGCGGCCTGGCATAGGTGGTCGATCTCGGTGGGATCGGCGATGCGGCGGCCGGCGGTTCCGGCGATGAGGTCAGCGGGAACCGGTGCCCCGCCAGCCGGGTCGCACGCAAGAAGTCGGGTGGCCAGGTCGGTGGGCGCGCGCAGCTGCCCGGTGAGGACGTGGTGGGGGTCGGCGTTGTCGGGGGCGGCGATGGCGGCGAGTTCGGCGTGCCCGCCGCCGCGGTGCGGGGCGCCGGGGAAGCGGATCGCCGCGGTGCGTGAGGCCGCCATCGGGCTGCGGTCGACGGTGAGGAACTGTCGGGTCAGCCAGTCGCTGACGGCGGCGGCGATGGGTGGCTCCCACGCTTGGTCCAGGAGGACAAGGACGTGTCGGCGACCGGAGTCGACACCGTCGTGCACGGAGGAGCGGACCAGCAGGTGCGGGCAGCCGAGGGCGCTGAGCATGGCGCTGAAGAGGTCGGCTTCGGCTGCCGCTGTCGGTGCCGGGGTGGTGTCGGAGTCGGTGCGGGCGCGGTCGAAGTCGGCGACCAGGATGGTGCGGTTGCGGCCGGCGGTAGTGGTGTGGATGGCCCACGGGTAGTTCGGCGGCTGCTGCAGTCGCGCGGTCAGTGGGGCGCGTTCGGTGGTGGTGTACACCTGCCGGCGCTGTGGGTCGGTGCGGACGGTGTTTGGGTGACCGGACCAGGCGAGCCCGATCGTGAAAAGGGCAGCGTGAAGGTCGGTGTGCGGGGCGGCCGCTGGGGCGCTCATGGCTGGCGCCTGGAGGTCTCGGACGTGGCCGAGACCACCGATACGAGCCCATACCACCGAGACTGGCGAGACGGGTGTGACAGATGGGACGAATGGGAACACGCGGAGGGGTGGCGAAACTGGACCCTCCGCACGGCAAGGGGGTACCCTCGCATGTGCGTGGCCTTTCAAGGAGCACGCAAAGGACCGACGCGAGAACCCTGGCAGGTACCCGAGGAAGTCCGACAGACAAACGCATCCTGTGGCGGGGTGCTATATCTGAACCGAGTACATCGACGAGCTTCGGCTCAGGGCGGTGCTTGGAGTTGGATTTGCGTGGCTGGGTGGCCCTGCTAAATCTTGATGAAATGCCTTCGCGTAAGCGGAGGCATTTCGCATTTCCGGGTCACGGTGGTGGAGCTTGGCGGGCTCCCCGCGACTGGAATCGCATATCCACTTCCTGCGCCCTGATCCTGGTCGGCCGATGTGCAGCTGGTTCTAGCAGCTCGCGTGGCGCGTCGGTGTGCCGCGCTATCGACTGAGGGAGATGGGCTATCCGGTCAGCTGGAGGCTCCCTTCGACGGCGGAGATGGCCTCGACCGACAGCGCGGTGAGGAGTCTGCGGGGCAGCCCGGTGTCGGCGGCGACGTCGGCGACGTCGATGCCGTCGCGGAGCTGGCGGACCGCTTCCAGGGTGGCGCGGGCGTTGAGCGGGGCGCGGCTGGTGCGGTTTTCGATGATGTTCAGGTACAGGTCGCCCAGGGTGACGCCGCTGGCGGTGCGGTGCTGGAACTGGTCGAGCTCGGCCAGTGCGGCCGGGATCTCGCGCGGGTGGTGCAGGCCCGCCCACAGCAGTGCCGACCGGATTCGCATGCCGGTATCGGGCCCGGAGTAGTAGGTGGTGACGAGGTCTTCGACTGCGTCGTGGTGAAGTTGCGGCATCCGGAGGTAGTACTTGCCGGGCTGTTCGTCGGTGTCGTTGTCGCGCAGGTCCTCGAGGTATCCGGGGTCGGGGGCCTGGCAGCTGGCCCACCGCAGGGACGCGCTTTCGAGCAGTTCGGGATGGCGCAGGCCGACGATGATGGCGGCCGAGACGACGTCAGCGACATTGGCGCGGCGGTGGTGTACCTGCAGCTTGTCGATGATGCGTGCGCTGTCGATCGATGCAGACGCACGTGAGTGTGGGCGCCGCCCCTTAGATGGGCGTCCTCCCAAGGATGCTGTCATGGCGAGTCCCTGCGTAGATCTGGCTTCGAATTGCTTCGGAGCGTACGTGGTCGGTCTTCGGTTCGCAAAGATTTGGCGCGGGCGGCGCGCCGAATAGCTGCGTCTCCGACGGTAGTTGCACCTGCCGCGCCGGTGCGGCGCGACACGCGGGCGGGGACCCAGTAATTTTCACGCGCGCGCGCAGAAAGTCCCCTTTGCATAATCAGGACACCATCCGACCTCGCACAGGAGAGACCGTCTTGGGGCTGTTCACCAAAGCCGACCCTGCCCCCGCAGAACCGGCACCAAAGTCCATACAACGCCAACTCCTGCCGTTCGCGATCCTGGCACTCCTGATCGCAACGCTCCTGTTCACCGGGTACGTCGCCGTCACCGTCGCCGGAATCCTCGCCCACGAATACCGCCGCGTCCGCGCGCGCTGGTACCTGGTGTGGGCAGCGGTCACCGGCTTCGTGGCACTGCTGGCCGCCCAGTCCGCCACAGCCTGGGCCGGCTGGGTTCTCGCCCAGCTCGGCCACTTCATGCCACGGCTCCTCCCACACGACCCGACCAACACCGACTCCGCACTGACTGTCGCCGCAGCCTTCGCCGACCGCTCACTGGCCTCGGCGTTCGCCGCCGAACTCATCGCCGCCGCGCCACTGGCCATGCTCACCTGCGCCCTCGTGGTCCGTTACCGCTCCCACGCCCGCGCCGAACGCGGAACCATCGAAGGCGAACGCTTCTCCAACGTGCGCCCCGTGGGCACCCTCGACCGCATGCGCATCACCCGCGAACGCGCCAAAGTTGCCGCCGGCCACTACCTGCCGGCGCCCCCCACTCCGGCCACCGTCGACCAGCTCCTCGCCGACCTGCACGCCCTCCAAGCCGAGACCACCGCCGCCGCGCCGACCGCGACCGCGACCGCGTCCACCACAGGCCGCGAATCGGCTGCGCCGCAACCTGATTCACCGCCACCCACGCCCGCCCCGACCGCACCGGCCGTCGATCCCGCCGATCCGTTCGCACTCCCTGCCCAGCACACGATCCGAAGGACCAGCCATGAGCAGTAAGCACAAGATGGTCGCGTTCGGTGTCGGCGAATACGGTCACGTCGCCCAACAACGCGTCGAAGACCTCGCCAAGTCGGTCGTCATCGTCGGAACCACCCGGTCCGGCAAAACACGGCTCGCCAACTCACTGGCACGCCAACAATCAGCCCTGCTCGGCAGCGGCCAGATCATCATCAACGCCAAACCCGATCCCGGGTTCGTGCGCGAGAAGGCCCGCGACGCCGAACGCCTCGGCAAAGACTTCCTGCACTTCACCATGGCACCCAAAGGCGGCGGGCCGTTCGAACCACAGCACCCCTACCAGCCGCCGGCGCCCTGCTACTACGACCCCCTCGACCGCGGCTCCGGCGCTGTCCGCGCCCGTATGCTCATCGACGCGGTCGTCCACAGCGACGCCAGCGACGTCTACCGGCGAACCGCCATCGAGATCTCCGCCCTCGCCTGGGACATCGCCCGCCTCTCAGGACAGGAATGGGAGGTTCGCACCCTCGCCAACGGCGGCACCGAGCGCCGCAAGAAGCGCTCCATGCAGGTGCTGCTGGAAATGCTCGACATGGACACCCTCGTCCGTGCCAGCAAACGACTGTCCGTGGACCTGGTGCGCAACCATCACCCGCACCTCCACGAAATGGACGCCCAAGCCATGGTCGACTCCTACAGCTCGCGCGCCGCCTCGATCGCCGAAGACGCCAAGAACCGCTCGTCGATCGCGTCCTCGGCCATCGCCGACACCCGCTCCATCGTTGCCGCGTTCGTCAACTCGTCCGCGTTCTACCCGCAGTCACTGTCGCCCGGCGCCTCACCGTCACTGCGCATCGACCTGCTGCGGGCCATCGTGCGCGGCGAAATCGTCCTGTTCGACCTGTCTGCGGCCGACTACCAGCAGGAAGCAACGATGCTGGCCTCCATGATTCTGCTGGACCTGCAGAACACGGTGTCCACGCTGCGCGACTACACCTCCCGAGCCAGCCGCGCGGTCGCCGACGGCACCCCGTGGCCACCAGTGATCGTCCAGATCGAAGAACTCGGCTCTGTGGCCAACGCGGCCTCGGCCGAATCGCTGATCGGGCTGATCAACAAGTCCGCCGACGTCGGTGTCCGCATGATCTGGTCGAGTCAGTCTCTCGCTGACGTGCGAATTGTCGACTCGACCGGCGAATACCTGAAACGACTCCTCAACCTGGCCAATGATCTGATCGCCCTTCAACTCGGCGAAGCAGTCGACGACCGCGAGTTTTGCGACTTCTCCGGTGTCGTGGTCAAGAAGATGCCGCGCGACATGGTGTCGGTCAACGACAACCGGATGCGCCTGTTCACTGGCGCGAAGAAGGCCAAGGAGGTCGGTGCCACCGACACCGAAATGCCGCGGGTGCCCTACGGGTCGGTGCAGGGACTGCGCTCAGACGATGACACCGATGTGCGCGAGATGGTGTGGATCACCAAGAAACCGGAACTGACTGCCGTGCACACCGGTGGCGCGCAGGGACCGAACCGGTGGCATGAAGTTCTGCAGATGGTGCCGGTCGGACAGCCGCCCTACGACTACAACCCGTACGCCGATGACAGCGACGTCGAACGCTCGAGGTTGGCCGCGAAGCTGGCCTCCCATCGTCGGATGGCGTCCCAGCACACCGATCCGCTCTACCGGGAGCTGCACGCACTGAACACTGCGCGACTGGCCGACACCACGATCCCCGACGTGATCACTGCCAGCACCCCACCCGCCGACACCCCGCCCAGCCCCGACCGCCGCGAGCAGGGGGCCGGGCCGGTCGATCCGTTTGGTGGCGCGACGCCGCCGCCGGAAGAACCCCCGTACGACGATGTGCCGCCGGACGATCCGTTCGCCGACGATCCGTTCGCCGCGACCCTTCCCGACGGCGGCGGGGACCTCCCACAGTTCTAGCGCCCCTCGCCACCGCCAAAGGTCACGTCTCCTACCTGCACAAATAAGCGAATCGGAAGGGAAAAGGGGTGCTCTACACTCGGTTTCACTATTCGAAGCCAAACTGCACTGCACCTGCATGAGGAATGACCCCCGGGGCGAACCTTCACGCAGTGCTCGCATGACGAGGAGTCAATGTGCCTGCTGCGTTCACCCTGCAGCCCGCGCCGCTAGGCAATGGCGACGATTCCCGCAGCCTGATGTACATGACGTCAGTCCCGCCCGTGGACCCCAACGTCAAGGCACCACCCGGCTGTGACCCCGACCTGGCCGAATGGATCGACCTGCTGCGCAGTATGCCGATCGCCAAGGCTGCCAGCGTCCTGGACCAGCGGTACTCCGCGCCCACCGAAGCACTGCCGACAGTCACCTCGATCGGGCGACACGCACGGCCCACCGACATCGCCGAGCCGCCCATGCCGGCCGTGCCTGCGGCGGCGGCTTCCCCCGCCGACGACGGGGAGACGGACGAGGACCTGCAGCCGGACCACGCCGAACTGGTCGATCCCGAAGCGGATGCCGACCTGGAGAGGATCGCCGCCGCCGACGACCTCGCCACCGCCGACGAGGAAACCGTCGCCGACGAGGCATACGTGTACGAGCCCACCGACGAGGACTACAGCGTCGACAAGAAGGGCCGCCGCGTCTTCCACTACGTGGCCTCCGAAGGTGCCGGCTACATCGCCGTCGACGCCGACAACTCGATCTTCACCGACGCCGACGGCAAGTTCATTGCCGTCACCAACGCCGGTCTCGCCATCGACGATCGCACCGGCCTGTCCGGCGCAATCGGCAAGGTCAAGAATCTGTGGCACTCCGGCGGAGCCAGCACCGACGAGCTGGTCGACGACCTACCCGACCTGTACGACGAGCACGGCGTGCCGATCGAACACTTCCCGGTGGGAAAACCCGGCCAGAAGATCGGGATCGGCACCAACAAAGTGTGGGGCACCAAACGGCTCGCGTTCACCGGGGCCGTCGCCGCCACGGTCAGTGCTGGGGCTCTGCTCATCGGGATCACGTGGGGGCGTGGCGCCGTCCCCGCCGAGGGAGCGGTCAGCCCCGGGGAAGCTGCCGCCTACCGGCTGAGCACCATGCCGATCAGTGCGATGGCCGCGTTCGGCGAGCAGTATCTGCAGACCTGCCTGACGCACGGCGACCGCGAGCAGATGAAGGCTCGCGCGGCGCTACTGGCGTCCATGAGCACCGGCGGCGCCGCCGACGGCTGCGGCTGGACCGACGGCGGGGAAGTCCAACAGCCGTTCACCATCGCCTACACCGGTCGCGCCAAAGCAATCTCCGGCAGCTTCGACACTGGCCGCGGCGCCTACCTCGAATACCTGGTGTCGACCAAGCCAGGCAAGTACAAGACGTACTCGGTGCCGGTGTGGGTGCAAGCCGACAACGAGTCCAACGACATGATCGTCGTCGGCGACATCGGGATCACCCCCGGCATGCGTGTGACCGGACCCTCCGGGTACACCCCGGCCGGCGAGCCGGACCCAACGCTGGCCGCAGACCTGCAGGCGAACCTGCTCAAGCCGTTCCTGTCGGCGTGGGCGGCTTCCGACCGCACCCAGATCGACCTGGCGGTCACCGCTGACGCCTCCGCGGACGCTAAGCGGGGCCTCAACGGCGAGTTCAAATCCCCGCAGATCGACCAGGTCGTCGCCTACACCAACCGCTCAAGCAGCGGCGGACAGTCCGTCCAGTACAGCAACGGCGACGTGGCGTCCCTGCAGGTGACGGTGACGTGGAAGATCTCCGGCAGCCGATCGGATTCGCCGGACTCCACCCAGACCACGGCCTACCGGATTCGGGTAGTGCGCACCGGCGGGAAGTGGCTGGTCTCCGACATCGCTGGTGGTGCTGCCGGGGATCGGGCGGCCCAACGCAACAGCAACACGGCGGCGGCCACCGACTCCGACGAGGCGCCTGGCATCGCTGGGATCACCCCGGGCTCACCGGGCGGCCCCGTCACCGACAGTCCGACCTCCACTGCACCGTCTGCGGAGAACACGGCCACCACCCCCACACCTGCGCCGGCGGAATCGTCGGCAGAGGACACCCCGTAGATCCCTACCAAGGAGATGAACATGACCACTACCTCAACGATGACCGTCTTGGCCGCTGGCGGCGTCGACTCGATCAACGGCACTATCCAGAAAGCCGTCTCCATCGCGCAGACCCTCGGCGGTTCGCTGATCGTGCTGATCATCGCCGGCCTGGCTATTTCGATGATGTTTGGCGCGTTCGGTGAAGGCGGCAAGCTGCGTCAGCAGTTGGGAAAGGTCGCCATCGTCGCCGTCGGCGGACTGCTCCTGGGCGGCGGCGCACTGTTTGGCCCCATGCTCGTCAACGTCGGCCAGGAGCTGCCCAAGGCGACCCAGAACCAGACCACCAACGACGTGAACTAGAAGTGCGCAGCCGAGCATGAGTGAACACGACGTCGGTCACATCGTCGCCTACGACTACACGCCCATCGTCAAGCACCGCGGTAAGCAGTTCACCGTCGGGGACCTGTCGTTGGCGAAGTTCGGTGGTGTCGACCTCAGTGCTGCCTGGGTGGCGCTGATCCCGGCGATCGGCGTCGCAGCGGCAGTGGTGTTGCTGCTGATGTTCACACCGTTCACCGCAATGCTGGCTGCCATTCCGGCGTTCCTGACGTGGCTAGTTCTGTACGTATGGTTCTCCCGCGAAACCCTCGACACGCTCGCACCGATCGACCGCATCATGCTGACGGTGACGTCTAAGCGCACCCAGCCGACCATCCTCAACGGAGCCACCAGCGGACGTCAGCGGCGGACAGGCAAACGCGCTGCAGTCAGCAGTTTGGTCGGGTCAAGACATCCGGGTGAGGACCGCACCCCGGACCGGTTGCATTGGGTGGTCATCGTCAAACGGCCCACTGACAGCGACCGCCTGAAAGTCGGCGCCCCGCTGACTGGGCGAGACCAGTACCGGCCGCGCCCCAGGGCGTCCGCACCGCTCATTCATGACGACCGCGACCAGTTCGACGACTGGTACGCCTACCTCGAAACGCAGAACCCGTACGGGACTGCCACCGGCCCGCAGCAGTAGCAGCAGAGAACGGAAGATACCCATGGGTTTGATCATCATGATCGGTGTTGTCTCGCTGGTGGTGGGCGGCGGCGTCGCCATCTGGATGCGGGTCACCAAACGCAACCCGTTCAAACAGCAAGAGGCGACGGGGAAAGCTCTAACCGAGAAGGAGCGGGTCGACGCGCGCCGGCTGGGATACCGGTACGCCGAAGAGGCCCCGTTCTTCTTCATCAAGGACAACGGGGTGTGGACCGGCGTGCGACTGAACTCGTCCACCGACGAGTTCGACACCCCGTCCGAACAAGAAGGCACTGTCGTCGCCGGCACCGCCATGCGGCAGGAACTGCTGGACTACTTCACCAACAAGCACCCCAAGCGGGAAGCGCGGGTCCCCTGCCACGAACTGGTCCGCAATCGGCCCGTGGACACCTCCGAATGGTTGGAGAGCTACCACCACTCGCACTGGGACCCGTCGGGACTGCTGAACATGCTCATCGACGGCAAGGTGGAACCGCATATCGCTGAGGCCGCTCCCGAACGAGCCCACTACTTGCTGGTGCGCATCGGGGACCAGAAGGGGCCGGTCAACGTGGACGCGGTCTCCGCCGCCATCAACGCCGACGACGCGCTCTGCGATGAACTGTTTACCCGCCACGAACTGGTCAAGTTTCGCAAGCTCGCCATGGAGGTGTTGGATCGGCTGGCCCCCTATAGTCGGTCGCCGATGACGCGGTCGGATCTGTCATGGCTGATCCGCAAACCCCTCTCTGGCTCGTTCCCCGTCGACACTGAACGCGACTATTCGCGCACCCGTTTCGTGCGCAATAGCTGGTTCGACATGCTCACCGACTTCACCGGCCGCAACCTCAAGCAGCAGGCGGCCGTCGAGATCTTCGATCCGGCGCCGTCCCTGACCGATACACCTGACTCCTGCTTCACCAGCACCCTGACTATTTCCACCGCGGAATCGCAGGTGCCGTTCGAGTACTGGCAGGCGTGGGGACGCATGCTTGCCAATCTTCCGAACCCGCCCGAGATCAGTTGGCGGTACGCCCTGATTTCCGAGGCGGTGTTCACCAAACAGATTTTGAAGGCGACCGCGTCAATCGCCGACGAAGTCCGTGACCGCACCAAGGATGGCAGCGAGGAAGCCCTCACTGACACCAGTTTCGGGCACAAAGCGGCCGAGGCCGAAGAAGTCCGTGACTCGATGAAACTGCGGCCGCGAGCCGGAATGGTCGGACAGCTGCGAATCAGCATCAGCGCCCCCAGCCTGGAGCAGCTGGCCGTGTCCGAGCAGTCCGTGCGTGACGTCATGAAGGGCTTCTGCGTTCTCGAGCGTCGCAAGAACATTCAGGCGACCCTGCTCGAAGAGCAGCTGCCCGGCGACTTCGACGCCTCCACCATCGGCAAACTGGTCGCCTCCACCGACGCCGGCGGCATGGATGTCGGTACCCGGTGGACGGACTTGGACGTCTTGGCGATGGCACGGATGGACGCCTCACCGACAGTCGGCGACGACATTGAAGTCTCCAAGCTGGGGGACCGGCTGGGCTGGCATGGGCATGTGATCGGGTATGCCGCAGAGAACGGCTCCATCGTCCACTTCGACCCATTCGTGCAGATGGCCCGCAATGCTGGCGCCGGGATCGCCATCGTCGGCGCGTCTGGGTCCGGCAAGTCCACGCTCGCCCTGAGCCTGTTCTTCTGGGTGTCCGAATCCGGTGCCCAGGTGGTTGTTCTGGACCCGAAGAACGACTTCGAGAAGTTCTGCCACTACATCGCGTTCGGTCCCCAGGTCCTGCACGATCACTTCCGGGACGAAGCCAACCGCGGTGTTCTTGGCACCGACCAATCCCAGTTCCAGCCCATCAACCAGGCGTTCTGGGACGAAACGCGGATCGTGTCGCTGACGTTCGGGGCCAGCGGGTCGATGGATCCGTGGCTGCTCACCGGCGACTTCGACGCCGGTGAACAGCTGGCCCGCCGCCAGATCGAGCACCTGTTCGCCGACCTGCACCCCAGTTCCCCTGAACGCAACCAGTTGGACCTGGCGTTCGCCGAGCTCCGCCGCCACCACGACTCGCAGCTGGTCAGTGGCGTCAATCCACCACTTCCGCGGCTCGCCGACTTGGCGACCCACGTCGCCCGCAAGGTGGAGGAGTACCAGCAGATGTTGGCCACAGACACCAGCCGTGGCGGCGACTTGGTGGCCATCACCGAAGCCCTCGACAGGGTCAAGGTGCTGCAGAACCGACTCGACTCGGCAGCCAAATCCGACTACTCCCGGCTCCTGTTCGGCACCCACGACATCGGCGCCGACGCGTCCGCGCTGCGCGGGTTTGCGCACCGGCGCACCATCATCACGATGATCGGCTTCAAAATGCCGAAAGACTCATCCCAGATCACCACCAACACCGGTGCCCGCAACGCGTCCGCCGCGATGTTCACCGTCCTGTGGCAGGTGGAACGATTGTTCTCCGCGATCGGGGAGACCATGAGCCCGAACCAGCGGAAGAAGGGCTTGCGTCCCCGCATCTTGTTCGTCGACGAGGCCTACATGATCACGGCCATGCCAGCTGGCGCCGAAATGTTGAATGTCGCCCTTCGTCAGGGCCGCTCCCTGAACTTCGGTGTCGTCGTCATCAGTCAGCAGGCCGACGACATCGGCAAGATCGAGGAAGCCACCGCGAAAGACGACGCCGACCAAAACCAGTTCCCGACGATGTTCGTGTTCAAGCAACGCTCGTTGGCGGAGGCGAAGTCCGCGCTGCGGATCTTGCGGTCGGATATGAGGCTGTCTGATTCTGACGAGGCGAACCTGGCGCAGCAGCTGCAGCTGCCGACCGGCATGTGCGCGATGAAGGACATGGACGGCCGGGTCAGCACGGTGGCCGTCGATCCGCTGTTCAAGGAGCTGTTCGGTGCGGCGCAAACGAACGCCAGCCAACGCACCCGCTACCAGTCGCAGCCGATCTCCTCGGACCCGATGCAGTGGACTCTGCAAACCGAGATCCGCGACACGACCCGCCGCGACCTGGTGCGTGACCGGATCGACGACGCCGCCGACAGCTTGATGTCCTTCGACTACCCCGAAGTCGAACCCGTCGCCTAACCGAGGAAGGGACCACCACGATGGTGTTCACCACCACGCCTACACCGGTTTGGTCTGCGCTGGAAGGTATCGGCGCCCGAGCCGGTCACCTCATCTCACGTACACCGTGGCGCGAGGTCGCCGCAGTGCTCGCCGGACTGATTCTGGTCAAAAGCGTGTGGTCAACAGCTGGTGCCGGCGCTGCGCTGTCCTGGGCGGCGATTGGTGTGCTCCTGATGGCAGTCACCGTCGGGCGACGCCACTTTCCGCAGACCGCCGGTGTGGTGGCAGCGTCGGCCACTTCGGTGTTGGTGCTGACTGCGAGCGCGCTGATCGCGATGAGCGTCGACGGTGTCGTCGCCGTCCCGTTCCACCTGGTTCTCCTCGCCCCCATGCTGGTGATCGTGACCGCCGCAGTGTTCGTGGCACCCCACCGCGGTGTCCACGTCGGATGGAGTGTGGCGCTATCTCAGGGCACCATTCTGGCGACCATCGCACCCACCCTCATCTGGTCGGACAGCAGCTGGGTGGGGGTCGTCGGGTTCAGTGGGTTCGTGGCGGCGTTGGCCGGGGTGTACTTCCGGTCCCGACATGCGGCGCCGGTGACCGGACGGTGGCGGCGGCTGGCGCGGTGGATCGCCGGGGTGTTGGTGGCAGTCACCGCAGCACTGACGATGTCGCTCGGGTCGGCCGGGCAAGCACACGGCATCTTCGGGATCGGTGACTTCTTCGAATCCAAGGTGAACTCCACCATCTGCTCCTTCACCCGCCCGGACCTGACCGGTGAGTCTGTGGGCACCGGCCCCGAGTCGATGTTTCCCGCACGCAACTTCGGTCAGGTCAAGGGCCTGCCGCCGAATGCTTCCGCCAACTCGGTGCCCGCTAACTCCGACCAGGCCGGGAACTTTGACCGGCTGGGCCCCAACAATTCTCTCGACAACTACACCCTGTTCGAGATTTCGGGTTTGCGTGGCTTGAAGTTCGTCAACTGGCAGAAGAACGCCACTGGCGAAGAAGTGTGCTCGATCATGCCGTGGGTGTCGGTGACCAGCGGAAACATGGTCATGTCGTTGAACACGTACCTGCTGCAGGGCGTCATCATGCTCAAAGAGATCTCCCAGTCCGGGCGACCCTTCGAGTTTCTGTACAACCGAACCATCCCGCTCATCGACGCACTGTTCAACTATCTGTTTCTCCCCGCCGCCGCGCTCATGTTCACTATCGCCGGGATCGGCATGATTTTCAGAGGAGTCGGTTCCGGGCGCGGTTTTCGGGAGGCGATAGGAGAAGCCGGTGGTGTCGCCGCAGTGCTGATCCTCGGCGGCCTGTTCTTCGGTGGCCTGTCTGCGGCGAGTTGGAGCAACCCCGGAACGTCCGGGTTCTTCATCCTGGGATCAACGATCGACCAGGGCGCGTCGGCCATCAACTCGGCCATCGCCGAGACATCGTTCACCGCACTGGAACTCACCGGCGAAGGGTCGATGTGCAAGGCGCCGCAGCCGGTGCCGGCCGCACCCGGCCAGGATGCAGCTTTCACTGCGGCTGCCCCCGGTCAACGATTCAGTTCGTGCATTCTCGCTGAGGGCCTGGCCTACCGGCCTTGGGCGCTGGGCCAGTTCGGTGCTGCCGGGAACAAGCCGATCGCCGGCAGCGAGAAGGTGACCCGCTTCGGGGATCCCCGCGTGGGCGGTGACCAGAACAAGGTGAAGGCGAAAGACGACGCCGCCGGACAGGGGTTGCCCTGCTACAACAACTATGGCGGCTGCACCGACATGCGGACCTACCTGATCTCGCAGGAAGGCGGACCCTCGTTCGAGGCGTCCCGCCGCAAGTGCATGAACTCCAAGGACGACTTCGCGCACCTAGTCCAATGCGATCCCTACCATGCTGTCGCTAATCAGCTGACCCTGCGCGAGAAGTCGACCAAGGACGGGGAGCTGAATGAGGCAGCCGGAATCACCCGCTCCTACAACGGGTCAGGCCGCTTCCCGCACTTGACGCAAGCGTTGGTCGCACTGATCGCCACCGTCATCACCGGCATCGGCATCTCAATCGTCTCGGTGATCTGCCTGTGGTGGCAGTTCATGCTGCTGGTCCTGTTCTGGACTGGTGTGGTGCGGCTACTGTTCGCCGCCTTCCCCGGCAAAGCCTCCGGTGCGGTCGAGTACGCCAAGGATTTCGGTCAGGCGTTCGTGATGCGGATTCTCTACGGAATGCTGTCGCTGTTCATGATCGCCGGGATCGTCCTGATCTTCGGGGCGTCGATGGCGATGGGACTGAAACTCCTGTTCACCGGCCTGCTGCTGTTCGGCCTGTTCCGCAGTGTCCGCAAGCTCGAAGAGCGTTTCAAGGTGCAGGGCTCCACGATGACCGGGCCGGCGCAGGGCTTGACCCGGGCGGCCACCGGCGCGACCGCATTGGCTGGTTACGCCGCGGTGCGTTACGGGCCGTCGGCGGCGGCCGGTGCTGCTCGCCGCACTGCCGGTGCAGCTGCCGCTGGTGGGCGCGGCGCCAAGTGGGCTGTCACCCGACCCCCGGCCGGTGGCCCGCCGAGGCCCGGCGGTGGTGGCGGCGGTGGTGGTGGTGGTGGGGGAGGCTCCAGCCTGTCGCCGCTGGGACGTGCTGGCCGTTCGGTGGCGACCGGATCGGTCGCCGGTGCCGCCGCAGCGGCGTCCGCTGCCCGCGGAGTCGGTCGGGGTGCCCGCGTGGTGGCCAGCCCCATGACCCCCTGGGCCAAGGACAAGGCCGACGCTGTCGGGCAGCAGGTGCTTCGCGGAGCACGCCGCGCAGACCGTGCGCTGGGTGCACGTCTGGCTCCGGCCCGCTCCGTGGGCGGTCAGGCCACCAACACCGCCTCCTCACTGATCAAGGACGCCGGGTCGTGGACGGCAGACAAGTCCAAGGCTGCCGCCGATCGAATCCGCAGAGAAGGAGCGGCCGCGGTCTCCTACACCACGCCCCGCATGTATGAGCAGCACTACTCCGACGACTTCAAGCAACGGATGGACGACGCCCGGGAGGGCACCACGGTCGGTAAATGGAAGCGGGGGTCGTTCTCGGCGGCCGAGGAGAAGCATGCGGCGAAGGCTGCAGCCCGGGCCCGGGCCTACAACCGGCGCCGCAAATGACGGAAAGAAGCGGCCCCTATCGTGAGGCCACTCCAAACGACAACAACTTCGGAGACGCCATGGTGGACAACCCTCAGACCCCGCCTCAGCAGGTGTCCGTCCGCGCGGGCGGCGCCCACCGGGGCACCAGCACAGCAGTCAGCGGCGGTGTTGCTGGCCTCACCGCCCCCAACGGGCCCGGCACCTCCGAAGTCACTGGGGCCGCGCAGACGATTGAGCGTCCTGTCGGCGGCATCGACGTCCTCTACTACGAGGACGATCCCAGCGACATGGAACTGGTGCTGGAACTGTCTGACGGACAGGTAGTGGCGGTGGCGTTGACCGAGATGAAGGCGACCCGACTCCGTCGGGCACTGGACGCGCAGCAGCAGGCAGCAGCCCTCATGCGGCACGAGCTTGCCGGCGGCACCCCCGACACCTTCGAACCGGTACAGGTGCAGCCCGCACCGCCCAGCGCACCCGAGTTCGAGCGCGACCCGTACGACGACCCCAACGCAGAGTACGGGGCCGACGACGAGCTCGCGGCGTCGGACGAAACCCTCACCGTGCGGGAACGCGTGAACCGGCGCATGGACGTCGCGGGCGTCAGGGATGTTGCCGGAGAAGCAATGGACAAGGACGTGCGCGGCATCCCGGTGTGGTGGTTCGTCATCGGTGTCCTGGCCGTGTCGATGGTCCTGTCCGTCATATCGACCCTCAGCGGCTGGCTGTAACGATGGTCGACACCCCCACTCGCCGTCGCGTATCCGCGACCTCTGCGGCCAGCAGACCGGCACCGCGGCGTGCCGTCACCAGCATTCCAACTTCGCGACCCTCCACCCCAGTGGAACCGGCGCATACGCCGACTACTGCTGGCGGAGACGAGGTGTGGCTGCTGCGTGCGGTGAGGTCGCCATGGAAGCGGTGGCTGATGGTTGGAATGCTGGCCGCGATCGTGGGCGGGTTCTCATGGACTGAACCGGCAGCGATCTGGCTGTTCGCGATCGTCGCGGTCGACGTCGTGGTCAGCTGCGCCTGGATGACGGTGAAACGTCTGATCGGCCAGGCCAGAACCCGCCGGGGCGCACCATGATCGTGCGCCGCCTGCTGGCCGGCCTCGCGGCGGCGGCGGTTGCCCTGGTACCAGCCTGCTCGAACACCATCGGGAACAGCCCCACAACCTACGACGGCGTCGAGTCGACGTTGGAGTTGCCAGGACCGGAGTCGACTGGGCCGACACAAGGCGAAGACTCGAGTGCGGGAACCGATCACGTTCGGGCGACCCCGACAGCGGTGGCTGGCACCTCCGACCAAGCGGTCGGATCAGTGTGCGAAGCATTCGCGGTCGGCTACGGAGAGTTCTCTCCCTTCGACTTTGAACCGGCCGCGGACTGGATGGCGCGCTGGGACATGTACGCCTCCACCGCCTTCATCGGCCAAGAACAGCTGAACGTGGTCAATACGTGGTCGTGGACGTGGCAGCGCAAGGTCAAAGCGTTCGATGTGCGCATCCTCAAACCCGCCAAGGTCACCGGCGAAGGGGCGCGGCGCACCGCGGTCGTGGCCACCGACCGACTCATCCTCGGCATGAACCAGACCGGCGACAAAGCGACGACCCAGCAGGTCACCTTCACCTGCGACATGCTCGTGCGCGGCGCCAGTGAACGCGCCCAAGTAGTCAACGTGACCCAGACCTCCCCTGGCCCTCCCGAGCAGTGACGATGAATCAGCCGGGCGGTGCAGGGCGACGCCGGATCAGTGGTGCAGGCGCCCCGATGGGGCCCGCGCGGGGCGCTGGCCCGCGAGCGCCGAAGAAGCCTGACGGCACGGCGAAGAAGGCTGCCAACACCGCGGTCCGCAAGGGCGCCAGCTCAGCGTTGACCGCGGCCACCGGTGGTGTAGCCGCACCAGTGGCCGGCATGGTCACCAGCTTCATCGGCACCGACGAGAAAGCGAAACGGCGGCGGCGACTGCTGTTCATGGGAGCTGGCGGCTCGTTCCTGCTGATGGTGACTTCCCTTGTCGTGCTGATGATGCTGATCCTGGGCATCCCGCTGATGGGGGCCGGAGCTGGAGCTGCAGGCACCCAGGCCCCGGCCGCAGGCCAATGCTTGGATGTCACCGCCCCCCGAATCACCAACGGCGGTGGCGGCAGTGGGCGCACGGCGGCCGCCGGGAGCCTCGGTGCGCCGTTGGACGCGGAGTACATGAAGTCGGCGAGCGGGTTCGGCAGCCGAGACGCACCCGCCGCCGGTGCCACGTCCTGGCACGACGGCATCGACTTCTCCGGGGCCAACATTCACGGGAAGCCGATCTACGCCGTCGCCGACGGTGTCGTCGAGCAGGCCGGGCCAGCGTCCGGGTACGGGAACTGGGTGCTGCTCAACCACACCGTCGGCGGTCAGCGCGTGACCACCCTGTACGGGCACATCGAGGACGGCCACCTCAAGGTCAAGCCCGGACAGAAGGTGAAGGCCGGCCAGCACATCGCCGATGTCGGCAATGCAGGAGTGTCGACCGGCCCGCACCTGCATTTCGGGGTGTACCCGGGCGGATGGAAGTCGCAGGGCGGCGTCGACCCGATGCCGTGGCTGAGCAAGTTCAAGGCGGCGTCCGCCGACTCCGACTCTGCCGCCGGCGACGCGCCGACCGCAGATCGGGCGGCGGCCACGAAGGCACCGACCTCATCGGATCAGGTCACCGAGGAGGACTGGGACAAACTCGCGAAGCTGGAGTCGGGCAACAACTGGAAGATCAACACCGGCAACGGCTACTACGGGGGCGTCCAGTTCACGGCGTCGACATGGACGGCCAACGGTGGCGGCCGGTACGCGAAGCTGCCGCACGAGGCGACCAAGGCTGAGCAGATGGAAGTCGCTAACCAGGTCCTGAAGACGCAGGGGTGGGGGGCGTGGCCGCCGTCGGCGCCTGCGGGGATCCGGCACAAGAAGCCTGCACCGGCAGGCACCTTCGCTGGGGGCGGCGACACCAAGGGTTCTGCCGCGAGTGACGACAAGGGCGCTGGGGGAAGTGGCGGGGATCTGCCACCCACCACGAAGGGGGAGGAGAAGAACCTTCAGGCCGCCGCGCAACGCGGAATGCGCCTGGCTGCTGCCCGGTTCCCGCAGGTCAAGAACATTGGTGGTCTGCGGACAGGTGCTGGTGCCATGGATCATGGCACCGGTTCGGCTATCGACATCATGGTCGAGAACTATGCGTCCGCCGGCGGGATCGCCACCGGCGACAAGATCGCGCAGCTGTTCATCGACAACGCCGGGGAACTCGACGTCAAGTATGTGATCTGGCGTAACCGGATCTGGCAGGGCGGCAACTGGTCCGGGTACGGCTCCAACGGTGGCGACAACGACAAGCACAACAACCATGTGCATGTTTCGTTCAACCAGTCCGGCCCGCCGACGGCCACGGTGAAAGGCCTCGGTGGTGGCGGCGACGGCGGCGGAGGTGAAGGGAAGGACGCCCCGGCCGGGGTGCAGCCGTACGAGCCCGAAGGTGACCAGAAGTCCCAGCAGCTCTCTCCCGAGCAGCAGGTCAATATCAAGGCGCTGATCTCGGCGGCGCGGCGCGCGAAGATCGAACCGGAAGGGCGGGCCGCGGTTCTGGCGATCGCCTATGCCGGAGCTCAAACGAACTTCGTCTCCAAAACGCCGACCTCCGACGATCCTCGGACCGGGATCTTCGGTGAAGTGCCCCTCGATGGCGCCGACACCGGCGAATCCTCAAACCTGGTGAACGTGCCGTACGCGGCGAACCGGTTCTATGCCCGGTTGAAGGAAGTGGCGGCGAAGAACCCGCGGTGGGCCACCGACCAGCTGCCCGACGTGCTGGTGCAGATGTATCCCGAGCAGCGGACGATGGCGCCGACGTACGGGTCGTGGGAGCAGCTGTCGATCGCCGCGGTCACCTCGCTGTGGGAGGACCCGCACGCCCAGGCCGGTTCGGACATGCAGGCCGCTGCCGACGACGTGGAGTGCATGCAGGGCAGTGGCGGGCGCCGACTCAAGCCCGGAACAGTCCCGGAACGGTTCGTGAAGTGGCTGGAGTTGGCCGGGTCGATCTGCGAGGGCATGACCGCGCCGCTGCTGGCGGCGCAAACCGAACAAGAGTCCGGGTTCAACGAGCAGGCAACCTCTGGTGTGGGGGCGATGGGGTCGGCGCAGTTCATGCCGTACACGTGGCCGTCGTGGGGTAAACCGGTCGACGAGAACGGTAAACCTACTGGCCCGGCCGGTGCTGGTGACCCACGCAAGGCGTCGGACGCGACGATGGCGCAAGGCCACATGATGTGCAACGACTACGAGGCCATCGTGAAACTGATCAAGGAAGGCAAGGTCAAGGGTGATCCTGTCGCGTTGACGTTGGCGGCCTACAACGCTGGTCTGGGTGCAGTCATCGCGGCCGGCGGCATGCCGTCCGGTGGTGACTACACCACGCAGACTCAGCCGTACGTCAAGAAGATCATGGAGGCGGCCAAGAAGTTCGACGGCGGCGGCGGGGAGCTCAACACCGGGAGCCGCCGCAGCGGACCGCGCGAACCGTACGGGCTGCCAGTGGGGACTAACACCGGCGGATACGGCAACGGCGGCAACATCTTCCCGTCGTGGGTTCACGACCTCGAACGACGATTCAACGTCAAGGCCTCCACCTATCCGGGGCACCAAGAGTCCGACGGCAAGAACAAGGGCATTGACTGGGTCGGCACGGTGCCCGCGATGCAGAAATTCGCCGAATATCTCAAGACGATCCGCGGCGACCTGGAGCAGGTCATCTGGATGAACCCGACGACAGGGGAGAAGATCGGAATCGCCGACGGACAGCTCGTCGGGCCGGGCACCAGCCAGGCCGGCTACTACGCCGCCGACTGGGCTGGGCATGCCGACCACGTGCATACCCGGCAGAGTTTCTCGTTTAGCTAGCTGCGCCCGCCGGTGGCGCTGCCGCGCACGGTAAAGGCGTCCACCTACCGTTGGGCCATGAAATGTTCCCGCGCCACAGTCTCGGCGGTGGCAGCCATGACGATGGTCGTGGCCGCCACCGCAGGGTGCTCGTCTGGGCCTGAACGATCGCCGGCACCGTACGAGGTGCCCGAGCCCTCCATCGAGCAGCCACGATCGTTGCCCACTGCTGACATCCTCGGCGTCGACCGCGGCGACCCGGTCGCGGTGATGGTGGCAATGTGCACGATCGTGTTCACGCGCGACGCCGCCACCGAAAACTCCTACTCGGCGTCCTACCTGCGGGCCCGAGACTTGATGGCTGACCCGTTGGCTGCCGACCTGACGAAGGCTGGCCAGGTATCGCGCGCGTACCCGAAGTGGGCGTCATGGGTGAGTGAGAAGGCCTGGGTGGATGGGGAGTGCGAACCCAACGAGATCACCAGCGCCGACGGCAGCAACCCGAACACGGACCGGAAAACCATTCAGGTGCTCACGGTCACCGAGACCATCCAGCCGGCAGGCAACGCAGAGGAACGCACCGAACAGGAATGGACGGTGTTCACCACCGCAGAGAAAACCGGCGACGGGAACTGGCAGGTCACCCAGTTCGACTTGGACGCGACGTGATGCCGCTACCGGCGTGCAGTCGCAGCTACTTTGACCGCTGTCGAGAGAAAGGACCAAGCCGATGAATCGACGTGCACTGGGCAACGATGCGGTCGCCGACGCGGGCGCGTCATTCCGCGGGATCGCCGCAAACGACCGCCGCCACAACCGCGACCGAACCACCATTCGGGTTCTCGTGGTGGCACTGGCCGCCTTGTGGGTGGTTGGTGCAGCCCAGTTCTTCTGGGGCACCGCCTGGAATGGTGTGATCGCCGTGTTCGCTGCCGCCGCCATCGGTTCCGGTGCGGCGTTCGTGTACGCGCTGCGCGGCGCTGCGACCGCGGCTATCGCCGGGCTTGGTGCGGGCGCGACCACCGGGTGGCTGGCCTGGTCGGGCGGCTTGAACTGGGGATTCCTGCTTGTCGGGGTGGTGTTGCCGCCGTTGGCAGTGATGGCGGTGATGTCGGCGCGCGCAGAGCAGATTCCTCGACTGTCGGCGGCGGTGATCGCCGCGGTCCTCTGCCCGGCAGTGTTCTTGCTGGCCCCGCTGCTGGGCGGCTGGGTGGTGTTGGTGGCCGGTGTCGCCGTGGTCGCGTTCCTCACCTGGCAGATCGACCTGCCGTATCGGCGCACTGCCAAGCATGCGTCGCTGCGGTCTGGCATCCCCATGCTGTCGACGTCACCGTTCGCGTCCGGCATGTTCGGAGTGGCACCGCCCTCGGGTGTGGACCAGGCGACGCTGAAAGAGCGTGTCGACGCCAACCAGCAGACCGCGCAGGCCTTGGCGAAGCTGCCGGCTGGCTGGTACGTGTTTCATTCGCGGGCGGCGTTCACCGGAGATCTCATCGACCATGTGGTCGTCGGCCCGCCCGGAGTGTTCGTGCTGCGCTCAGAGTTCGCGCCGGGGGTGCTGCGTCTGGAACCGGCGTTCGACGGGGACGACGGAGTCCCGGTGGCCCGTGACGGGGACCGACTGCCGATGATCGTGTCCACCGTGCTGTGTGAGACGGCGGCCGCCGTGGACTTGCACCTGCTGACCCCAGGGCAACGTCGAGTAGCCCGCGCAGTCATGGTGGCGACCGACGCAGTCATCGACGAGTGCGTTCTGCACCAGCAGACCGTCGTCGAGGACGGCGACGATCAAGTCGACTGGGTGGCCCCGGCGAACCTGGTGACTTACCTGAAGGCATCGCCGTCGCTTCGACGGTCGCCGGAGTTCGTCGCCGACCTGGCGACGGTGCTGGACTACCAGCTGCCACCGGTCCGCTAAGACGAGTGAAGGCCCGCCCCGGTCCCCGGGGGCGGGCCTTCACACGTAGGAGGTCAGACTGCCCAGTGGGGGCGGCCGTCGGCAGCAACATTGCTGTGGCTGACCGGGGTGTGCGCGTGCAGGTTCAACAGAACAGTGGCGGACTTGACCGCGGTGATCGACAGCAGGATGAATGCCGGCCACAGGAACCAGACGTCACCGTCCCCACGGAATGCGAGGTACAGGATGCCGACGGGGACGATCGAGGCGATCGTCAGCACCCAGGACCGGATGAGCCCGCCACGCAGCAGGGCGGGGCCGGCCAGCAGCAGAGTGAGGAATGCGGCGAGGATGAGAGCGATGGTGTGCATGAGATGTCGTCTCCTTCCTTCTAGTTCGGCGACATGAGCCATAGGGTATGGCACGCTTCTTTCCGCCTTACCGTACGTCGGGGACACCCGGCAGCGGTGACGGTAGCGGCAGATCGTCAGCCGATGATCAGTGTGTAATCCTGCACGGTGCCCTTGTCGGTGCCGCGTTGAATCCAGCCTGCGAACACGCCCGACAGATCCGAAGTGAGGCCTGTGCGCACCGCGTCGATGTCTACGGCGGCCGCGAAGTAGCCGTTCGCGGACTTGGCGTAGCCGCCTGCGCCAGTGATGGACACTTCACGAGTGTCGATGTCGTAGATCTCCGAATGCGAACCATTCTCAGTCACACAGTCCGGGGTGACGTCGGTGGTCAGCAGGACAGCCTCGGCGCGGGCCGCGACTTTGTCCAAGCCCACCGAGGTGCACGAGCTGGGCGCCGCCTCGGAGGTTTCCCCGTACATGTCGGCCATGGTCGGGGTCGGAGTCGCCGACAGCAGTACGTTCTGTGCCGCCGGCAGACCGCCGATGATCAGCGTGCGGGGAATGTCGGTGTTCCCGGGGTCGATCGTGAACTCGCAGGTCGGTACGCCGTCGCTGGTGGAGCCTTGCTGGGCGACAACCTTCGCGGTGCCGTGAACGGGCTGGTCTTGCCCGTTCACGCCGTAGGCGTTGATCGCGGCGAGGCTGACATCGACCCCGGTCACCAGCGCGTCGCTGCAGCCGCCGGCGGCAACAAGACCGGACAGGAACTCGCTCACATCGCCGACCGGGGCGGGCAGGGAGACGGCCGAGCCTGTGCCGGTGCTGGAGTTCTGGTCGGGGCGCTCAGGGGACTGGTCATCGCCGCATCCTGCGGCCAACGCCAGCACCGGGAGGAGCGCGGCAGCCGCGAGGGTTCGCCGGTTCAGAGGCACGGTTACTTCACCTTCTCTATGAGGTAGTCGAGCAGAGTCAGGTCGAACACGCCGGGGTGGGCCGAGGAGGAGGGCAGCGATGAGTCGATCTCGCTGTCGGCGCGGCGGGCACCGGCCTCGAGGCGGCGGCTGCCCGTGCGCAGACTGCGGAAACTGGTGGCAGTTGACCGGCGACGGCGTGTGCGCCGCGCTGCCTGGGCTTTCACCGTTCGAGGTTCGGGGGTGTTCCGGCCCGTAGGGCTGGCCGGGGCGGGTTCGGTGGCGGGAGTCGAATCGGGGGGCGAGCTGGTGTCGGCGGCCGGTTGGGTTCCGGCGGTGTGGGCGTCACCGAACGGCGGGTACCCGCTGGCATCGAGGGGTTCCCGGACAGGGGTGTGCCCGTCGAGCACGTCCTGGGCTTCGTCGACGACGTCCTTCCATCGTCGGGGCGCCACGGGAGTGGCTAGCGTCGGGTCGGCCGCGGCCAGGTCCCGGCGACGCTGCTGTTCTTCACGCGAGAGGGAGGTCCACCCGTCGGTGCCGCCGGCGGCGACTGCTTCCATGCGGGCCGCCGCGAGCGCAGCGCGTTGAGCGGAGTCGTGGTGGCGCTTCTGCCACACCTGCCATTCCGCGGTCGTGCGGGTCATGTCCATGCGCAGTTGGGCGTGCGCGAGGTCGAAGCGGGCGTCACCAAGCTCGCGGTAGTAGGGATGGGCGGCTGGATCGTCCGGTGTGGGGGGCATGGCGCGGGCCTGTTCGCGGCGGCGGAGCTCGAGGATGCGGCCTTCGAGGAGTTGCGCGGCCAGTGCGGCGGCTTTGGGGTCTTTCGGGTTAACGGCCAGGAGGTCGCCGAGTTCAGCGGACTGTTCTCGCTGGAAGGCTGCTGTGGCGTACAGGTCGGCGCGGCGGCAGGCGACTTGACGGGCGAGGTCGCGAGCCCGCGCTTCCATGCGCACTCGCGCTGGCCCTGGCGGGGTGTCGTTGAGGGTGGCGGCGAGGCGTTCGAGGCGCCCGGAGATCGACGCCAGCGCACGGTTCTGGCAGCTGGGGCAGCGGGGGCCCGGCTTAGGTCGGCACACGGAATGTTCCTCGGATCATGTTGGAGCGCAAGGCTTAGCGGTCCTGTGTGCCCATTGTGTCGTACCGGCCTTCCGTCGCCGGCGGGTAATAAGAATCACCGATTGGGGGGGTCGTTGCGCATGCATCCGGTCCCTTGTTACTGTGCTCTCAGCGCCGCCCTTCCGGGGCGGGAATCTCCTGGAGCTTGATGATTCGGCACCAGTCGCTAAGCGTCTACGCGGCGCATCGGTTCTTCCGGTGCGCCCATGCTTGCGATCACTGGAGGAGATGAGAGCTATGTTGAGCCCCACACGCACCCCACAGCCTGGCTGTGTGCTTTCGCGTGCGCGGATCCGTTCTCTCGCACAAGGCCACGGCGCTGCCGGGGAAAAAATAATTCGAAGCCAATTCAACGTGCTGTGCGTTGGCGGGGCCGGGGGCCCCGCCAACGCAGAGTGCACGTGGCGCGAATGGACCCTAGAAAGCCGTATGGCCTGGCATAAAGCCAGGCCACAAGGAATTCGAAGCCAAATCTAGACTTTGAGGAAACGTAGGCGTTGCCGCCACCAGAGACTCTTCAGAGAAGATAAGGTTACCCAACTGGCTTAAAGCCAGGACTCCAGCACTTTCAACTTCTGCTGTGTTGGAGCTTTTCGTCACCGATACTACCAATTCGATCCGGGCAGTCAAGGTGTCTCACGTTAGACACATCACAAAGTCACATCGTGTCCGGTTTGACCGAGCTGGCTGTCACCAGCGCAAGTGCCCCCAACACGGAGCGGTTCCGGTCGCTACTCGATGTCGCCGTCGGCCGCTGACAGCCAACTGACCCCGAACATGCCGGCCACCGACTCCCACATCGCGGTACTGGCACCCCCGGACGCTGTCGCCGTCAACGATCTCTCCACCATCACCCGGCTAGCCTCCTCCTCGACGGTGTCCTGCGCGTACAGCAGGAACCACGGCGAGGTCTGCCCATCGCGGTGCGTGCGCCCAATCGTCTGCTGTGCGGCGATCCCCGAGTATCGCGGCTGGTGCATCAACCCGACACGTGGCGCCGACGTCGCCACTCGACCATCGTCGAGTTCCTCCCCGGCGTGAAGGCTGATCGCCGTCGTCTTCGACACCACGCACACCGGCTTGTGGCCCAGTTGGAACGCGAGCCGTTCAGCCTTCGCATCGTGGTCGCCGTAGATGCGGGCACACCCGATCCCAGCTTCCTCGATCATTGCCGCCAACGGATCGGCCGCCGCAGTCACCAGCTCGACAGCCACCACCACCTGCCGACCCTTCCTTGCCTGCGACACCGCCAGCTCGACGGTGTGCTGCACCCGCAAGAACGAAGCCTTCTGCCTGAACCGCAGCAGCGCCGCCCGACCGGCCTCGCTGTCCCCACCGGTGCGCGCAATCTGATTCTCGCGGCGGAACTGCCGCCACTGCGCCTCGTACTGGCGCCGCTGATCGGCCGTCAATGCCACCCCGACCGCACGTACCGGCGCGGGGCCCCACGGTGCGTCCCGAAACACTAACGCCGGCGGACTGGCCCCGGACAGCGTCGCCTGGACCTGCTCGACCGACCGCTGCTGTAACAGCGGGTCGGCCAGGGCCCGCTCGGACCAGCAGTAGGCGCCGGCCCGGAATCGGGACGGCTCCAACGGGTGCCCGGCCGCGATCAGTCGGGCACCGAGATCGCGCCACTGCCCGTACTGTTCGTGGTGGAGCCGCGCGAGCAGGGGAGCCAGCAGCAGGTATTCGGCAGGGTTGTGCCCCAAGGTCGCGGTGATGGCCAGCAGCGGTGACTGGTCGGACTTGCCGAACCCAATCAGCGCCCGCAACGCCTTCGTCCGATCCGATTCGTGGCGGTAGTTCTGCACCTCATCGGCGATTACCAGGTCGAACCGTTCCTGGCGGGCGCCTCTGGGCCCCAGGAGCTTGCGCAACGACTTCGCTTCGGGTGGCATGATCAGCCACTGCATTCCGCCATCACCGAGGCCGGCGATGACTCCTGCCCACGACGAAGTCGTCACCAGTGATGGACGGTCGACAACGACGAGGATCTTCGCGTTCGGCCGATCCTGCAGGAATCGGCGGGCGGCCCACACGGCCGCGAATGTCTTGCCTGTGCCTGTGGCGGCGGTGAGCACCGCGGTACCCCAGGCGGTGAGCGCGGACTCAAGTTCGGCGGCCATCTGCTTCTGCATGGGCCGCGGTACGCGTCGGCGTACCTGCAACGGCGGACCGGGACTGTCATTGAGGGAGTCCTCCAGCCGTCGCAGCCGTGTGTAGGGACGACTGGCGTACTCGGCGAGCACCGCCGGTAGATCGGCCCCGATGTAGGCGTTGACGCCCGGATTCGGGTACCAACGCACGCCGGGCGGCCGGTACCCGTAGGGCACATCGAGCACCCAGACGCGTTCGCCGGCCGCGGCCTCCGGCGGACAGCTGCGGGCCGCGGAGGCCGCCCGGGTGGTGCGTGCCGGGGAACGTCGCCGCCGACGCGACGACGTTGAGCGGGCCACGCTATCCGGCCGGAACGGGGTCGAGAACCTTCAACCGCATGGTGTGGTTGTACAGCTGCGCGACAGCGAGAGCCGCGGCGGCCACATGCTGCGGGGTGGAGGTGTCGATGGCGCGCAGCAATGCGATGTTGGCGCGCAACACCTCCGGTTGCGCCGCCATCATGGCCCGCTGATTCACCTTGTCGATCGCTGTGCCCACCAGGTATTCGGTGGTGGGGTCCTCGTCGAGAATTGCGCGCAGCGTGCTCTTGGTGGCCGGGGAGACGCCGGAACCGGCCCGCCATCGTCCCTGCGTGCAGTTGGCGACCACGATGGTTTCGACGGCGTCAGCGACAGCGTGAATGGATGCGACGTCCTGGTCGGAAAGGGTCATGGCACTCCTTGTGGCTTCAAAGTGCTCACACTGTAGCGGCCACATCTTTCCCGGCCGGGGCGCGCGCGGGCCGGCCGCTCACAGCAGCATTCCCGGCGGCGCGGTGCGCTGGGCGGAGAGTTGCTTAGGTTCGAGGAGGTGCCCGGGGTTGAGTGCGTGGCGGGCCCGCGTCACCGCGACGTACGCCAGGCGTTGCTCGTCGACGATGTCCTCCGGCGACGGAGCGTGGGGGCCGGCGTGGTCCTCGTCGATGACGAAGTCGTCAGCGATCTTGACCCGATCGAACTCCAGTCCCTTGGCGCTGTGGGCGGTGCTGGCCACGAACGAGGCGCGCTGCGGGGAAGTCAGGCTCTTGAGAGCCGACTCGATGGCGTCGATGCCGCGTTCTTCGATGAGTTTGGTCTGGGTGGCCAGTTCACTGCTGCCGGGCTGCTGCTCCACAAACTCCAGCAGCTGCGGCCAGGTGGAGAACGCGGCGAACGCCGGATCGGACGGTTCCTGCCCGGCCTTGAGCTGGCGGGCCACCCCGCAGAACTTGAGCGCCCGATCGGTGTCGCCGATCAGGGCCGCGGACTTCCCGGCCTGTTGGGCGGCGATCACTTCTTCCAATGCGCCTGCGTTGGTGCGGGCCAGTACCGCGGTGACGTCCCGCATCCCCCAGTCGACGACGTCGTCGATGGCAGGGTTGCCGCGTACCCGCAGCTTCTCGCCGAGTTTGGCGAGGTACACGTTGGCTGCCTCGGCGATCGACTCGCCGAACCGGAACGACTGCGTCAGGGCGGCGGTGTGGTCGGCGGGCAGGCGGCGCAGGGAGTCCACGGCGCCGGTGAACCGGAAGATGGCCTGCCCGGAGTCGCCGACGAACACGCGCTGCAGATGGTGCTGGTCGCCGACGATCTGCATGGCGAGCGGCGCCGCATCTTGCGCCTCATCGAACAACAGAGCGTCCCCACTGTGACCAAAGGTGGGGCGCATGTCGGCGAACAGCTTCATGTACGACGAATGCGTGAATCGGACGGCGAAACTGTCCGGGTTCAGGATGTCCTTCCAGGCCCGCTTGGCGACCGGAACCACCACGTCGGCCAACTGGCCGTGCGCGAGGGTGCCCGCACCGATCCCGGCGATGTCGGGCAGGTGCGCGGCGGTGATCGTCTCGTCGATGGTGTTGCAGAACTTCTCCACGGTCTGCAACGCGATCCGGCCGACCGCGTACGACGACATCAGCCGCGGCCCGTCCGGCAGATCCACCACCACCTTGCGTGGCAGGATCGCCGCCGCCGTCGTCGACCACGTCGGCAACTCCGCGTTCAGCTTGCCCAGCAGCGGACCGTAGGAGGTGTTCGCCAGCCGCCGCTTGGCCAGGGCGTGCACGGTCATCGCCTCGGTGTTGTCGGGGTAGGAGCCGCACGCTTCGCGAGCCACTTCGGCACTGAACGCGAGCACCAGCAGCTTGCGGTTCGGCAGACGTCGGGCATCCAGGCGGGCGAGCGCCCGCAGCAACGTCGACTTGCCGCTGCCGGCACCGGCGGTCAGCTTGAGGTCACCGCCAGCGGTGTACAGGTCCACGGCGTTGCGCTGCTCACTGGTCGGCGCGAAGCCGCCGAACGCGTCGCGCAGCACACTGTCGTAGGAGACCGGCGGGTCCTGCACGAGAGGCGGGGCCGTCGGGGTGCGACGCGCCGTCCGGGGAGACGACCGCGGGCTGTCGATCACGGTGGCGCCCAGCTCGCGGCGAAGAAGATCAGCAGCTGCTGCACCGTCATCGACGCTGCCGGTGGTCAGCGGTTCCAACGCCGAAATGTTGAGCGTGGAGATCAGGTAGGCGGCGAGCGCACCGCACGCGTAGGCGTCATCGAGGGCGCGGTGCGAGTTCACTCCGGGCAGCCCGAGCATGGACAACAGGTCCGCGAGCTTGTACGACGGCGCGTCGAGGTGGGCGCGGGCCGTCGCCAACGTGCACAGTCCCTGCCACGCCGGAATGGTGGTGTTGCGCCGCCGGAAGGCCGCCGACAGCATCCGATTCTCGAAGCTGATGTTCTGGGCGACCACACCGGCCTTGCCTACGAACTCGACCAGGTCATCGAGGGCGGCGTCCAGGGGAGGCGCGGACCGGATCTGCTGATCGGAGATCCCGTGCACGCGGCGGGCCCGCGCCGGCAGCGGCACGTTGGCCCCCGGGTTGACGATCTGGGAGAACCGGTCGTGCACCGTCCCGTCCGGCGCCATTTTCACCGCGCCGATCTCGACGATCCGATCCACGTCCGAGGTGAACCCGGTGGTCTCCAAGTCGATGGCCACGAAGTAGTTGGAGGCGAGCACACCGCGCCCGCTGTCGGGGCGGAACGCTTTGCGGGGCGTGATGATCAGCGACGTGTCGGACACGGCGACTCCTGAACTGGATTGGCTTCGAATTGCCTTCCAGTATCCGAGCGGCCTCTGACGGCAGCGGCACGCAAACTCTCCCGGAGCTGCCGTGATGGGTGGCGGCGTACGGCTGATGGCCAGCTGGTCGTTGTTGGTCCCTGCTCACACCGGCCAAAGCGGGCTGTATGAGCGATTCCGGGGACAACGGGTCCTCCTCCGACGTTTCAATCGGTGCCCGCTCTACCATTCCCGCGCTGGCGTCGCGTAGGCGATGCTGGCAAGGGGTGGTCGGTCAAGTCGCCGTCGCAGCGCTCGCCGTTCCGCCACCGGTTTCTTATTTCGTGTGCAGATGAGCTGAATTGGGAGCCCGTTCTGGACAGCAGCGGAAGCGCGACTGAGGGCAGCCACTGTCAGTCCCACGTGGGTGACCATTGCGGCGGCGGCATGTATGTCGCACGTGCGCGGGCTTCAAGTTCGAGCCCTTCTTGAGTCTTCAGGGCGCGAATAAGCCACGGTTCAGTCGCTACGTAGCCTTCGCGCGCACCCCACTCAACGCACTGCTCAAGATTGGAGGTCAGTACATCAAGCCGGTCATCATTGCCGCCAGCGGTGATTGTTTCCGACTCTCCTTGATGTACGCCGACGCCAACGGTGAGATGCCCATCGGTAGTGACTCTTAGGTAGGTGTCCCACTCTTCACGAGGGTTATTCGTTACGAGCGTGAGCTCGAATTGCGTTGGGTAGTTGCCACTGTCATACGCATATTCCGGTTGTCGAACTATCCACCAATTGTGCTCGGCGTCAGACTTGGCAGATGCCCGTTCTAGGACTGAGAGCATGGCGGAAGCCAGGTCAACGCTACCGAAATCTCGGTCCGGCAAGGTGGCCCGCTTGACCTCCGAACCGGCTCGATACTCAAGTGTGCGGTCGAGCAGATCTACGATCAGCGTTGTCTCGGTGGAGTGCATCTGGTGAATCTAACCTAGTTAAGCCCTGCTTCGCAGGATCTTCGTACCTGATAGTTCGCAGGTTATTTCAGGACAAATGCGGGCAACACCGTGGGGCAAGAATCTCATGTACAAGATACTGCGGTGTATCCGCACTGAATTGCCCGCCGACCTGCCTGAACTGGCTCAACTCGGACGAAGACTGTGGACCCGATGGGCCGATATCCTGGTCTACTTCGACATCAGCGTCTATTACGGTTCGACGGAAGCCGTCGACGGACGCTTTGAACTCTTCCGCTGGACTGCTCAGGGCTTCGGCAATTTCGACCACTTTCATCTTGTGGTATCTACGGTCAGCTCGCCGAACGAGTCAGCGCACTCTAACTACGAGGGTCCGGCTAGGAAATCAGCGCGGTACGCGTGGCGTTGAACCAGCGGCGGGTACGGGTTAGTCCGGCCTGTTGGTCGGCTTCGCCGCCGGTGATGCCCCACAGGTCGAACGCCCAGCGCTCCATCGCCGACTCGGCGGTCTCATCGAACTCGGCGAGGACAGCGTCGTCGTCGAGCAGGACAGCGACGGCGAGCGATTCGCCGGTCGACCACACGTACTGGAAGGGGCCCCAGCCGTGCTGCTGGACGGCGTGTGCGCGTTGTAGGAGATCGGCGCGGGCGTCGATGAGCTCATCGTCGGTCTTGCCCTGGAAGACGCGGTCGAAGGCTTCGTGGGACTGGTCGCTCATAGTGCGCACTCCATCTGTTGCCAGCCAGTCTGCCACCGGGCCGGCGGGAGCGCAGTCGAACCCGCGCCGCGTCATCGGAGGCCATGCCGTCTGCGAGGTGTGCGCCGACAACCGAGCACGGCAGTCATAATATCTAATATGTTGGATGTGGAAAGGTGCTGGCAGTCAGTCCGCCAGGCGCTCTCCACGTAGAACCCGAGGCGACACGACTGAAAGCGGGAACGGTGAGCTCCACGGTCAGCGGCGACTTCCCGGACTGGTTCGACCGATACCTGCAGTCGCGTCGGCGCCTCAAGAAGTCTCCACACACCCTCGCCGCCATCCGTAGCGACTTCACCGTGATCGGCCGCCACCTTGCCGCCGGCGCCCCTCTAGGCCAGCTTGGGGTGGAACGGTTGACGGGCAGGCGACTGGAGGCGGCGTTCGCGCGCTACGCCGACGACTACGCCGCGAACTCGTACTTGCGGGCCCGGTCGACGTGGATGCAGCTGTGCCAATGGTTGGCGAACCAGCAGCTGATCGTCGGGCCCTCCCCGATGCGGAACGTGGAGGCAGTCAAACCCGAATCCGGTCCCCCGAAGTCGTTGACCTTCGACCAGTTCCAGGATCTTCTAGGCGCAGTGGACCAGGTCAATGCGCCGCCACAGTCATGGCCGGAACTGGAGAAGGCGATCATCTTGCTCGGAGTGCTCGCCGGGCCGCGCGAGGCGGAACTGCGGGCCCTGAACATCGGGGACATCCGCATGTCTGAGCAGGGGCCGGTCCTGCACATTCATGGCAAAGGCAACAAGCGGCGGCAAGTGCCCGTCGAGGTTGCGGCGCTCGCGATCCTCGGCAGCTATCTGCAGACCCGGGAACGACTGTTCGGCGCAACCCGCCGCCGCGGCGACCCGGAGGAACCGTTAACCCGCTTCGCTCCGACTGATCCGCTGTTCGTTGGCTCTGACGGGCAGCGCCTAACCCGCGGGTCGATGCAGTACCGCATGGTTCGCGCCTTCTCTCGCGCCGGTATCACCCGCCCCGAGGGGGCGCTGATGCACACGCTGCGCCATTCCTACGCGACGGCGCTCGCCGACGCCGGGATCGACACGTACAAGCTGCGGGCCCTGCTGGGGCATGAATCCTTGAACAGCACCCAGCGGTACATCGCGGCCGCCGGCCAGGACCATCGGTCGGCGGCCGCCGCGAACTCCCTGTATCGACTCGTCAATGAGCCCGAGTAGTGGCTAGCGGCCAGCTATTCGGGCTGGTCGTCGTGTGGCGTTCCTTCGTTGTCGGCCGTCGCCATCTGGCGGCTCCAGTACGCCGCGGCAGCCAATGTCGCGGTAGCGATAGACGCAGGTAGGAGGAATACCAGGCCCGCGTCATGGAAGTACCAGCCCGAGATGTACGCCTCGAGCAGCCAGCTTCCGGTAATCACGAAACACAGCGCTAGCCACGGTCCTCGCGTGTCGACCTTCGCGTGGCTGGCTGCGAGTGAATGCAGACGGTCCACGGTCAGGCGGGGTGTGTCTTCGGTCTGCCCTTCGGGAGCCGCGTAGGCCTCGGCGGCGATACGGATATTGCTGATCAGTGTCACCACGATGCCCAAGAGAACGAGACCTACAAGCTGCGAACTGAACTGCTGCACGAGGTGCGTCGCCTCGTAGTCGCGACCCAAGTTCGCGGTCACCAGTAGCACGACGGCGCCGATGAGCACGGTGAACCACCACGACAGCATGTAGACGCGGCTGCCTGCCTTCTCCTTGGGTGAGCCGTAGGTCGAGGCCACGAGGTACGGCACCACAGCGGCGAGCCCACTGGCCCCCACGCAGATCGCGACGACGACGAACCGGTCCATCCCGGCCGATTCCCTCATCGGATTGTCGGCGCTGCCCTACTTTGCTGGCACTACTGAGAACCTTGCGGCACGGGAGAGCGTTCGGGTCGCCAGGCTACGACGCCTACGCCTGCTGCTGCTAGTAACCGGCAGCGCAGGCCACCGCACGGGCCGCTTCGTTGCTGTCACCGCGCACCCCGACATCGGTACCCGGTGGGGCCGTCGAGTAGGCGGTGGTGCCGCCGACCGCATACAAACGGCCGTCCCTAAGCACCCACAGTCCCGGCTCACGACTGCTCGGTTCACCGTTGTAGGTGACGATCGCGGCCACGAAGGTCAGGTCACCGTCGGTGGACTGGGCGGACATGGACAGGTCAGTGCGGTCTTGCAGGGTGGCGCGGATCTGGTCGAGGAGTTCGGTGTCGGCGCGCGCGCAGCCGGGAACCTTCGGAATGCTGAACGGCGGCGCCGACTCCCCCGCCGGCTCATCCCACGCCGACCCGGGCGGGTCGACCTCGTCGAGGTTGCTGTTGGGCAGCGATCCGGCGCCCATGAACACAGCAACAACCACCCCGATCACCAGAACGAGTCCGATGGCCAGCGACGCTGGCAGCAGCCACGGAGGTGCCGGCCTGTGGTGTCTCACTGCGCTGCCGCGGGCAGTCGCCGTGTCCGGTTCTCGATGCTGAGCGGGCTGCGGTGCTCGACGAATCCGTGCAGGGCGGACCGGTACAGGTGCGGTCGGGTCTGCAGTGCGGTACGCGCGGCGTCCGGCCCGTACGTGTCGGTGGCCTGCCGGTCGGCCGCGCACACCAGCTGCACGTGGACTTGATACCGTTCCCAGCCCACCCAGGCCGCGCCGGCGGCGAGCACGGCGGCGAACACGGCCCCAGTGAACAGCCAGATGCCGCCAACGAACATCACGCACATCGCGGCCACCGCCCCCAGTGTCAGAGCGTTGTTCAGCAGTCGGACCCTGCGGGTCTTCGGGTCGGTGCTGGCGTCGAGTAGGACCGACTGCTGGGTCAGCAGCCAGCGGCCGGCGTCGGAGAAGGCCAACGCGGACAGGTCCGCGTCGGAGACGACGAGGTCGACTACCGGCTGCGGGGCCCGGAATGGGCGGCGCAGCGACAGCGTGGTGTGGCAGCGGCGAGCCTGAGTGGACCCGACTGGTCGGCCGGTGATCAGTCCGGTGTTGCGGGTCCACCATTGCAGTTCACGTTCGCGGTTCTGGCGCATCGATCCTCCTTCGCGGTCAGCGCCCATGATCGCAGCCGCGTCTTCCCGCCGCCCCGCCTGCGGGTGCCGCTGTCGCCGGTGAGGGCGGCGCAGACTGGGCTCACCGAGATGGGGACTGACTATCCGACCCGGCAGCCCGCCAGGTCACTGACCTCACTGGAGGTTCCTCATGTCCGCTTCGTACATTGCGCGTTTGCAGGCCACCCGCGACGAGCTGCTGGAGCTGCAGGCCCGGCTTGCTCGCGGAATGCTCCGGCAGTGGTCGGGCATGGACGCTTGGGCTCGGTCGGCGGTGGTGGAGTCGATGGCGCAGAACCGCCACCAGATTGACGGCTCATCCCAATCAAGGGTGTAGTCGGGCCTTGGCCTTCGGACGTGGGCAGTCTCCTGGCGATGTGCTTGGTGAGAATGCGAGACCCGAGCGCGCTCGCGCGGAGGTGCTCGAGCCGACCACTGATCGCCTTTGACGACCCGTTCGACGTGCCGCGGCGCGCGGTGACGCGGCCGCTCAGACGACTCGTGGGCCAAGCCCATCGGGTCGCGGTGTTGCGCAGGGCACCCTCAGCCATACCGGCGGGACCAGTGGTTGCGGGCGCGGGGTTCGGCAATGTTAGACGAGGACTGCGTGGTCGAGTTCGAGGTGCCAGCCAGTCGAACAGCTGGGCCCCGTCCGTCGCCTAACGTGGCAGCAGATCGGCTGCAGGAAGACATACCGGCGGCATGCGGTACACTTTTTCCGTGCATCTGTACTTCCTGTGACGGCTGAGTAGGCCCACCGCGCTCGTTGAGTATTCCGAGTCTGCGGCGGCCGCTCGTTCTGACCCTTCTGGGTCGCCGTCAGTTGCGTACCTATCTGCCTGTTCGTGGCCGGTGGTGCGTCGTCTCGAAGGACTTCAATGCTCACCCCGACAAACCGTCATCCGGCGCGCCAGCGCGCGCAGCTCATCGCTTCCGACGTGTCTTTAATGCGCGGAGCCACGCCCGTTCTCCATCATGTCGACCTCACCCTCACTTTCTCATCGCGTGTCGCGATCGTGGGCGAGAACGGGCGGGGGAAATCGACGCTCCTGCAGGTGCTCGCTGGCGTCCTGGCCCCGGACTCCGGAACAGTCCAGTGCATCGGCACGATCGGTGTTGCCGAGCAAGAGATGACCGCCACTGACAGTCGAACTGTTGGACAGGCGGTCACGGAGGCGATCGCCGAACCTCTGGCCGCGTTGGAGGCACTCGACGCCGCCGCTCTCGCTCTCGCGGACAACACGGACCGGGCGGAGGAGCAGTACGCGGCCGCGTTGGAACATGCCGAAGCGCTCGATGCGTGGGATGCCGAACGGCGCGTGCAGATCGCGCTCGAAGCGCTCGACGCGGAGACGGACACGACCAGGCTTCTCGCAGACCTCTCGGTGGGACAGCGTTATCGGGTACGGCTGGCGTGCCTTCTGGGCGCCGATCACGACTTTCTCCTGCTTGATGAGCCCACCAACCACCTCGACCGAAGCGGGCTCGGGTTCTTGGCCACGCAGCTCCGAGCGCGGAGCGGGGGTGTTGTCGTCGTCAGCCACGATCGTGCGCTGCTGTCCGACATCGCGGAGACCATCGTCGACCTCGACCCGACGCCGGACGATCGGCCGCGCGTGTACGGGAATGGCTATGCCGGCTACCGGGAGGGGCGCCTGGCCGAGCGGGAACGCTGGGAACAGGACTACGACCGCCAGCAGGCCGAGCATGCTCGACTGCAGGACAGTCTCAGCGCCGCGCAGAACCGATTGGTCTCGGGATGGAGACCAGAGAAGGGCACCAACAAGCATGGGCGCGCCACCCGGGCCAGCGGGCTCGTGCAGAACGTGCACCGACGCCAGGAAGCACTGGAAGCCCACGCCGTCACCGTGCCGGAACCGCCTCAGCTCTTCCGGTTCCCCGACCTCCCCACACGCACTGGGGCGGTTCTCCTCAGCGTCGATCAGGTCAGCGTCGCTGGGCGGTTGACCCGGCCAGTGTCGTTCTCACTCTCCCACCGCGGCCGTCTCGTCGTGACCGGCCCGAACGGTGCCGGCAAGTCCACACTGCTGAGCGTGGTCGGCGGTGAGCTGGCGCCGGACACGGGAGCGGTTCGAACGCCTCGGAGCACGCGCTTGGGCTTTCTCCATCAGGAGACGACCCTGCCGCCTGAGCGGAGAGCGAGCGAGGTGTACGCCACGCACGTCGGCGCGCTGGTGTCCGAAGGCACTTTGCTGGAGTCGGATGCGATCGGGCTCTCTCAGCTTGGTCTGCTGCGCCCGCGCGAGGCGGGCAAACGAGTGGGTGAGCTCTCGATGGGGCAGCAGCGCCGGCTCGATCTGGCGCTCGTGCTCGCGATGCGCCCGCATGTGCTGCTCCTGGACGAACCCACCAACCACCTTTCCATCGCGCTCGTTGACGAACTCACCGACGCGCTCGGAGCAACCACGGCGGCGGTCGTCCTGTCAACGCACGATCGGCAGCTGCTCCGTGACGTTGACGAATGGCCGAGCCTCGAACTGACTTCGATGGTCGAAGGCGAGGCCCTGGTATGAGCGAAATGAACCTCAACCGGATACGTGCCCTGCGGCCACTGGCTTCGCGGGACTATCGCCTCCTGTTCGCCGCGGTCGGCATCGAGGTCTTCGGCACCGGGATGTGGACCATCGTGATGGTCTTCCAAGTGCTCGCGCTCGATGACAGCCCGCTCGCGCTCTCAGCGGTCGCAACAGGGATGAGCTTGGGCCTGTTCACCTTCTCGATCCTTGGTGGCGTTGTCGCCGATCGGTTCTCCAAACGCCGCATCATCATCACCGTGCAGGGATGCACCGCGGCTGTGATGATCGTGGTGGCAGTCCTGTCCCTCACCGAGACGATCGAACTGTGTCACGTCGGCGTTGCCTCATTCGCGATGGGCGCAGGAAGCGCGTTCTTCTACCCCGCCTACAGCGCGTATTTACCTCAGGTGCTTCCGCCTGAGCAGCTCCTCGCAGCGAACGGGCTCGAAGGCGCTCTCCGCCCCTCATTGGGGCAGGGCCTCGGTCCCGCCCTCGGCGGAGTCATCGTCGGCATATTCTTCCCCGCCATCGGGGCCGTCATCGTCGCAGCCTCGTACGCAATCGCGTTCATCCTCACCCTGTTCCTCAGCCGACGCGACGAGCCGACCACGGCCACGTCTCCGGAGCAGCACACGAGCGTGTGGGGCGACCTTCGAGCAGGCGTGAACTATGTGGTTCACACCCGCTGGTTGCTCTGGACCCTGATTTTCGGATCCTCGCTCGCTCTCATCATCCAGGGACCGATCGAAGTGCTGCTGCCCTTCATCACTCGCGACAGGTTCGAGGACGCCGAATCCACGTTCGGCTTCCTTCTCGCCGCATTCGGCATCGGTGGGGCTATCGGCTCACTCGTTGTGTCGTCGCTGAAACTCCCGCGTCGCTACCTCACGTTCATGATCGCCTGTTGGGGCGGCGGAACCCTCCCCCTCGCGGTCATCGGCGTCGCCGACAATCTGATCCTGATGCTCGCAGCCCTGTTCATCGTCGGCGCAGCGACCGGAGCCGGTGTCGTCATCTGGGGAACCCTGCTGCAACGCTTGGTGCCGCTCGACATGATCGGCCGAGTCGCGAGCCTCGACTTCTTCGTCTCGATAACCTTCATGCCGGTCTCGATCGCGGTCGCAGGACCGCTCTCGCTGCTCGTACCCATCCCGGTGATTTTCACCATCGCCGGCATCGCTCCACCCGTACTTGCGCTGATCGCGTTGCTGGCAGGACGTATGCGCGAAAGCGAGATAGAACGCCTTCTGGACGAACGGTGAGAGGCGACTGTCGACATGCCCAACGCTTCCGTCCGGGCGGGCTTCACCTGCCCGGACTTGACCACATTCTGCCGACTCGACGAGCTTGACCTCGTCGTCACCGGCCAACGCCTCGAGCCCGGCCGAGCGGTGCTGGCCTGCCGGGTTCTCACATCGGACGAGTGGTGTCGGCGCTGCGGCGCCGAAGGGACTCCTCGTGACACCGTCGTCCGGCGTCTTGCACATGAGCCGCTGGGCTGGCGACCCACCGTCCTCGAGGTCGCGGTGCGTCGCTACCGCTGCATTGGCTGCGGGCACGTCTGGCGCCAAGACACTACCCGGGCGGCCGAGCCGCGGGCGAGGCTCTCGCGCCGCGGGCTGCGGTGGGCACTCGAAGCGCTGGTCGTGCAGCACCTGACGATCGCCCGGATCGCCGAGGCGCTCGACGTCGCGTGGGACACCGCCAACGACGCCGTTCTCGCCGAGGGCAAGCGTGTTCTTATCGATGACGAGCACCGTCTCAACGGTGTGAAGGTCGTCGGGGTCGACGAGCACGCCTGGAGGCACACCCGGCGCGGTGACAAGTACGTCACCGTGATTGTCGACCTCACTCCGGTCCGTGACGGCACTGGGCCTGCGCGGCTGCTCGACATGGTCGAAGGCCGTTCCAAGCAGGCGTTCAAGACCTGGCTGACTGAGCGTGACGAGGCCTGGCGTGAGGGGATCGAGGTGATCGCGATGGACGGGTTCACCGGCTTCAAGACCGCTGCGGTTGAGGAACTCCCGGACGTAGTGACCGTGATGGATCCGTTCCACGTCACGCGCCTGGCTGGCGAGGCGCTCGATGAGTGTCGCCGCCGGGTGCAGCAGTCCATCCACGGCCACCGCGGCCGCAAGGACGACCCTCTCTACTCCGCACGGCGGACCCTGGCCACCGGCGCTGGCCTGCTCACCGACAAGCAGATCGACCGACTACAGCGACTGTTCGACCCCGCCATCCACGGCGATGCCCATGTCGAGGTCGAGGCGACCTGGGGCATCTACCAGCGCATGATCGCCGCCTACCGCCATGAAGACCGCCGCTGCGGCCGCCAGCTGATGACCGCGCTGATCGACTCCGTCAGCACCGGCGTCCCGCCGGCCCTGGTCGAGGTCGCCAAACTCGGACGGACGTTGAAGAAGCGGGCCGACGACGTGCTCGCCTACTTCGACCGGCCCGGCACTAGCAACGGACCGACCGAGGCCATCAACGGACGACTCGAGCACCTCCGAGGCTCCGCACTCGGGTTCCGCAACCTCACCAATTACATCGCCAGGTCCCTGCTCGAGGCCGGCGGATTCAGACCACGACTACACCCTCGATTGGGATGAGCCAGATTGACTGCTACACCCGGCAGGTGGCGTGGGAACGGCACCTGGCTGGGGAAAAGGTGGTGCCGGTACCGGCAGGTCCGGCGTGGCGGAACTAGCCCGACCCGGTAGCGGACGACGGTCCCGCACCTCCACGGGTGCGGGGCCGTCGCCGGTCCGGGGTGGCGGTTAGCGGCCGGCGAAGAAGTTGAACAGGGCCCGTCGGGTCATGTCGACGTCTTGGTAGGCGTCGTGGGCGTTCTCGTAGCGCACACCGTGCGCGGCGGTGAAGTCCGACAGTTTCGCGCCGCGCGAGGTGTGGTCGAACTTGCGGGACAGGTTCATGGTGTCGACGGTGCGGGCGGTGTAGATGCCGTGTGAGCGGAGGAATCCCATCTCGAAGTTCGCGTTGTGCGCCACGAACGTCACGTTCGGGTCGGCCGCCAACTGTGCCAGTCGGTCGCGTTCTGCGGAACGGTGGAAGGGGGTGGTGCCGGAAAGCTGGTCGTAGCGGATCTGGTGCACATCGACCATTCCGGTGCCCACTGTCGGCGCGGTCCTCGGGTTGATGTCGTGGAGGGTGTTGGCCGATTCGACGACGGTGCCGTTGACGTCGGTGACCTGGAAACCGGTTTGGATGATCTCGTGCTTCCCGGCGTGAGTGCCGTTGGTTTCGAAGTCCAGCACCACGTACTTGCGGTGCGGATCGCTGGCGGGCTTGTAACTGCGGTAGGCGTGCCGGACAGCTTCATCGGCTTTCATGCCCTGGTCGAGGTTGTTGCGGATGAGACGTTCGGCGTCGGCGGCGCTGCACCCGCGGTACACGGCGAGTTGTCGGGCGGTGTCGGCGTTGGTTTGCCGCGATGACGCGGTACCGGGCTCCTTGACAAACCTGAAGGTGCCGTTGTTCGGTTTGGCGGGTGCCGGCGGAGTCGTGCGCGCCTTCTCCACTGACTGCCAGGCGGCGGCCAACTCGCTTTTGCGGTCGCTGTAGCTGCGCCGGTCGGTGCCGGTCGGGTCCAGGGGGTCGTCTTTGCTCATCCAGTAGGTGCGGATCTTCCCGTCGTCGAAGTTGACCGTCAACGCGGCCCTGTCCACGCCGACGACATCCATGCTCTGTGCGAGCTGGGGGCGGTAGTAGGCGGGGATACCGTCTTTCCAGTCCGCTTCGTTGTTGGAGGTTTTCGCCTCCCACACCGCGACCGCCCGCGTCTCATCGTTGGGGTCGACGATGATGCCGTCGAGGTTGGCTCGCTGCCATTGCTCCTGGCCCTGCCAGGTCGCTTTCGTGCGCCGCACCGCCAGGTCGGGGTTCTCGTCGGCGAAGCGGCGAGCCAACACCGGCTCCCAGGCGTGACCGCGAGGAGCGGCCCCGACGTAGCTGTGATTCTGCGCGATCTGACTGTCGACGATGGGCTCGAGTTTGCTGGCGATCGCCTCCGAACGGTTGCCGTACTTGGACAGCCCCAGGACTTTCGGGGCGTCCGATCCGCCCCACCCGCCCTGACGGGCCTGCAGCCATTCGACACTGCCCTCTTCGTACTCGCCGACCAGGGTCGCCCGGCCGGCACGGTCACCGGTGTATTCGGGCAGTGGGGTCTTCTCCCCCAGCACTCCGGCGTATTGGGCGGTGACGTCTTTGTAGTGGTCGAGCTGGTCGGCGGCGACCTTGTATTCGGCGAAGGCGGGATGCAGTCGTTGCCGGGCCTGTTCGAGCTGGGTGAGGGAGTTCGGGTCGCGTTGCTTGTAGGCGTCGTTGGCGGCGTTCCACTGCTGGGTGGCTTCGTCGAGTTCTGTGCGCGCCCGGTCACGCTGGTCGACTAGGTTCTGCCGTTCGACGCTGCTGCAGCGTTCGGATAGTTCGGCGTTCAGTTCGTCGACCGTGAGTGAGTTGGCGCGCGCCCGATGATTGGCGATGGCGTCGGCGCGGTCGCGGGCCAGATACCAGCCGTCGCAGGTGTCGGACTGGTAGTCGATCCAACTGCCGTCGGCAGCTAGTTCACTGTCGACGAATGCGTTCAGCCCGTCCGGGGTGGGTTCGGCGCCCTGCTGCCGGCAGATCTCTTCGTACTCGGCGCGCAGGCGGGCCAGCATGTCGTCGTAGGGCTCGGCCGGGTGCTGACCCTGCTGTTGCCGAGCGGCGGCAGCTTCCTCCCAGCGGGTGAAACTGTTGGCCACTTCGGCGTCGGCGACGGCCACGCGTTCATCCCAGGACGGATTGTCGGCGGCCAGAGCCTGCTCTAGTTCCTGCGCGTGCCGCCTGTGTGCTTCCTCTTCACGGAACCGTTCGGCGCGTTGCAGGAGCACAGCTTCCCGTTCTGGGCTCAGTGTCCCGTTCAGGGCGGCCTCGAGGTCGTCGATCTGGCTGAGGTCGAAGACCAGGGAGTCGTGTTCGCGTTCTAGGACGGCGACGGTGGGCGCGGCGGCGTCCGCTTGCTGCTGGGAGCGTTGGCAGGCGGTCAACGCTTCGCCGGAACAGCGGGCCGGTCCGCCGGGTTCATTGTCTCCAATGCACATAGCGATTCCTCTGTAGTAATTGGCTTCGAATATGCAGGTGACACTACCGGGGTGGTCGGACAGCTGAGCCGATCTCGACTGGACGAAAAGCGGCGCCCAGGCCCCACCGTTGGTGCGGTGGGGCCTGGGCGCGGCGGCTGCTAAACGCCGACCATTTCGCGGGCCAGGGTTACGGCGCGGGCGGTGAACCGCGGGGAGTCGCCGTCGAGCTGGCGGCGGGCGCGCGAGAGCTCGGAGCGGGCGGGCCGGAACCACTGCTCGTACTCGGTGACGGCCGCGACCGCCGACCACGCCGACTCGGGCGAGTCCTGCTGGATGGCCGCGGTGTGGAACAGGCCCATCAGGTCGGCGTGGCGACGCTCGTAGCGGGTGTGGGCGGCCGGGGCGGCGTTAGCGTCCGGGCGCGGGAACAGGGCATTGATGTAGGTCTCGTAGTCGGACTTGCTCATCGGCGCACAGATCAGCTGCTCCCCCAGGGCCGCGAACTCTTTCGCGTAGCGCAGGCAGCCGCGCACGGTGTCCTCGACCATCGCGAGGCGTTCGCTGGCGGTGGCGGTGTGCCGCACCGACCACGACATCTGCTCGCGCAACGGGACGGTCGCGCCGTTGGTGCACCACTGGCGCACGCCCTGGATTCTCCCGGCGACGGCACCGCCGCCGCTGTGGTCGGTCGAGAACAGCAGCGAGAACGAGACCACGTCCTTGCCGCCGACCCGCACTTCCGCTTCCGGCAGCGTCATGGTGACGAACGCCTTGCGGCCGTAGTCGCTGCTGCCCGCCGACTGGTACTGGGCGCCCATCTTCGCGGCGATGGCGGTCGAGGCGAACGCTTCGTCGTTGGGGACGGCCTGGTAGCCGTCACCGACCATGCCGAGCACGACGTTGTTGTCGTCGCGCAGCACGAGCTGCCGTTCGGGGGCGAACGTGGAGATCTCGCGGTCGTCGACGATGACCGAGAGTCCGTCGCTGCCGCTGACGGTGCGCAGACCCCAGTTCAGGCCGGCCGCGGCCAGGACGCCGTCGAGGTCGGTCTGACCGCGGGTGTCGGTGCCGAGGATGAACTCGGGCCGGCGGCGGGTGTCGGGGTCGATTCGGGTGGGAGCGAGGACGTTCATGGCGGTTCCTTCCTGGGTGGTGAATACCCTTCGAGGAAACCGGGGGGCTCGGATTCAGTGCGGCACATCGGGAGCAGCAGCCCGAGCCCCTCGTAGCGGGCCTGGGCGCAGATGTCGTCTACTCCAGCAGGTGGCGGGTCCCATGCGGGGGTTGCCGATCGCTCCCAGCCGCGGCCAGCACCGGACAGGTCCCGTAGTATTGACCGTGAAGTCCCTGCCGATGTATCCCGGCAGGGCCTTCACTGTTTGTGCGGGTCAGCCCCAGAATCCAACGCTGATGGGGGCGGGTCGGACTGGTAGAGGGGGCGCGGGTTGGCGGTGCCGTCGGCGTCGATGACGTTGTGGGCGGCGGCGACCTGTGCAGCCAACCGCACCGCGGGACTGTCACTGAGCGCCATGGCCTGTCCGGCAAGGGTGCGTTCGAGGTGGTCGACGACCACCGCTTCGGCCAGTCGGGCGTCCACCGTCGCTGCGCCGTCCCGAATGTCCTCCAAGGCCACAACCTGGGCGGCCGCGGCGTCCGCTTCGCCGAGCAATTCCTGATGCACCCGATCTGACAGGGCTCGATAGTCCTGCAGATGGTGGCTGTCGATCTGGGTGCGGGCCTGCCGCCATTGCCCGGCCCGCTGATCGAGGTCAGCTAGAGCGTGCAGACAATCCCAGACCGCGATCTGCAGGTCCCCGGCCACCGCCTGCTGCGGGCCGAGCAGACCGCGGTCGAAAGCGTCGGTGGCGGCGATGGTGGTGGCCGCGCCGACAGCACGGTCGGCTAGCTCCCGCAGTTCAGTGTCGACGAACGCGGCCCGCGACAGGTACGCCGGCCCCAGGGTGGCGGTGAGCGCGTCAGCGTCCGCCACCTGTTGGGCGCGGTGTCGGCTGGTGCGGGCAGTGAACGCGAACTCGATGACCGCGATGGCCACCACCATCGCCAGCACCGCGGTCAGCAGCCGCAGGACGGCGCTGTCGATCAATACCGCACACCCGACCGCGACTACGACCGCCGCCGGCAGCACGATGGCCAGTTCATGCGCGCGGTTCGGTGGGCGCACGTCCGGGTCGTGGCCGCCCCGGTACGGGTTGGAGACCCGCCAGGAGCTGCCATTCTGAATGATGTGCAGGTTCTGGTCGTACATGAGCCGAAGGCTAGTCCGCCCTTGCGTGGGCCGCGGCGATCTGGCTGGTCGCCAACGGCAACCACACCGACGGATCCAGCTGCAGGCGTTCGAGGATGCGGTCACTGACCGCGCCACTGCTGAACGACCACGCGAGGACTGTGCTCAAGTCCAGCGACGCCCCCGACTCCAACGATTCACCGTGGAGCGGATAGGTGACCGCGGTGCGCAGCCGGCGGTCGGCGGTGAGACGGAACAGGCTGACACGCACGGCGGTCACAGTCGGGTCGTGCCGGTAGCTGCCGAACACGCGGTCACGCATCACCTGTGTGCGCATACCTCCCAGGGGGCCGGCCGGACAGCCGCGGACCGGGCCGTCGCCGAGCTTGTGCCCCCACCGGTCGCGGCGGCGCCCGTACTCGTCGGCGGACAGTTGCTCGGCGGCGATGTGGTTGCGTTGCAAGGTTCGCAGAGTGGCGCGGTCGGCGCCGGCGAGTTCTGCGGTTTCCAGTTCACGCAGCGATTCGGCGATCCCTTGGGGGGTGGCGCGATACTCCTGGGCGCGGCGGTGCGCTTCAGCCTGCAGCTCGGCGAGTTTGTCTCGCTCCTGGGAGAGTTTGCTGCCGAGCTGTTCGCGGTGGCTGATCAGCTGTTCGCGGTGCCGGGCGAGGATCGCCAGGGTTTGGTCGCGGTCTGGTTTCACGGGTGGTCACACTCCTGTCCTGCGCTGTTGCTCAGCGTAAGGACGGGTTCTTTCCTCCCGGAGCGACGCGGCGGGCCGGGACCTACGGGTTGCCCCTGGTCCCGGCCCGTAACGGCTGCTCAGGCGGCGGTGTCGACGTTGTCGTTGGCGACTTCGTCGGCGTCGGCCACCGCGGCGATCTCGGTGTTGATCTGGTCGAGGTCGGCCATGAGCTGGTCCAACTCGTGCTGGCGGTCGAAGGTCACCGTGGCGGCGGCGGATTCGGCGTCGTCGGCGGCGGCCCGCAACTGCTGGGCGTCGGCGAGTAGCTGCGCCACTTGCTCTTCCAGTCCCCGACTCCAGGCGGCCACCGAGCGTTGCGCCCATTCGGCGATCCGACGAGCACCGTGCCGGCGCACAGCGTAGGGAACCTCCCGGGAGCTGACAGACTGCTGACGGTAGGTCAGGTCCAGGCGCAACGCTCCCAGCCGGTTGACGATCTGCACCTGCATCCTGGTGTAGGTGTAGGTGCTGACCTGCAGATTGGCGATGGTGACGGCCGACCAGTCCTGCTGCTGGGTGAGGATTCTGGTTGCCGCGTCCACATCGACTTTGCTGGTGAGGCCCTGCACCCCGCGGAGCGTGGTAGCGGTGGCGATCAACTCTTCGGCCCTACGCCGGTCCTGCTGTGCCCGTTGCCGGGCGGCGACGACACCCTGCATGCTCGTGGACCGAAGGTTCCGCAGCGCCCGCACCTGCATACGCAGCTCGTGTTGCCGCAGTAGCAGGTCATTGCCGGTGGCCGCCGCTTTGAGTTCGGCCACCGTCATCACGGTGTCGGAGATGTCGTCGATTTCGCGGGCCAGGGAGTCCATGCGGTACAGGTGCGCGAACCCCCGAGCCTTGCGCTCGACGACGCCGGCCATGAACGCATCGAACGTGCCAGCGGTGCAGTAGGAGTAGATGTCGACGCTGTCGTGGGCGTTGCCGTGACGAATGATGCGGCCATTGCGCTGTTCGAATGCGGCCGCCGTCCAACTCAGGTCCAGATGATGCAACGCCACCGCCCTGAGCTGGGCATTGACCCCTAAGCCGCTAAGGGTAGAGCTCCCGACCAGGGCTGCAACCTGCCCAGCGCGGCATGCGGCGAACAAGGCTTCGCGCGCTTTCGGGCCCTTCGCTTCGTGGATGAACCGGATCATGTGGGCGGGAACACCGCGGTCGATGAGCAGTCGCCGCAAACGGCCGTAGGTGCGGGTGTCGTCGCGGTGCGGGGTACCGAAATCGCACATGACGAACTGGAACACCCCGGGCACCTCCGATCCGGGGAATGTGCGGGTCAGACCCGCCTTGTAGTGCTCGGCGATCTTGTCGGCGGCCAACACCAGTTTCGTGACATGCCCGGGCACTTCGGGCACCCCCACCAGGTGGGTGTCCAGGGCCACCGAACGGCCGTCGCCACAGATTTTCAGCATGTTGTCCACGCGCAGATCGGTGATGCGCCGACTACGCAACGCCTCCGATCGTGCGACCAGCTCCCGCTTGTACTCGGCGGCCGCCGGTGACGGTTCAGCGGTGACGGTGTGGAAGCGCGCTTCGGGTCGAACGATGCCGACGTCGTCGGCGCGCACCAACATCATGAACTCGCGCAGCATGGACCGCAGTTCGGGGAGATTCTGGATGACCGCCGGTCGCCGCTGGGACCGAAACCCCGACCCGTCCGGGGCGACTTCGATCACCGTTTGGAACCGAACGAACTGGGCTGCCCACGTGTCGAAGGATTCCACGCCGGCCGCCGAAAGGTGTTGCGGCGCATACATTTTCTGCAACACGTACGACTCGGCGAGGCTGTTCACGAAGGGTGTGCCTGTCAGTGCGGCGGCGTAGGGTCGGCCTTCTGCCCGCTCTCGCAGCCACTGGATTTTCAGGTACAGGTCGTACGCCCGCATGGACGAGCCCATGCTGAATCCGTCGGAGGTAGTGGTGATAGGCAGCCGACGGAACCGGTCGGCCTCGTCGACGCTGACGTGGTCGACGCCGAGCTGGTCGAACGTGACGGTCAGTGGGTCGCTGTTGGTTCGCAGTCGCCGCAGTCGCTGTTCGGCGGTGCGCAGCATTCCGGCCAGCCGCTTGGACCGCACCCCGGATTCGCGCATGTGCTCACCGATCATGTCGATCTCGGCGCGCAGCTGGGCGCGTTCGTAGTCGGCCGGCATCGGGATCGACGAAAACCCGGTGTGGGTGATGATCACCGCATCCCAGTCGCCGGTGGCGCAGCGGGCAGCGAACAAGCGGCGGCGTTCGCGGGTGAGATCGTCGCGGGTGACGACCAGAAACTTGCACGTCGGATGCGAGCGGTGCGCTTCGGCGCTGATCTGCTCGATGAGATGATCAGGAATGGCAATCATCGGGCGGTTCGCCAAACCCAGATCACGCAGCGTGACCGCCAATGTCACCGAGGCCAGCGTCTTGCCTAAACCCACTTCGAAGCCGCACACAGCGCTTTTCGCGGTCAGTGCGTAGTCCACCCAGTCTTTCTGGTGCTTCCATAGGTTCACTCCGTCGGCCAGCCGAGGGAACTGCAGATGCGAGCCATCAGGGGTGCGTGGCACCAGCGCATTGAAGCGGTGGTTGTAGTCGTGCTCGATCCGGCGGGCCCGATCCGGGCACTGCCAGACCCACTCGGCGAATCGGTCGGCGACCTCCCCTAGCTTGGCGACCGCAGCCTCAGTTTCGTTGATATTGCGGACCTGCCGCTTCTTCCCGGTGGCCGGGTCGTCGACGGTGTCTTTGATCACCGGGACTCGAGCGTTCAGCCCGTACTGCAGCAGCTTCTCCGGGTGGGCGCGGCTGGTGCCGAACTCGATGAGACCCTGAGTGCGCACCCCCGACAGATCCACCTCCCAATGCCCCGCCAGGGCCGTGTACACCACGCAGGCGTGGTGAGCTCCGAGCACCTCGACCGCGAACTGTTCGACGTCGGCGGCGGTGATCAGCGGTGACCCCAACTCGATGCGAATGTCGGTGGCCGTGAGCCATGGCGGCTGCACCTTCTCCAAGGCGGCCACGTTCGTCAGGTATCGGGCGTCGGTGATCGCCGCCAAGCGGGCGGTGGCCAGTTTGCGGCGCACCTGCCCGGAAAGGTAGTCGCAGGCCCGCACCCAGCTGTTCAGGGACGGGTCGTGGTAGATCCGGTCCCCCAGTGCGGCGGCGGCCTCCGACTCGTCCGGCAGGTCCAGCAGCCCGGCGATGCGCGCCAAGTCCAGCGAGCCCTCCCCCAGGCTCACAGCGAGAGCTTCGGCGGGACTGTCGGCGCGGGTGACCGGCTCCGGGCGCCGGTTGACCCGGCGCTGCAGAATGTCGGCGGGCCGCGCGGTGTCGTTGTTGCGGTCGAACACTTCCACGGCCAGTACCCGGGTGTACCCCGGATCGTGCCGGAACCCGCCCATCGTCGGGGTCTGCCAGCGCACCGCCGGGGCGCCCGTGTCGGGGTCGATAGGCCCATCGACGAGCTTGCCGCGATTGAGTGGCCCGAACGCGGCCAGATAGTCGGTGTAGAGCGCGCGCGTCCGCTCCCGCAGTGGTGCCACGTCGGTGTCATCCCGGCTGTAGTCGGCGTCGGCGGCCAGCAGTTCGTCGACGGCGTCCCGCAGTCCGATCAGTGCCCGCAGCTCGTTGCCGGGGCGCGAGACCGGGGCGGCTCGCCCGTTGCTGATCCGTACGACCATGTCGTCGACAGCATGGAAGGAACCTTCGGCCCGTCCCTGCCCGTCCGTCAACGGAACGTCGGCGAACTGCTCGGCGGCGCTGGCCGCGGTCATCGGGGTCAGGTGGGCGGCGGCCGCGGTGATCGCGGCCTCTGCTGCTGCCCGCGGATCGTCGGCGTGCACAGCCAGCGGGGAACGGGAGAACCCGGTCTCGGTCATCGTCCCGGCCACATGCTGAGGGTGGGACGACCAGTAGGTGCTCACCGGCACCTGGCTGGCGCCAAGTCGGTCCACCCCGACCGGCCATCCACTGCCCTGTTCGGCCCCGTCCAGGGACGGTCGAACCTGCATGATCAGCAGGTCAGCGACAACATCAGTGCCTTCGGAGGCGAAGTAGCGGGACGGGAGCCGGACTGCGCCGACCAGGTTGGTGTACTTGGCGAGCGCGGCGCGGGCCTGCCCGTCGTTGCTGTCGAGGAGGTAGCGACTGCACACGATGACCACGTACCCGCCGGGCCGGGTCAGTCGGGCCGCCTTGAGTGCACAGTAGGCGTGCAACGGCACCTGCAGGGCGCCGTCGCGAACGGTGGTGGCGGCAAAGGGCACGTTGCCGATCGTTGCGTCGAATCCGGCCGAGGGCACCGGTTCGCTGACGTCCTGGGTCAGGATGTCGGCTTCTGGGTGCAAGGTGCGGGCGATCTCAGCGGTGACCGGTTCGATCTCCACGCCGGTGTACAGCACCGGCAGGCCGGCCGGCTTGTGGTCGAGGAAGCGGGCGGTGCCGCACCCCAAATCCAGGACGCGGCCGCCGGTGAAACCGGCGGCGCCCAGCAGCGCCCACATCGACTCGATCAGATGCGCGGGAGTGTAGAAACTGGTGTCCAGGGTCGTTGACACAGCGTGCAAGTCCAGGCCGTCGGCGGCGGCACTCAACGCAGCCATCTGCTGCATGCCCTTGGTGTCGGTCGAGTTGTCGAACAACGGTGCCAGCGGACCCCAGCCGGGGAATGCGCGCATCGCCGCCAGATGGGCGGCGGTGGGGGTGGTGCCGCCGCGAATCTCGGTGAGTGCGGTCAAGGCGTCAACGGCTTTGGTGGGATGAGACAAGGGGACCTCCGGTAGCTGGCTTCGAATGTGTGATCGACAATCCAGCACCGGCCCTCAACCTTGCGGCAAGGCAGCCGATCTGTGCAGGTAGAACCCGAAACGGCGCGTTGGGGCCCGGGGCGGCTAGTTGTATCCGGGCGCAGTGACCGTGACCGTGACCGTCGACGTGCGCAGTTCCCGCGTGACCTCGGTGCGCGTCTCGGTGACCCGCGACGTCCTCTCCGACGTCCGCACACTGGTGGTGGTGGCTGTTGCGGTCTCGGTGACCGTGTCCGTGGTGGTGGTGGGCACGAACTCGGTGACGGTCTGTGCCGGCGGTGCTGGGGCGACCTGCGGGTCTTGCGTCACCATGAGCGCCAACGCCAACACTGACAGTCCGCCCGCGACCACGGCCAGGACAGTGATCAGCTGCCACCGGCGCCGCGCCCGGTCCGACCCGACGGCCTGCATCTGGGCGTACGTCACCGCCGCGTTCCCGACGGCCTCAACCTCGACCGGACAGCTACCGGGGTCGGCCGGCGTCACTGTCGCCTCGATGTGCGGGGCGACGTCGTAGACGCGGGTGCCCGGCGGCTGAGCATGGGATGCAGGCACGGCAGCTCCTCAGTCCTGGTGATGGCCGAAACGATAGGCGTGGTGTCTTACCGGCCGGCGGAGACGACGGCGCCCCGCCTGCGGGCTGCTGGCGGGGCGCGAACGTCGTACGGGCCGGTTACGCGGCGGAGTCGAGCTCCCCGCTGTGCGGGCGGTAGGACTGGGCCGGAACGTCCGATGCGGGTTCGCTGTCGGCGATGACCTGCATAGGCGGCCACGGCTGCACGACGGGATCTGCAGGGGCTGCCGTCGGGGTGGGCTGCTCCCCGATCTCGACGTACTGGTCGTCCCAGGTGGCGGGGTCGGGGTCGTGGCGGATCAGGTAGTCCAGGCACCACGGGAGGCAGAGAAAAGCCAGAATCGCGATCGTCCAGTCGAACATGTCCAAGTCCCGTCGTCGGTGGTTGTGGGGGTGCATTACACGCTGGCGGTCTGGACTTTCTGGTTGCGGCAAATCCGCGGGCTAAAGGCTCTAGGGGTGTGAGGGCTCATCTACCGGCGGCGACGTTGGTAGCGGGTCATCGGTGGAGGCGGCCATGGTGGCGAGGGTGGTGGCCAACGCGGCACGCCGCCGGCTCACCAACTGGTGACTGCGGGCCCGGTTGCGGGCGTAGTTCTGATCGACGGCACCGGTCAGCGACGTCAACCGTGTCAGCAGCGACGTCAGCACCCGGTCGGGCTGCTGCCCGGCCTTCTGCTGGTCGCGAGCATGACCTACAGCACCGACGATCGCCGCGATCAAGGATCGGCCGGTGCCCGCGTCCGCTTCGGCGATGGCGGCCTGCTGGGCGCCTTCGGTCAGCAGCAGCTCGAGGTCTCGGCGAGGATGCCCCAACGACTCCAGCAGCTCGGTGAGCTGAAAGCAGCGGCCGGTCAACGCTTCAATGGCAGCGTCGGCTTCGGCGGCCTCCACCGCTTTCAACTCGTAGCGTGTGCGCCAGAAGTCGGGGTCGGTGGTCACAGGAACAGGGGTGCTCATGGGGTCTCCGTTATGGGGGCGTGGATAGGTAAGCAGGCGGGTCCGACATCGCCGGACCGCCGATCACCCTGTCCGGCATGGTGGTCGGGTAGCGGCACTGTCACCGGCGGCGACGAGCCGCCGGCTCACGGTCGAGCCGGTCGGTGCGGACAGCCTGCCGCCGACACTCCGGGTACAGCTGTGGATACGTTTCGGCGATGGCCTGCAGAGTGCGGGCCTTGATGATCGCCCCCGCCTCGTGTGCGGTCGCCGGATCAGAGGTCAGTCGGCGGATCGCGTCTCGGTTGGTGTCGTAGCTGGACAGTTCATGGCGAAGGAAGTTCACGCACAACCGCTCCACGAAAGCAGGTGAGGTGTTCGTGAGCGGGTCGGCCGGCGGCTTGTTCGGGTGCAGCAGGTTGTAGTGCTCGCACGCGCGGCGCACGAGCCGAGCGGTACTCATCGTCGGCACCTGAATCCGTAGACGACGCGCCGCACGAATCAGATGCCCGTTCGTCGGTGCGGTCACCGGCGGGCACCGATCAGCCGGGACTGCCGGCGCTCCCCCAGCACCGCGGCCCCGTAGGCGGCCACCTGCGCTGGAAGTTCGGCGACGACTGCCTCGGACTGGGTGTACTCGCGTACCGCCTGAACCACGGCCGGATCCTGACCGAACCCGCCGGTCAGCTCCACGAGCGGTCGGGCAGCGTGCGGGTTGCCGGGCACCGTCCAACGCCCCTGCACCGGTGTACGGCGCAGCAGCTGATCGAGCAAACTCAGGTGCGCGCGCTGCGGTGGCGGCGGCGCGAACCCCACCCGTTCACGAACCTGCCCCTGCGGGAGCAATAGCTGCTCGACGAGCATGTCCGTCGCCTCCTGGAACGCCAAGTTCAAGGTGCCCAACGGTTCCGGGAAGGCCACCACCATCGACCCCGCAGGCAGGGCCCCACCGGTAGACCAGGCTGCGCCCGGATCGCGGCGGGCCGCACCGAACGCAGCGCAGGCCTCATCCCACCACGGTGCGTCCTCCAGTTCACCCGGCAGCGTCCGCCCCAACGACTGGGCCACCTCGGCGATGATCGGTGCTGCGATCTGCCGGAGACCGCCTTCGGGGTTGGTGATCGTGTACTCGGTCTTCGCGCGCCCCTGCTGGTCGACGCGGGCCATTGTCACGCTCGCCGACCGGGCCCCGAAGTCGATCGAGGTGATCGGGCAGTCGACGAACGGGACGGGCGCGAATGTGGCGGCAGCGACGGCATCCGACCACGGAATCAGGAGGCCTTCGGCGGGCGCGAACTCGGTGATTGCATGCCGGAAGGCGCCGACGACAGGTTCGGGCCACGTCGACGGATAGGTGGCGACCACCAGGTCGATGTTCTCGCGCATGGTGGTGGTGGCGGCCGTAAGCACCGGGGTCAGCGCCGCGGCGAGCAACGCGTCTGCATGGCGGACAGTGCCGCCGATGATGGTGGCTTCGCGTCCGAGGAGGCGGGTGACCCGCGGAATGGTCGACGCGGCCTGCCGGTGGCGGGCCTCATCGAGAATGAGGGTGCCGTCGGCGTCGACGTGCACCGCAGCAGGCCAGCATTCCCCTTGTGCCGGGCGCAGCACCTGGGGTTGGTCGTTGTCGCCGCCGGCGACAGCTGCGGTGATGGTTGCCGAGCCGATGTCGATAGCTAAGACAGTCCTGGACACGGGGCTCTCCCTTCCTCTGTGAGCGGCTATGCCGTCCAGTATCGGAAGTGCGTCTTCCCGCCTCTGTGCGCTACGACCCCTGGCTCTTCCTGGAGATGGAGCCGGGAGGCCGGTACGGGGAGGGATTGGTGTCCCGGAGCGATCAGTAGATGGTCATCCCCCGCAGCCGAGCTGCCGCGACCAACGCCGGATGGTCTATGCCGATCGTGTGCTCTTGGGCAACGCCGATCGGATCTTCGCCGGTTCCGTCGTCGGTGCGCCGCATCCACATAGCGACGTTCTGCACAGTGCTTCCCCATTTCGACGGATAGATGACGCCGTGCGGTACTGACCCGTCATCGAGCACGACGTGCTCCCTCAGAAACGCGGCAAGCGCAGTGGTCAGGCGCCTGGATTCGGGCTCTGGGTCGGTCAGATGCGCCAGCGCCAACTGCTTGATGTCAAACCTGCGGAGGATCTGTGGGCAGGCCAGGTCGAGAGCGGCAATCGAGTTGGCGCCGGTCACATCAACGAACCATCCGTCCGCCGGTAGCTGCAGCTCGTAGAGCTTTTGCGCGTCGCGCCAGCCCCGCGGAATTGACCGGTACTTCATCCCCCCGCAGCCCTGGAGTTCGCGTGCAACCTGGTCAGCGAACGTCGGTGCGTCCCCGACGGCGACATCATCGAACAGCTCGGACAGCGGGGTGTCCGGAGGGTCGGGCCGAATGTACTCGATGACTTCGATGAACGCGCCTTCGGCGCTGGTGCCGCCGTAGATGGTGCGGCCTGGAGTGTCCCAGCGCGACCACTTATGAGGAGTCATGCTGGCGAGGTGGGGGCGGACAGGGGGGTTGAGCGGCCCATACGTCGGTCTGGCGACACGGTAGATCGTTGCGCTCGCGCTGCGGACGATGTTCAAGCCGGTTGCGCTGCAAATTTCGGCGTTCTCATGTGGCAGCAAAGACTGTGGGACCTCCCGTTAGACCAATTCATCAGTTTAACGGGAGGTCGGCCAGAACTTGCCCTAGCCTGCGCCTCTTCGCGATCTATCCGTAGTGGTGATCGGAAATGAACGCTTCTGCTGCGTTGAAAACGTCCTTGTACTTGCCGTCGCGGATGCAGTCCGCCGGAGTGTGACCACCCAGCCGGGGGTTGGCAGAGATCAACCAGCTCCGAGCGATCTGATCGTTGTCGGCGTCTTCGATCGCCTGAAAGACAGTGTGGGCGGCCTTGAGGCGAGTGGCCTTGTCGTCGGCGGGAGTCGCGTGCGACGGCTCGCCAGGAGGAGCCGCCCACCTGGCTGGCATCGCTCGGCTCCGAGTGTTGGCGATGTACGCCGTCAGTGTTCGGCCCAGTCGTTCAAGCAGGTACGCGACTACTTCGTGCGTCTCCATGCGAGCCGTGTCGTGCGAAGACCTGGTCAAAACATCCATTACTTAGCACCTCCTTACCGCCTTCGAACGTACTACTGTGTCACAAAAATTGCCAGAACGACCCAAAAATATTCGATAAGTATCGCGTCAAAGTTCCAATAACGCCCCAGTCGAGGGAAGTTCAGCAGGCCTGCAGACCCGAGAAGTGCACACAGTCCATCCCCAGCAGCAAGTGCGGCTGGCTGCCGAAGCGCCGAGACTGTCAGCCGAACGCATCGTGGCGGGGAAGAAGTGGATGCGAGAATCGCCGCATTCGAAGCCGATTCTTCCGAGGAGCGCCGCATGGGCACCATCCGCACCCGCCTGCAGTCACTTTGGTGGTCACTCATCGACTGTGTCAGCAACTGGTGGCAGCGCCTACGGGACCTGCCGGGGCGCAGGAAGGCCGCGGGCGCTGGCGCCGTGGCGGTTCTGGTCGGCGCAGTGGTCGCGGTCGCAGTCCTGGCCGGGCCTGACCGCAGTGAACCGGCACCGAATCCGGCGCGCATGGCGGTGGTGACCAACGGGGATCTTCCGGCGAACCTGTGGACGGGATGGACCGAGACGCCGATCGCGGGACCGCCGGCAGTGGCGGTGACCCCTGCGGGTGCGAGCGCCGTCCCGGAGGCTTGCGTGCCCGGTGGACAGTTGCAGCAGCAGGTGCAGCATTTAGGGGTTGACGGACCGCTATGGGCCGGTACCGCGTTCGTCAACGTCGCCTTGGGGGCGCGCGCGGAGACGATGATCGCGGCCAACGATGGTGACATCAACCGGGCAGTGGACACCTGGTCGGCTGCGTGCGGTCAGGCCCGCGTGAACCTGGGCGAGAGCACTGTGGATGTGCAGGTCAAGCAGTTGCCGGTCAACGCGTCCGCGTACCGGCTGAAGGCGGCGCGGGTGGTGGCGCAGACGGTAACGCCGACGACCCCCAATGCGGAGGCGGAGTCGTCGACGTTGACCGCAGTCGGCCGTTCCGGCGGGTACGTCTCGTACGTCACCCTCACCTTCCCTGGCCCGGTGAATGATGACGCGATCGTCACGCTGGACACCCTGTGGCGGGCGCAGGCCGCCAAGCTCATCGCCTACCAGCAGACCGGGGAGCTCTGAACAAGGCGTCAACAGTGCTGAACCGCTCCGGTCCCCTCTGTGGGCTGCGGGTTAGGCGCCCCAGTCCGAGCCCAACGGCTGCTGCATGGGAGGTTCGGGTTGCGGTGGGGGCGAGGCCGTCTCGGCGAGGATCTGGCTGCGCGAACCCGCCGACGGGGGGATGGTGCGCATGAACTCGCCGATGAAGTCGCGGCGGAACTCCCAGCCGGCCATTCCGTGCCGAAACTTGAGGCCGTGAATGGTGAGGTCGGAGGAGAGGATGCCGCGCTCCTGGGCGGAGTGCGGGTCGGTCGCGTACGGGCGCTCCAACGCCACCACCAGGTCGGCGTCCTGCTCATACTGGCCGGACTCTTTGAGGTCGTCGAGCCGCGGTGCCCGGTCGATCGCGTCACGGCCGAGCTGGACCGCCGACACGAACGGCACCTCCATCTTCTTGGCCAGCAGTTTCGACCGGGTCGAGTTGCGGGAGGCCCGCACATAGTTCGACTGTGACTGCTCTCCCGGCGGGTCCTGCAGGATCTGCTGATAGTCCTGATAGATCACGTGCAGGTCGCTGCCGGTGGACCGGAACTTGGCGCGCGCGGCCGCGGCGTGACGGGCGATGTGGGGAACATCGTTGGCTTGGTCGTCGATGACCATGTCCCATCCGGCGATCTCGGCCATCGCGTTCTCCACCTGCTCAATTTGGGTGGTCGACAGCTCCCACGGCTTGTTCAAGTACGTGTCGACGGTCACCGTCGAGCACAGGGACACCACGAATCGGCCGAGGAGTTCGGTGGCCGTCATCTCCGTGGAAGCGAAGTACACGCCCTTGCCGGCGCGGGCCGCAGCCCGCGCCCAATCACACAGGGCCACGGTCTTACCGGCACCCGGCCTGGCTGCGAGCAGCACGAAATAGCCTGGCCGTAAACCGCCCACAAGCTGGCGATTCATGTGTTCTGCCCCGTCCAGGTCATCCCATCCGGTGGGCACCCCGATCAGGCGGCGCTCCCCGTTTCGACGCTCATGGAAGGCTTCGTGAACGGCCACCATCTGCTCGTTGATGTCCGGCAACGCCGCCGACGTCAACGAGGGGGCGGCGAACAGTTCCTCGACCCGCTCACGGGCCTGGTCGACGGTCAACGATGAACCCAGCTGGTCGGCCACCAAACGCAGATCGTTGGCGCGCGTTCGCGCCAGAAACTGGTCCCCCAACTGGGCCAGGTATGTGTGTGGGGCGCTCGCCGGTTCGGTCAGCACCGCATTCAGCAGCCCCGTCAACGCCGGGTATCCGCCGACGTCACCGAGCCGCCCCGACTTCTCGAGGTGCTCGTGAACCGACCCCAAGCCGACGGGTGTTCCCTCCAAGAACAGGTCGCACACGGTTTGGAACACCCGCTGGTGGGCGGGCGCGTCGAACGCGGCCGGCGCCAACGCCGACGCGGCCAACTGCAGGTAGTCGTCGTCGGCGCCATCGAGGAGGGCACCCAACACCACCTGCTCGGCGATCGCAGTCACTGAAGTCATGGCAGGCACCGTAAGGGCCGAACAACGCCGCCCGCGGCACTCATGCCGCTCGCAGCGCGGCCGGGAGGATGTCGGCGATCTCGGCCGGACACGGCCCCGGATCGGACAATGTCGTCGACGGGAACACCGCCGCCACATCCAACGGTGACACCTGCAGCACGACGCCGGGCGCCGACAACGCCCACGGATGCACATGCTCGGGGCGAGGGTATGTCTTCGCGGACGACCACTCCACGATCCGCGAATCGTCGGCGAACAAGCGCCACCGTTTCCGGGGGGTGATCGCATCGCCGGCCGCCCGAATCAGCTTGTCCAAGTCCGGTGCCGTCGACGGCGCTACCCGCGGCGAGCTCGACGAGTCCGGGGCCGTGCTGACGGTGTGACTGCCCACCACACCACCGTTCTTCGGCACCGTCATGGGCACGGTGAACACCGCGTGCACACGCAGCGGACAGTCCGCCCCGATCCCGCCCAACCCGACCGCCGACAACATGGCGCGGTGGATGGCGGTGCGCCAGGCCACCAGCTCCGGGCCGGACTCGCGTTTGATGACACCGGCGGCGACGGCCCGCAGCGAACCCTGCGGGACCGGTTTGCCGGCGACCGCGAACCGCACCACCGAGCCGGGCGCGTCCGCGAAGACGCCCAACTTGGACGGATCAACTTTCGCGTCCCCGACCCGCGGGCCAGTGGCGGAGGTGCGGCGCCGCCGCGCCGGTACCGGCGGCGCCGGCGGCGGCTGGCGAAGAGCGCAGTCACGGCAGCTGGACCGATCGACACGGATCAGCATGCGCCCGCACCCGCACAGTCGGTGAGTGCCCGCATCGACGAGTTCCTGTCCGTTCATGCCGTTCACCCTACGAACCGCCCCTTCCCTCCCCCACAACCCGCGAAAAGAGGCTGCTACCTGCGTGGACGCGGTGATGTGCCGCAGTGCAGAAGTGGGCTGCTGAAACGTGATGGTCACTGCCCAAGCGATGAGAAGGACCAGAACAGTGACCGCACCCGCAGCATTCGAACGCAAGACGACCGGCGGCAGCTTCGTCGCCTACGAGGCCCGCCCGTCGCGCGCCACCGTCGAGATCAAGGTCGGCGACGGCACCGAGCAGGTGTTCGTGCACCCGGAGGTTTTCATTCAGGAGTACCCGTCGATCAAGGTGCTGTCGGTGGCGGCCAGCGAACGCGGCAACGGCCTGTACGTGCAGTTCGATCCCGCCTCCGTGCCGGTCGGTGAAGGCAAGCAGCCGCTGACCCGGGCGATCGCCGCTTCCACCGTCGCCGGCGGCGAAATCGAGGCCGCGCTGCGAAGGGCCCAGGAGACCGGCCGCCCCGTCTATCTGGCAGTGGAACGCCGCCGCAAGTACAAAAGCGCCGACGGGAAGGTGATCAGCTACGACGAACCGATCATGGCTCTGCGCGGCTTCACCGAGGACGGAGAGTCCACCGACGCCGCCCAGGGTGTCTCGAAAGCCAACATCAGCAAGGTGCTGGCACTGGTCGGTCCCGCCGACCGCGCCGACATCAACCTCATCAGCAGCGAAGCCCGCTCGAACCCGCTGGACTGGCCTCTGCACCGCAGCAATCGGGTCGGAAAGACCCCCGCCCAGGGCTGGGTGCGCATCACCCGTCCCGACGGAACCCCCGGCGGCGCGGCCATCCCCCGCGAGATGTGGCGCGAACTCAGTGGCGCGGCGACCGGCGGCACGGCGCAGCTCGACGACGCCGCCGTGTCCCGCATCGCCGACGCCGTCGCGGTGCGCATGGGTGCAGCCAACGACAACCCGACCATCAGCCGTCCCCCGCAGCGCACCTCCCGCTCGGCCGAAGGCAAGCGGTGGGATCTGTACAACTCTGACGGCCGCGTCAACCCTGGCAGCTACGCCGTGTCCGGTCTGCTGGCGATCCGCGATACCGCACTGACCGCGCTCGGCGAAGCATGCTTCACCGAGCAAGCTGACGCCGACTCGGCCGGGCGCACCCCGAACCTGCTGACCCGCGACCAGATCAGCACCACGGCCACGGCCATGATGGGACCGCTCAGCGAAATCGTCGACCAAGTGCAGACCGCGATGACGGGTAAGCCCGCCAACCGGATCAACGGTTCTTCCGCCACCGCCGCCAAGATCATCCGCCAGGTGGTCCTGCAGGACGTTCCGCTGACCGTCGCCGTCGTCAACGACCCGCAGCTGCGGGCGCACTGGCTGACCGAGGTGGGCGAGGTCGGCCGGGTGCTGGCCGCAGCAGTGCTGGCAGCCACCGAAAGCTACCTGGACGAGGTCTCCGAACCGACACCGATCAACGACGCCTCCGGTCGGGCTCACCGTCAAGTGGACCGCCAGAACGACCCTGTCGATCCGCGCGGTGCTGCCTCGCCAGCGAACAGCAATGTGCAGCGCCCGCCGACGCCGAACTTTTCGGTGGGCGACAACGCGGTCTCATCCATCCGCGACCGCAACCACCAGGCATTGCAGCCACTGCTGGAAGCGGCCGGTATGCAGCCCGAGCACGCTGCCCCGCTGCTGGCCGAGCAGTTCGGGACCGCCGACCTGGACCAGGTCGACCCCGAACTGCTCGCCGGTCGGGTTCAGACGTGGGGCCAGGAGCCAGCCCGATTCCGCGACATGGCCCAGCACGTCTACACGAAGGCTCAGCAGCGGGCGTCCTGACCGCCGTCGCCGGCTGTCCCTGCACCATCACGGTTCAGGAACAGTCGGCGGCGCGGGACCGGCCATGCCCTACCGGACAGCGGCGCCGCACCACGCCGAACGGGCCGGCACCGGGAGACCCGCACAGGGGAGCCGAGGACTGCTCTGGTGCGATGCGCGGCCCACCGGCAACTCCACGACAAGCACTGACGTCGGCTGCCGTCGACAGGGTGACCGCGCATCCCCGACCCCCGAACCGTCGTCATTCGTCGTCGCGCTCCCTGCGCCGGCAAAAAGTGCCGCAGCCAGAAAGATCCGATTGCGAGGCTGTTCATGCACGAAACCGAAGCCGCACAACGAGGCGGCGACTCACCAACAGAAGGAACGAAGAAATGGCCGGAGAAACCCCCATCACCATCATCGGCAACCTCACCGCCGACCCCGAGCTGCGGTTCACCGCCTCCGGTGCCCCCGTCGCCAACTTCACGGTGGCTTCGACCCCGCGCACGTTCGACCGTCAGACCAACGAATGGAAGGACGGCGAGGCACTGTTCCTTCGCTGCTCCATCTGGCGCGATACCGCCGAGAACGTCACCGAAAGCCTCACCAAGGGCAGCCGCGTCATCGTGCAGGGCAACCTCAAGCAGCGGTCCTACCAAACCCGGGAAGGCGAGAAGCGCACCGTCGTCGAACTCGACGTCGAGGAGATCGGGCCGTCGCTGCGCTACGCCACCGCCAAGATCACCCGCACCCCCCGCAAGGGCGGCGGCGGCCAGGGCGGCGGCTACCAGGGCGGCGGCCAGAACCAGTCGAACCAGCAGGGCGGCGGCAACTGGGCCAACGAGCCCGCCGGCAATCAAGCCCCGCCCAGCCAGCCCGCTGACGACCCGTGGGGCAGCGCCCCGGTCGGCAACCAGAACGACGAACCGCCGTTCTGATCGGACGCGGGGCCCGCACGTGGTGCCCACCCCCACCTGCGGGCCCCGACACCAACCCGCACAACTGACGAACCCGGCCAACACCAGTTGGCCGGGTTCGATCGCTCTGACGAGGCAGCCAGCGACTTTTTCGGCCCAATGGACAGAAAACGCGGTTCGTACACTCGCAGTAATTCGAAGCCAATGCACCACGAGGAGCCGCTCATGCCGAGCACCCGCCAACGTCGCCCGTCGCCGACGGCGCAACGGCTGAAAGCGTCGACCAAGGACCACAGCCGCCGCACCCTGCTGGACTGGCTGACCCTCACCTTCGGCCAAGACCGGCAGTCCTTGGCCGGCCCGGTCACCCCGACCGTCCTCAACTGGCTGTTCCTGGTCGCGATGTCGGCATGGATCTACCTGGCCGGATTCAGCATGACGGCCCTGTACCTACTTCTGGCATGGCTGATCGTCACTCTCATTCGCGCCGCATACGTCCAACGCCGCCGCCGCGATCAGCTCGCCACGATCTTCTCCACCCTGGCACCGGTGGCGAAGCTGCCTGCCGGCACCGCCAGCCACCCCACCGATCCCAGTCGACACATCCGCAAGATCAAGTGGGGGGCGCGCGCCCTCCCGGAAACATTCACCGCCACCCTCAACTCGGCCGCCCCCGCCGCCACGGCCCCCTTGCTGCGGGTGGGCGTCGAATCAGCGATCGAGAACCTGCCCCACGCTCTCAGCAAAAGCGGAGGCGAATGGCTGTGCACCTGGGATCGCGCCACCGTCACCGCCCAGGCTGTCCCCGCCAACGATCCGCGACTGACCCGCAAGGCGTACACCCGCAAAATCACCGCCCTGATCGTGCAAATCTTCCGGGTACCGGCCACCCCGGCCGCGGCCAGCGGCTGGAACGTGACCATCAAGGACTGGGACAGCGCACCCACCGCAGACGGAGGAGCCTCCGAGTACCCGACCGGTCTTGCTGTGCGCTGCGCAGACCGTGACCTGTCCGATCCGGTGCTGCGCGATCAAGTGGAACGCCAGATCGAGCGCGCCATCCCCATCCCCGGAGAATGGCTGTTCACCTGGGACCCGGCCACCTCCAGCCTGTCCGTCGATCACGCGGACGCCGAAAGCCTGGACGCCAAACGCAAACGCACTCAACGCCGCCTGCGCGACGACATCAGCGCACTGGTGCCCGCGCGAGGCAAAGACCCCGTCGTCCTCGACGTCATCGACTGGGTCAACCCCGAAATGGATTTACCGCGCACCCTGCACGTCTCCTTCGGCACTCTCGCCGTAGACGACTCCCGGCTCCGCGACCAGATCGAAGATCGCTTCGACGCAGCCATCGTCAACCGGTGGTCGACCGCCCGCGCCCTATTCGACTGGCAGCACGGCGCCACCACCGAACTCGACATCACCCTGGTCTCCCACAACGACCCGAAGGCTCAGCAGCGGTCCGCGCTCACCCGATTCCGCAACGTCACCAACGCGAAGTTTGGGTCTGCCCGCAACCCAGTGACCACCGAAGTCCTCGAATGGCAGCCAGAGATCTCCGCGAGCGGAGTCGCGCTGCCGCAAGTCGCGCGAGTGAACTTCGGGACCGTCGACGTCACCAAGTCCGACACCAAGGACGCCTTCCAAGACCACTGGGACTCGATCGACAACAACATGGACTGGCATTACGCGTGGGACACCGCGGCCGGGTACGTCGAAATGCGGGCAGTTTCGAAACTCCCCGACGCCGTCGCCTTCCCTGACGAGGACGCCCCCGACCGCAAGGAAATTCAGGCCCTGTTCCGCGCCGGCAAGGTCTTCATCGGCCTACAGAAGGGTGGCGGCTGGTTCGTGTGGGATCTCAACAAGATCGCGCACGGCCTCATCGGAGGCTCCACCGGCGCCGGCAAATCAGTCCTACTCGACACGATCCTGCAGGGAATCCTGACCAACAGGGACCTCATCGAGGTCGTGGTGTGCGACTTGAAGATGACCGACTTCGCATGGACCCCAGAGTTCCCCAACACCATTGTGTTCGCCGGCACCCCGCAGGAGGCGTGCCTGGCGGTGGCAGCGACGAAGGATGAGATGGAACGCCGCAAGAGCTTGTGCAACAAGCGGGGCGTCCGAAATCTAGGACAGCTGCGTGCCCTCTACGCCCGCCAACCCGAACTCGAAGCCGAGGACGGGCCATGCCCGCGGCGACGGTTCCTGTTCTTCGACGAGATCGGCGAGTTCCTGGCCAAGTCCAAGGACAAGGATCTGGAAGAACTCCTCGACGTAGCGCGCTCAGACCTCGAGTCGATCGGCCGGTTGGCGCGTGCCTTCGAAATCAACATTGTCGCGGCCGCCCAGAAACCCGAAGCGCAGGTTGTTTCGACCCAGCTGAAACTGCAAATGCAGTTCCGGGTGTGCGTTGGCCCCGTCGACGAGTACACCTCCAAGCAGATCCTCGAATCCAACCACGGCACCCGGTTCCCCCCGGCCGTCCCCAAGGGCCGCGCCTGGGCGTGGACGTCGGCGAGCGGCTTCCACCTCATCCAGGTTCCGTTCCTGCCGTCGGCAACCGAACCTGCGCCGTGGGATCCGTCCCTGACTATCGAAGGCTCCCGCGAACGTCTACGCGCTGGACTCGAAGCGGAGGGCTGGATGCAGATCCAAGTAGCCAATTCTGACGGCGGACAGGACCCACGGTGGGTGCGGGTGGAAGACGACGACCCGCAGCCTGCGATCGACGCGGCACAACCGGACCGTGACGCTGACCGCCTACCGATCGGGCTGCCCGACAACGCCGCCGACGCCTACCTGCCTGTCGACGACTTCACTCCTAGCGAGGACGTCGCAGACCTCGACGACCGGGCGCCGCTCGGCGACGGCCCCGCAGTGGACCCGTTCAGTTCCTTCGATGTGGACCCTCCGTGGGACACGTCTGACCCGGCCGACATCACCCCAGCAGCAACCTAGAGGAGACACATCATGCGTATTGGAACCCTGATCGGCACCGGAGTGCTCATCCTCGCGATCCTGTTCGTCGGCGCCAACGGCTACCTGCCGGTCCCTGAACCGATCCGCAACCTGTGGGACCGCAACTACGAACGCAACGTCGAACCGGCGAAAGAGAAGTGGGACGACCTGAAACAGCAGGTCGAGACCACCGCGCCCCGCGCGGACCTGGGTGCGCCCGCATTCTCCATCCCGTGCACCGTGCCGGTGTGCGCGGCCTGATCGGCGGCCGACAATGGTGATGGGGCCAACGCACGCAATGTCCGGGGCCGCGGCCGGTCTGGCGATCGCCGCACTCATTCCGGCGTCGATCGGGGGCCCCACCACCGCGGTCGGCGCGTTGACGTTCGCGGCGGTCACCGCCGGCGCGGCACTGCTGCCCGACATCGACTCCCCGCAGGCGACCGTGTCCAAGACGTTCGGTTTCATTTCCGTGGGGGTCGCCCATGTCACCGAAAACGCAGCACTCGCCATCTACCACCTGTCCAAGACCGACCGTGATTCCGACCGCAACAACGGACACCGCACCGCCACACACACGGTGTGGTTCGCCGCTGCGGCGGGCCTGCTTGTCGGGGTGCTCATCGGCCTTTTCGGGAAGCTGCCGGCCCTGATCGTGCTGTTCCTCATGCTCGGCCTGGCGATCCGCGGCCTGTTCCCGGAATGGAGCTCATCGTCGGATTGGCTGGCCATCACCGGGGTGTCGGCGGCGGCCGCCGTCGCCGTCGGCGCATGGCAGCCACAGATGGCGTCGGCGTGGGCGCTCGGCCTGGCCGTCACCGTCGGGATCCTCGCGCATCTGCTCGGCGACGCCCTCACCAAATCCGGTGTGCCGATGCTCGGTGGGCTCGTCGGAATCGGCGGCAAGAAGTGGTGGGATGTGTGCCCACCTGGCTTCATGCGCATCAAAGCGAACGGTGTCGCCGACAAGGTCCTCCTCGTGGCATTCACTGTCGCCGCCCTGTGGTTGGCCTACCTGACCGTTTTCGAGCCGGCAGCGCTCGGCGCCAGTTGGCCTCCGGCCGGCAGCGGCGGACAGGCTGCGTGAGCGGTCGGAGGCGAGGAAGTGCGCGGCCTTAGCGGGCGCCGAGCAGAGCCGATACCGCCGCGAACGCGTCGCGTTCAAACGGTGCGCCGAGCGCTTGTTGGGTGCTGGCGGGATAGAACAGCCTGAACGGCAGGCGCTGATCCGGCGAGACTTTCGACCTGTCGGGCATGGGATCGAGGCACGTGATGAGCCCCAGGGCGTCGAGGACGTGCACCGCCTCGTACGCCTCGCCGCTGAGCCCGTAGAAGTCGCGGCGGACGCTCTCTTTGAGGTCGACGCCGGTGTCTGCGACAGTGCCGTCGCGGCGGGCGAGACGTAGATGTCCGGTGCGGTCGATGATCGCCAGCAGGACGGCGATCTCCGAGGGGGTGAGAACCAGATGCCAACCCTGGCGGAAGAAGGCCTCGGGAATGCGCAACGCTTTCACGTTAGATGCGCCTTGACCGGGAACAATGTATTCGAGGCCAGTGCCGTCGTCGGCGAGCACACGGAAGCCGGTGTACGTCCCGGCAGTACCGGTGGCTCCTTCGCGGGGGGTGATCAGGCCGTGCGTGTGCAGCTGCTTCAGGGCGGTGTTGAAGGCGCGGCGGGACTGTCTGAACCGGAGTGCCGGGTCGATTGTGGCAGCGGCAGGGGCGGGGTTGCGGCCGGAGTTCGGGCGGCTACGTGGCTGCTGCAATCCGGCTAAGCGCGCCCACGCCGGCTGGCCTATTTCCCCCGTGGTGTTGTTCCGGTCGTAGGTGTAGCTGCTGCCAGGGGTGCCTTCCTGTTGGGCGACGTACAGCATGGTCAGGTACGTCGGGAGAGCGTTTCCTCCGGCGGCCGCGATGAGCCGGGTCATCGGCGGGCGAGTTTCGAGCTCGTCGGTGATGGCGGTGAACGGCACGTGCGGGCGAGCGGTCGGTAGGCGGACAAAATCGGTGCGAATCAGGATCGGGTCGCCGGAGGTGCTGTCGATGTCCTTGTAGGCGTCGATGGCGTACGCGATCTGCGCTGCCCTCCTCCGCAGTTCACGCTGCCGCCGCAGCATCTTCTCGCGGTTGCGCTGGTCTGCCTGCTGACGCCATCGGACGTGCCCGTCGCGTTTGGCCTGTTCTTCTGGGGTGAGGACGGGGAGCGGCCCGAAAGTGTCCATAGAAATAGGGTACCGAATGGCGGGTACACGATGGGCGGCTTATAGTTAAAGCTACCTGTTACTGTGCTCGTACCGCCCATCGTGTACCTAATGCCAGATGTGTGGGCCGGATCGACGCGCGACTATCAGTGCATGAACCGCGATATGACCGCTCTGATCCAGACCGCCGCCGAGCACGGCTGGGCGACGACGCTGCGCACCCTGCTGCTGCTCCTCGCCTTCAGGCCGTGGGTCTACCTGCTGATCCCGCTCGTGGTGGCAGACCTCCCCCACGACGTCTTCGGCCCCGGATAGATGCCGTCCGGCGCGCGACCGCTGAACCGCCCGCACCCCAGCAGTCACCGCTCTTGCGGGGTGGCGGCCGCGACGATCTGCTCGATCCCCAGGTCCTTGAACGGGACTGACAGATGGTGGGAGCCCGGGTTCACGGTGGAGTTCACCCCGACCGAGTAGGCGCTCACCAGATTGTTCAAGGACGGTTCGGCTCCTGCCTTCTGCAGCAGGGCGGCGTTGTCGCAGTTCACCGCGACCTGCACGGTGACCGAGTCCAGCACGTTCAGCCGATCGGTGGCACCTACCTTCGGCGCCCACTCCTGCCACGCGGAGGGTGAGATCTGCGCCGCGCCGCTCGCCCCGCTGACGGCGACAGCGTCGTGGGTGAAGTTCGATTCGAACTGCAGCTGCGCGGCCACCAGGTTGCGATCCACACTCGGGCAGCCCTGCGCCCCCAACGCCGAGGTGATGGCTGCCTGGTAGATCGGCGGGGCTGCCGTCCACGCGCTCGACGGCCGCTCAATCTCCGGCCGGGCGGGGGTGTCGGCGGTGCAGGCGGTCGCGGCGGCGAGCACGAGCGCGGCGAGCACGGGGAACGAGCCCGCGACTGACCGACATGATCGTCCTAGATGGCTTCGTCAAGACGGATCTGCACCTCCTCGAGTCCATCCGAGATCACCTGCCGCGCCTCGGCGGCCCACTCGACCGCCGAGTCTGTGCTCCGCAACTCCGTTTCGATCGCGGCCAGCTCGTCGTCGTCGATGGCGTCGATGATGTGGGGCACCTGCTTTCTGATCTTCGTGATCTCCGGCAGCAGCGCATGGATGCGGGTGATGTCGGCCAGCACCCGTCGCACGTCGGCGGCGGTCCGCATGTGCGAGAGCACCGAGTACACCTCCGAATCGGAGACCGACGCTTCCACCCCGTCGGGAAGACCGGTATCGAAGATCTCCGTCAACGACGCCGCAGGACGCGGCGCCGCCGGCTGAGCATCCGCCGGCGCCGCGGCCTCACCGTCACCGTGGCCGTCGCTGTCGGGTTCGGTCTCGACCCCGCCAGCACCGCCAGCGTCGGCATGAAACCCTGCACCGTCACCGCCACCGCCACCGGCAGGCCGCCGACCCGCCGCAGCCTGCTCCCCACCTTCGCCGCTCCCGTCGTCGAGATCAGGATCGTTGTCGACGTCCTGCTCGCGGCGTTCGTTGTAGGACGTCAGCGCCCCGTTGATGATGTCGTTGACCTCGTCGGGGCCGTCCGGGCCGATCTCGGCCATCCGGGCAGTGATGTCGTCGATCAGATCGACGTCGTCGAGGCCGGCGGCCGCCGCCGAGATGGACCGGACCGCCCGTTCACTGATCTTCAGTTCCGACATGTCCACGCCCGTGTTCTGGGCGATCGACCACGCCAGCCACGCCACCCGCGTCATACGCCGCAGATGGGTGTCCGACACCGGTTTCCCGGTGCGCGGATTGACCAGCATGCCCGACAACTCCTGCGAGATCATCTGCCGCGGCGAGTCATATCCCAGCGCCGCATGACCTTGCCTGGACAGTAGCTCGGCGATGGCGCTGTAGAAGTCGTTGGCGGCATTGACGGCGCGGCGAATCAGGGCGCGAGCCTCGTCAGCGGTGCACGGGGTGTCGGCGGCGTCGACGATGTCGCCCACCGGTGCCGCACCCGCTGAGACCAGCTCCAGGCCGTCGAGTTCAGCGTCGATCGCCGCGTCGGCCTCGGAAATGGAAGTCATTTTCCTGTCCCTTTCGGTCAGAACTTGTGCTCGGCGGCGACCCGACCGCGGTGCTCCTGGTCGAGAGTGGCTGACGTCGGATTGAGAACCCACCGAGACCGCTGCACCCGTTGGGGGTCGCCGTAGACGCGGTCGAGAGCTTCGGCGCGCGCCGACCCGGTCGGCGGAATGTAGTAGCCGTTCTTCAACGACGCGTTCGCTGGCAGGCCCAGCAGTTCGCGCAGTTCCCGGCGCTGGGCAGCAATGGTCTTGCTGCCCCGCGCCGACCGCTGAATGCCGATGTTGATACCGCCGTCGCTGTCGCGACTGACCGGGAACGTCCGGCGCGGACCCCGACCGGACAGCACCTTACGCAGACGCTTCTGCACAGCGACGGTGTCATTGAGGTCGATGTCGGCGACGGCGCGACTGCCCACCGCGGCTTCTTCGTCGCGTGACCACGTCGTCGGTTCCGCGATCGGCGCACCGTCCATGGTGGTCGGCGGCATCGTCACGGGCGCGTTTGCCAGGGTGCCAGCGTGACTGCGCTTGGCCAGAGCCGACAGGAACTCGTCGTTGCGTTCGCCGCGGCGGGCGGTCAACGTCGCATAGTCGACGCGGCTACTGGCCGACATGGGCGCATCCAGTGACAGGCCACCGATGGCTTCGGGGTTGCTGTCGGGACGTCGGCGACTGCCGTTGGCTGCCCGGTAGTGGTTGCCGGCGGCCACGGCGATCCCGTCGACGTGGCGGCAACGCCCGTTGGAGGCGAACGCGGGGCAGTTGCAGCGCAACGTGGAGCGGCCCCGGTCATCGAACGGGGAAAGGTAACGCTGACCGTCCTCGCTCCACACTCGCACCTGGCCGTGCACGTTCGCGCCCGGCAAGTCTGCCTGGATTCCGACCTCGGCGATGGTGCTGTTGGTGGCCGTCGCCTCGTCCACTGCCGCCTTCGTCGACACGTGCATGCGGCCTTCGACCTTCTCGCCGCCGACATCGCTGATGGTCACTGGGCGTCCCGGCGCCCGCGACAGACCGGTCACAAGATTGCGGGGGCGCGGCGGCAGCTTCCGGCCACCGTCACGCACAGCCTCCCGAAATGCCTGATTGTTGGCGGCGTTGCGGGCCGGTACTTCCTCGGACGGGCCCCCACTGACCGGGCAGCGGTGCTGGGAGTTCATGGAGGCGAACTGGCCGCAACTGTTGCATTTGGTGACGGTGGCGGCGGCTGCAGCGTCGGCGGCGTTCTCGAACCCGTAGGCCTCCCCGCTGTCGCGGGCGGACAAGCCCAGCGCGTGCAGACGCTTACCGAACGTGTCGGTGCCGTCGGTGAGCTGCGCCCACGCTTCCGGGGAGATTCGTCGACGGAACGGGGTCGGCGGGGTCACCGTGCCGTCCTTGCGGACGTACGGGTGCGGAGTGATCTGCAGAACCCCGTTGCCGGGGTTGTATCGGGCCTCCTGCACCCACGAGACACTGCCGCCCTCCTTGTCGAACGCGGCCCGCAGGTCGGCCTCGGCTTCGTCGAGTTCCTTCTTGCGGCGCGCGATCTGACGGTCGGACAGTTCGTTGTCGCCCACCAGCTCCTGGATGCGGGCGGTGCCGGTGGCACGCAGACTGTCCGGAGTCTGATCGGGGTACAGGCGCGAGCACACTTCCGCCAACTGCTCGTCGTCGGCGTTGAGGACCTTGCGCCACTTCGTTGCTTCGACGGCGTTGTCGAGTGTCTGGCGGTCGGCGGCGATCTGGTCGCGCTGGCTGACCAGTGCGTCGTTGGGGCATGCGGCGTCCTCGTGACCGAACTGGCCGCAGTGCCCGCAGCGCACCAGGTTGCCCTTGTTGTTGGGGTCGGCGAAGGTGCGCTTGGCGCAGAAGTCGTCGTGCATGGACGGCCGCGACGGTTGCGCGGCGATCGCCTCAAGGCGTCGACGTTCCATCACTGCCATCGCGTTGCGTTCACGCCCGGACTGCCCCAGCTCGTCCTGGTCGCGGGCGGTCATCCCGGCCAGCGACAGGGTCTCAGCTAGCGACGCTGGACGGGTGTCGGACTTCTCGGTGCCTTCGCCGGACCCGAGCTTGTCGCGGAAGGAATCCTTGAGCGAAATGTTGGAGAAGTCGCCCGACTGATTCATCAGTGCACGCCACTCTGCGGACACCTCCTTCATCGACAGCCCGCGGTGGCGGGCGTTCATTTCCAGGAAGTTGAGTTGGGCGGCCTGGTGCGAGCCTTGGCGGCCACCCATCCGCAGCACCGCAGACAGTTGGGCGGCCGAGTTCAGCTGGGCGCCGGAGACAGGGTTACCGTGCCGGTCCTTGCCCGTCAGTAGCCACTGCTTCGCTTCCTGGATGCGGGTGACGATGCCGGTCTGGCCGGCCTTACCGGTGTAGGGCCGATACTTTTCGCCGTCGGTGAGGTTCGGGTCGGCTTCGATCTCGGCGATGTACGAGTCCATCAACGCGATCTGCTGCTCGGTGGTGATCGGGGTGGACGCTTCGAGTTCGTGGTTCGCTTCGTGGAGCAGAGATTGCGTTTGGGCGTCATGCAGAACGCCGTCGCCGTTGAACCGGCTCATCTTCTTGAAGGCGCCCATCGCGGCCGACCTCAACGGGTTTTCGCGGCAAACCATGGCTGGTCTCCTCTGTGTGCAGAATGGCTTCGAATGTGGTGTTGATCGTTCCAGAGCGGGACAGGCGAACTCAGGGATTCGCGTCAGCGGCGTCCTCGGCGCGCTGGTTGCGCCGCAGGTACGGGTACACGATCGGGTCGTCGACGAACTTCTGGAAGGCTGGGTCCGGTTGCGACGACGGACGCGTGGCCATCGTCAAGTAGTTGATCGCGATGAGCGATTCGATGAACTCTTCCTCGGTGTTGACGTCCAGCAACACCACATTCTCGGAGGTCGGATACTCGAAGGTGATCCCTTCGGTGTCGACCGCAGTGCGCAACGATTCGATGAACGGCGCCGGCGTCCACGGCAGATAGTTGCCGGTGTTGATGACCAGACGGATCGCCGACCGCCACTCCGGGCGCACCACCGGAACCATCGCCGGCGGGTCGGCGGTCTCATCCCATACCGCGATCTCGCCGGGAATGCCGATGGGGAATCCGCCGCCGCGGGTCGCCGACAACACCAGCTCTTCTCGTTCGGCGTCGGTGAGCTCGAGCCATGACCCGTCGGCGACAGCGTCGGCGTTGATAGCCGCCTGCAAATCCACGCGCAGATTCTCGGCGAACGCCGTGCGCAGCAACCCAAGGTCGTACAGCAGGGACTGCGCCTGCTGGTAAGCCTGCGACTGCGCCAGGGAGGGGCCGGTGTCGGCCGGTTCGTCGGCGGAGGTAGCCAACTCCATGGGAAGGATGTCCCCCAGGCCGGGTTCGCTGCCGATGTCGGTGGTCTCGAAGACGCCGAGTGCGTTCAACGCTTCCACGTTCTGCTGATACTCCTCCCCGATCAGCACGCACAGAATGTCGGTGAGGCGGTCTGCGTAGATCCGACTGTCGGTCCCCACGATGGCCACGTCGTACATGTAGGGGCGGGTGTTGCCCACTAACGGCAGCACCCGCCCGTGTTTGGCACCCACTCCGGGCACCTTCCCATCTGAGGTGCACATGGGTGGCGCACACAGGTGTGGCGGCACCTGCATGGCTTCCTCTGCAGTAATCAGCGTGACAGGCGGCATGCGTAACCCTCTCGGCTTCGAATCTTGAACCGAGAATAGACACACCCTCTTACCACCAACTCAGGTCAGCGGACAGCCCCAGAGGTCACCGATAACTGCTGGTCAGAACGGATAGGGCGGCGGAAGTGATTGCTTCAGCCATCGCGGCGGGCGCGGGCTGATCGACGACGGAAACCCCGGCAGGAATGAACCGGTCACCACCGATGCCAGCCAACGCCCACACGAGTTGAAACCCGTCCGCGTGGGCGTCGTCGATCGCGTCCTGCACGTCCTGCGAATCCGGCAGCAGACCGTCGGTGATGACCACCAGCAGGCCCGCACCGCGACCAGTCAACGCCGACCGGGCGGCCGTCACCGCCGCACCGCATCCTGCTGATCCTGACCCGGGATCGCTGATCACCGGCACCTTCGGCGGCGCCACACCATCTCCGACGACCACGAATGCTTCCCCACCGAACGCCCACATGGTGTGCTGCCCGCCGCGCTGGTCGACGGCGTGGGCGGCCGCCCACGCCAACGACGTCGCCATTTCCACCCAGGGACGCATGGTGGCTGAGGCGTCGACAATCACACCCAACCGCAGTACCTCAGCGGTACGCGGAACCGGTCGGATCGCAGTCCACGGGGTCGCCGTGACCTGCCGGCCGGTGGCGATCTGCCCGGCCCGGGCCACTAGCTGCCGCGGATTCAATCGACCCGACGGGTACGGGACCGGGGTGGGCGCCATCGACGGGCTCCTATGCCCGGCGACGGTGAGCCCGTCCCGGAAGATCCGCAGGTTCCGCCGATCCCCGGCAGCCGGTTCTCGCCAAGTCAGCACCCGCTGCCCTGACATCATCGCCCCGCCCGCACCACCGGCGTCCCGGTCGGCGACAGCCCCTCCCACACCCGGCCGGCGAGGCCGATCCCCGACCAGTGCGGCGGTGGCTGCACTATCGGCGAGCGCCTGCTGCGCGGCGTCGGCGAGGTCGGCCGTCAACTGGCGGCCCAGTGGATCGGCCACAGGGTTCGGGGTGAACAGTTCAGCGCCGGTCAATACCGGGGCCGCGGCCGCCGTCACCTGCACCCCACCGAACGTTTCGGCGTGCAGTTCCAGCCACTGGCGGGCAAGCACCACCCAATCCTCGAGTTGCGGGGATCGTCGCGGAGTTGGACGCCCGGCCAGGGCCCGCCGCCACAGCAGCTGCCACGCCCCGAACTGGCGGTCCCCCAACTGCTGGCGCACCGCGTCGTAGAGGGCCGTGACCGCCGCAGCAGGCAGGACCGCGCTGTCGACGCGAGGCAGCACATCCCACACCCCGACAGCCAGCAAGGTGTCGCGGTCGTACTGGTCGGGCTGCCACAGGACGTCGGCGGCCGCGGTGACAGCACCGACGTTCTCCACCCCCAGTCCACGAATGCGGGCCGCGTGGTGCAGGTGCAGCAGATGAGTGACGGCAGCACGCTCCACGTCGCTGAGGTCCCCGACCGTGGCAGCGTCGGCGGAGGCGTCGACGACGGCGGCCGCCGCGCAGGCCACCGCCGCAAATCGGGGTGCCCGCAATCGTCCGGTGAACGCCGCAATGTCGACCCGCAAATCACGGTCGGTCAGACGGTACCGGCCCGGATCGACACGGACAGCCAACCCAGGCTGGGCGGCACCCAGACGTGGGGCCGGGCCGGCCACATCGAGCTGCTCGCACAGTTCAGTCAGTGCAGCGTCGGCCCGCTCGTAGACATGCACAGGGAATCGGCCTCCTTAGACTGTGCGCACTGTAGGCCACCGCTCTCCTTGAAGGGTCACCAAAGATGCTGCTGTACGGGTTCGTGTACGAGGTCAGTGATGGCGCCTTCGACGAACTGTCCATGATGGCTGTCACCGAGACCGGGCACACTCTGACCCGGGAAGAAGGCCGCGACACCCGCGTCGAACGCAGCCCCCGATGGAAGCTCAGTCGGGACGGGCAACGCGACTTGGCGGCATTCATCGACACCTGCCATCAGGCGCGGGCGAACACCACCGGATCAACCCGAATGATCGACATTTCCCCCGAGTTGGCCGCCGACTGGGACCGGTGCGCGGACGTGTTCATCGAGAAGGCGACCAGCGAGGCCGGCATGAGGGGCACGCCGGAGGAGTTCAGTCGGCGCTGCGTGCCCACCCCGCGGAGTGTGCCGGCGATCGCAGACGTCACTGAACTGTCCGTCGCCTTACCGGATGGCCGCCAGTACCTTCCGCGACTGATCAACGGCATGGCCGACGTCGAAGTGTTGAAGGCCGCCAACCGCGCCCACATCGCTGTCGCCCTGGTCGGGCCGCCCGGCAGTGGGAAGTCCACGGCGCCACTGGCCGCATTCGGCGAGGAACTGGTGGTGCTGGACTGCTACGAGGGGATGGTGCGCGAGGACGTGGTGGGGGCGCTGCTGCCGGTGCCCGGACAGGTCGGCGACTTCGAGTGGATCGACGGACCGTTGGTGCAGGCCATGCTGCAGGGGCGGCCCCTGCTCATCGACGAAGCGGCCTGGATGCCGCCGGGGGTGCAGGCGCTGCTGCATTCGGCGATGGATGAGGCCCGAACCGTGACCGTCGTGGACCGTCCCGGAGAGACCGTGGTGCGCGCGGCGACCGGGTTCTCGGTGCTCACCAGCCACAATCCTGGCCAGGGGTTCGGGTTGTCTGATCCGGTGCTTGACCGGATCGGGCTGATCGTGTCGGTGCCGGCGGACTTGGATCTGGCGACCGACCTGGGGGTTCCGCCGGTCCTGGTGAACTTGGCGAAGGAACGTCACCACTGGGTGGAGAACACCGGTGACCACACCCTGTGGGTGCCGTCGCTGCGGGAACTGTTGAGTGCGGCGGCCACCGAATCGGTGTTCGGGATCGAGTTCGCGGCGTCAGCGTTGACCGCGAAATGCCCGCCGGAACAGCGAGAACAGTTCTCTGAGCAGGCGTCCCGATTCATGCGCGCCCCGACCGCATTGACCGCGGTGGCGCCGTGACCGTCGGAGGGCCGGATCAGTCTGCTCCGACCCTCCGACGAACACTTGCTGGCCCACACAGCCAGGCGCAGCTCACGTCGAGCCCGAACCGCACCGCCAACCAAAGGGGGATCTGTCCGACGGGTCCGGGGGCCATGGAGCTGCTGACACCAGTCTAGGTGGCCGCAACCCCACGGGAGGCCCTTCACCTGGCCGGGCCCCGCCGGGCGGTGACGGGGCCTGACCAGGGTGGGGCTAGGAGGCGAGGTCCTGGTCCACCGTTTCCGTCGTACCCAACGGGGAACGCCACAGCTGGTGCACCTCGGTCGCATGGTCGAGGATTTCACTGGTGTGCGAGACCAGGATTGGGGCGGCGAACAAGTCGGTGATCACTTCCAGCACCTGCCGGCGCCCATCTTCGTCGAGGTAGCTGGTGATCTCGTCCCCGATCAGCTGGTACGGCAGATGCCCTTCGGTGATCTGCATGGAGATACCAAGCCGGAACGCCAGCCCGGCCCGCGCTTTCTCGCCACCGGACAACGCCGACGTCTTGCGCAGTCGCCCATCGGCCAGTTCCACGCGCGGAACGAAGTCCGAGTCCAGCCGGAACGCGACGTGTTCGCCACCGAATCGGGCCATCAGTTCGGTGGCTGCTGCACTGATGCCGTCGCAGAAGTCGCCGATCAGGTCCTGCCGGTAGGCCGCGAGCACCTGGGCGTGGGTGTCGGCGATCTCGGCGGCGGTGACCGCGGCCTGCTTACGCTTCCACTGGTTGTCGGCGACGTCGGCGGCCGCCCGCAGCTGCCCGGCCCCCATCATCGCGGTGCTCGCGGCCGCCGACGCGGCGTTGGCTTCGGCGGCCAGTTCCGCCGCCACCGACTGCAGCTGCCCTGCCTCACTGAGCGCTTGGGCGACGGTGTTGGGGTCAGGGGCCACCACCTGCCCGTCCTGGGCTGCTTCCAACGCCTGCTGGCAGGACTGCAGGTGTTGGCGGGCCGACAGGAGTTGCCGGACCGCGCCCCGCTGCTCACCCACCCTGTTGAGCTGCTCGTCGATCTGCGCCTTCACCGCGCGCAGTCCGTCGACCACGTCGGCCGGTTCAGTCGCCGACGTCGCCAGGTGCGGCTGGCAGGCGGTGATCACCTGAGTCAGGTCGGCCACCGACTGGGCGGTGCGGCTGCGAGCCCGGTCGGCGTCGGCGGCTGCCGCATCGACGCGGCCGATCCGCTGCTGCGTCTGCTTCAGTTCCCCGGTGAGCGTGTTGACGGTGCCTGCCAGTTCCTCGATGAGGCGTTCGTGGTCGACCGCTGCGGCGGCCACCTGCTCTCGTTGCGTTGTCAGGTCGGCGACCAGCGCGGACGCGTCAGCCAACGTGTGCTGGCAGGTCGGGCAGGTCGGGTCGGTGCCGGTCACCGCTTGGAGGGCGTCAATAGCCTTGGCTAGGCGGGCCGATTCTCCGCCGGCGGCCGCCAGGTCGGCGCGGGCTTGGTGCCCGCGCGCGGTGATGGCGGCGATCTCCTCGACCAGTTCGGCGTGCCGGGCGGTCGCGGCGGCACCGTCCTGTGCGGCTTGTTCGGCGGCAGCGGCAGCATCGTGTTCGGCCTGTTCGGCGGCGGAGTGTGTGCGCCGGGCCGCGAGGAGACTGTTGCCCAGGTCGGCGACGGCAGTGCGGTTGTCGGAGAGTTCCCGCCACCGCGCTTCCACGTCGTCGACACTGCCGGACTGTCCAGCCCCGGCCTCGAGTGCAACCGCCTGCGCACCCTGTTCGGCCAGCTGCGCCGATTCCAGCACGGCGCGGGCAGCGACCACCTTCTCCCGGGAGGCCTGGGCGGCCAGCGTGGCCTGCTGGAGGCTGGTTGCTCGGTCGTGGGCCTGCTGCCAGTTGGTGTGCGCGCGGTCGGCGTTGGCGCGCGCCGCCACCGCCGTGGTGTTGAGGTCGGCGGCATCGGTTTCTGCGGCGTCGGCGGTCTCGGCGGCTTCGACGACCTCCGGCAGTGATCCGGGGAGGGCGTCAGCGACCTTTCGTGTTTCGTTGGCGGCCTTGCGGGCGTTGTCGCGGGCCTTGGTCAGCTCCGAGATTCCGGTGTGTTCTTCGACCAGGCGCTGCACCTCCGTCGGTGGGGCGGTGGTCAGCAAGTCGACCTCGCCCTGCCGGATCAGGGACGACCCGGTCAGCCCCCGCACCCCCATGCCCAGGATCTTGGTGACCTCCGTCGTCATCAACGTCGGCGTCATGTTGTCGATCTCGACGTTCTCGCGCCACATGCGGGCCGACGCCTTCTCCACCGGCTGCCCCTTCCGCTTCCCGCGCCGCAGGGTGCGCATGGTTCGGTAGGTGACGCCGTCATGGGTCCAGGTGAAGTCGGCGACGACTTCGGCGCCTTCGCCGGCTTTGTCGTAACGCAGATCCAGCAGTTCCTGGTCCGGCCCGGGATCGCCGTACAGGGAAAACACGAGCCCAGCAAACACTGAACTCTTCCCGGAACCGGGGCGGCCGATCAAGGCATGGAGGCCCTCAGACCCAAAGTCCAAGGTCAGGTGCTCGGTGGAACGAAAGTTCTGCAAGGTGGCGGTCAGCATTCGCATGACGGGGTCCTTTCGGTCGGGCGCAGGTTAGAGGTTGAGGTCGCGGACGTCCTCGGCGGCGTAGTCGTGAACGAGCACCCACAGGTCGGGGTCGACGACTTCGAATCCGCGGAACGGGTCAGGGAGTCCATCCAGGTGCATGCCCACAGTCTCGTCAGCCCACACAATCAGTGCGGCACCTGCGTCGACGGAGTGCAGTGGCGGGTTGGGTGTGGCCGGATCGGGGCGGGACCTGAACCCGGAGATGGAGGTCTCCGGGGACGGGCTGATCTCGACGGAGGTGAATGCGCGGCCGGCCGGGCTGATCGACTCCGCCGGCACCAGCAGTGGTTGACGTCCCCGGATCGTCCAGCCCGGCGGGGTCCGGGAGCCGGCCATCGCATCAGGAACGGTGAACCCGAGGAGTCGGCGGCCGGAGTAGACCGCCGACTGCGGGCGCAGGTGCACGCTCGCGCACAGTTCCCGCAACGCATTCCGGTACAGCTGCTGCTCGCGCCGCAGCACCACCAGTTCGGCGATCGTGCGGCGGCTGGTGTTGATCCACACCGTCGACCCGCGCTGCGGTACCTCGAGGACCTTGCGCGGATTGTTTATCCGGTCGACCAGCGCGTTGGCTGCCTCGCTGGAGGTCACGACGCGGCCCACGGGTCGGCCTGCAGCACGGTCAGGGTCTTCACCGTCGCCGCCGTCGCCGCTTCCCGAATTTCCGGGGCCGCCCCCGCCAGAACCGCGCCAACTCGCCCCTTGGTGGCGCGTTCGGTGAAGTCCTCAGCGAAGTTCACCTGCCGAGTCGACCGACTCAGCCCTCGCGACTTGTGTGCCTCACCAAGCCGTTGAGTACTGGACCCGGTGAACGAAACCCCCCAGAACGCGGCTTCCCCGGCCGCGTTGGCCCACTCCCCGGCACGGGCACGCACACCCTGCCGCTGCGCAGGTGAGGCACCCACAATGCGTTGACGCAGCAGGTAGCCGCCGTCGCCGGTCAATGCCGCGGACTCCTCATCCCACCAGCGTTGCGAGGCCAGCCGCTTACGCACGATCGCGTTGATGTCCTCCACCGTTTTGCCGTCGCAGTCGATCGGGTCGAAGTCCACTTGCGGGCGCCACCAAATCGGCTGCAGGGTGACCGTCAGGTAGCCGTCCGAGCCGAGTTCGACCAGCAGCCATCCGCGGCTGCAGATCTCATCGGAGAAGCCGCGGCCCAGCAACGATCCGGTCATCCACACCTGGCCGGTCTTGCGGTCCTGCGGCCCATACCCGGGGATCGGGCCCGGCGTGTGATAGTCCGACAGGATGGAGGCGTCGAAGCCGCGGTCGACCCATTCCGCCGGGATCATCCGGGTGGCCCCATGCCCGTCGGTAGCGCCGAAGAGCCGATCGTCGGCGGCGAACAGGCCGTGGGAGACCAGAATGTTGACGCCGTCGGGGATCGGGCGCGGGTCGATGACGATGCCCTTGTCCGCCAGCCTCGGGTTGAGACCGTAATGGCTGACGATGTGCAGGTACAACGGCACATTCGGGTCCGGCTGGTGCACCTCGTACAGGCCGGGATGCGGGCCGAAGGTGTCCTCGGCGGTGCGGTCGGTGCGCGGGTACACCGCGAACGAGCCCAGCGACGGCCGGTGCACCGAAGCCACCGCTGACACTTCCGAGCTGGAGGCGGCATCGTGGTTGCCGGAGTTCGTGTCGCGCGGGATCTGGGCGGCGACGCGCTTGTCGTCCACGCGCAGTGCCTCGTCGATGGCGCGCGGTGAGGGCCGATGGGTGTGGAAGGTGTCGCCGCCGTCGACGATCGCCTGCACTCCCCGACCGATCATGTCGTCCATGACCTGCTCGTAGGAGACGTAGCCGTCGACTTCGCGAATGTTCAGGCCCGACGAGTGCTGCCGGGCCATGCCGTTCATGCGGTAGCCAAGGTGCGCGCAGCCGTAGAAGCCGAGCTTGTAGACCGTGTGTGCAGGTGTCATGGCAGTCAGTGTGCTGTGCCCGCTTTTCCATTGCGGCACGGCGCGGAACTGCAGAAACCGTGCTGTCGGAGACACGTTGTACAGTCCCCCGCCGGTAAAGCTGTCCTAGCCTACGAACCTGCGATACACTCACGGCAATTCGAAGCCAATTCTAAATACTGCTTGCAGCGCCTTCATGGGCTGTTGGTGAGGAATCGCAACATGAGCACAGTCATGTCGGCACGACCTGTCGGTCGCAGCCACCGTTCGCCCCAACCCGTCACCGCGCCCGCACGTCCAGTGCTCGTGCGTGAATGCGACCGTGACCCGGGCCTGTTCGACCTGCCTGACGCGGCCGAAATCGAATCGCACGCCAACCCGCTCGCCGGTTCCATGCCGATGGCGACCTTGGAATCGGTAGCCGAAGAGAACGCGGTCACCACCAAGTTCGCGCGGCGGGCGAAAGCTGCGGTCGCCGCGTGCGGACGCTGCCCGTTCCTGCAGACCTGCCAACGCGAGGCCACCGAACGCATCCTGTCCGGTCAGCGCCCGCAGAGTGAAGTGCGGGCCGCAGTCGCCTTCGACAGCGAAGGACTGCCAGCACCCGCAGTACACGACCGACCAGCCCGCCAGGACATCGAACAACTGACCCTGGACATGGAGTTGGGCCTGTCGGGGGACGTAGCCGACGAAGACATCGACTGGTTGCCGGCCGGACTCGAACCCATCGCCACGTACGACGCACTGGCTGTGGACATGGCGCTCGACGAAGTCCGCGTCAACGCGACCATCACCCAAACCCACCTGGACCGCAAACCTGACACCGACACCAGCGGACGCGTGGTCCTCAGCTACAGCGACGAACTAGAGGTGCTGCGCCGCGGCTTGGCGACCGGGCAGGCCACGAACCGGCTCGCCCAGATCATCGGCGTCAAGTGGCAGCGCGTCGCCGAAGTCGCCCACATCCTCGGCCGCACTCCCGGCGGCCAGTTCGTGCCCTCGGACTGGGCGGCGATGCGCAGGTCAATGTCGGATCTGGACAGCGCCCGAACCTCCGCGGTCCGTGAGGCCGCAGTCCGCGAGCAGACCGCACGCGACCGGATCGCGGTGCGCCGCGACCACGACTTCGAACGCGTTCTCGACATCGCCGACCGCCGCAACCTGTATCTGGTGAGCAGGCCTGCGCCGCTGTCGTCGAGGCTCGTTCGGACCGCTGCAGTGTTGGAGCACTCGTCCGCGGTCCACGAGTTCACAGCACTCTCCCGCGTCGCCTAACCTGCCCGTCGCCTCCGCGACCTCACCGGCCCGCCCCGTCTTCGACGGCCAGAGCGGGTGCGGTGGTGCTACCGGCAGTGCGCCGAGTTAGCGGCAAGCCACGCCGTCGGCAGCCGCCCGCCGTACAGCACATCAGCGACTGGCCCCTGCAAGATTTCTTGGACTCCAGCCGGCGCCGGCGGCAACCCGACCCCGAAGGTCAGGACGCACCGCATTGCGTCAGCGGCCGCCGTCCGTGATTCGTACGGGAACCGGAGAGGGCGATGCGAGGCCAACATCTCCTCCAACAGCTGCCCGGCCTTCGGTGAGTGCGCGAGCAGCCTCTGCATGCTCCACCCGGCCTCAGTAAGCCACCGCGTCAACCGGTGATCGGCGGCGGCACGTTCGCGTCTGGTCTCGGTGGCCAACTGCAGCAGGTCGGCCTGACGTTCGGCGGGCAGAGCTTCCAGATCGGTGAGAATCCGAAGCATGGCGTCATGCCGGTGGGGGTCATTCACTGCAGCGCGAACCTGTCTGGAGTTAGCAGCAGTTCTCCCGCCCCACACCCAAGGGGGCGGGAGAACTGCCACAGTGACGAAAGGAAGTGGAGGGGTCGGGCTAGTTACCGGTGAGCGTACGCAGACCGGAATCGACGACGGCGTCGACCTGGCTGACCGCGGCCGCCAACTCTTCGCGCCCCTCCCCGTCCGGCAGCACCTCCAGCAGCTGTTGCAGGCGGTGCAGCTCGTCCTTGACTTCGCGCAGGCTCTCCCGGTTGGGATAGCCGTCGGCGAGCTTGCGGGCCTTGGTGAACACGTCCTTGATCTGAGTGTTCAACGCCGTAGTGAACTTGCGGGCCGCGTCCCCACGGTCCTTGGAACCGCCGGCAAGCACTTCCCGCTCAGTGTCGTCGAACGAGATAACGGAGATCAGGTCAGCCATCGTGTGTGTCCTTCCAAAGACGTGAACTGCGCACAGTCTACGAACCCGATCTTCCCGGCCTGCCGCCACGAAATCGGAGCGACGACGGCAGCGGACCGACCCGAAGAACACACGATTGACCTGCGTTGTTGGGGCCGGACAGCGGGAGGTGCGGTCACCTGCCCGGCATGCCGGTACGGGCCTCGACCTGTTGGGAGCGTGTCGCGTCCTGCGGCGGCCAATCAGCTAGTCGGTCATCGTTTCGTGCGGTTTCTGATGGCCATGATCGCCAACGCGAGAAGGACGGGTCCGAGAATCCGCACAGCGAGGTCGACGATGTACCCGAAGCCGACGAGGGTGACCCCGGTTTGGTTGGTGCGGAACAGGGCCACTGTTTCCTGCGCCGCGAACAATGTTGCCCGCCACCACGGCAACCCGCCTTCGTCAGGGGTGAGGTACGTGGCCTCCCCGCTCTTCACGTTGATCTTGTCGATCGCTGATGTGGTGGTCAGTCGGGCCAGGCATTCGAAACTGAATAGCAGCCCGGCCACCCCGATCACCGCGGCGAGAGCTGTCACAGCCCGCCATGCCCGCAGTCCGTATCCCGACACCGTCCGGTAGGCGGTCAGCAGCCACCACTCCACACTGTCCAGCGGTGCTGCCCGGCGCCGCATTTCCATTTCCCCGTAGTAGAAGTCGGCAGCCCCAGCGTGGTCCTTGTTGTCTTCCAAGGCTTTTCGCAGCACCCGATAGGTTTCAGCGACACTGCCAGCCGCCGCGCCCTGCACCTGGCTCGGGGCAGCAATGGCCGCGGCTCGTTCGTGGTGTGCAGGTTGTTCGGTGGTCGTCGTGTCTGAGCCGGCGGAGTCGCCCGGAGGGGACGTATTGGTAGTGGTCTTGCCGACAGCGTCACCGCGCACCTCTGCGGCGACAGTCGTATTCGGGCTGGCAGACTCCGGTGCGGTGAGCTCATCGGCGATCATCCTGCGGTTCGTCCGCCACCACTTCCACCCCCGCGACGGATCACTTCTCCGCCAGAGCGGCAGGGTGTTGGTGGAGTCAATGACGAGACTGTCCAGGCCGTCAGCGCCACCGAACCGGCAGCCGGTCAAGTCCAGCCCACTCAGGGTGACGCCGGCGAGCTGCGCCCGGCTCAACGACACAACCCTGGGAGCCTTGCCGGCCAGAGACGGGACCCCTTCAATCCGGGATCCGGCCCCGAAATCAGCACTCGCACAGGTCACGTCGGCCTCCCCACCGACCACCAGATGAAGCCTCTTGCGCGACTGCAACCCGGTGAGATCCACTGAGCGGCAGGTCAGATCAAACCGGACGGACTCCTCGATGACCGCGTCAACGAACGACACACTCCCCGCCTCCATGTCAGACGCTTCGACGAGGGCCGTCTTCCAACGACTGGAGTTGAAGTCCAGATGCGAATAGACGCCGCGAACCTCCGTGAACCGTACTGGCCCGCCGAAGGTGGCCTTGCCGAACCCGGCGGCCCCGCCGAAGGTGGCCCCGACGAACCAGGCGGACTCGCCGAAGGTGGCCTTGCCGAACCAGGCGGCCCCGCCGAAGGTGGCCCCGTCGAACCCGGCGTCCCCGCCGAAGGTGGCCCCGACGAACCAGGCGGACTCGCCGAAGGTGGCCTTGCCGAACCAGGCGGCCCCGCCGAAGGTGGCCTTGCCGAACCAGGCGGCCCCGCCGAAGGTGGCCTTGCCGAACCAGGCGGACCCGCCGAAGGTGGCGCCGTCGAACCAGGCGGACCCGCCGAAGGTGGCCTTGCCGAACCCGGCGTACCCGCCGAAGGTGGCGCCGCTGAACCCGGCGTACCCGCCGAAGGTGGCCCCGTCGAACCCGGCGTCCCCGCCGAAGGTGGCCCCGCCGAACCAGGCGGACCCGTCGAAGGTGGCCTTGCCGAACCCGGCGTCCCCGCCGAAGGTGGCCTCGTCGAACCAGGCGTCCCCGTCGAAGGTGGCGTCTTCGAACCAGGCGTTCCCGGCGAACACGCTGTAGGACGCGCTCAAAGTAACGGATGCGGACTTCGACAGGTCGAGGTCACCGTCAATGCGCGCCCCTTTCATCTGGACTGGCAGTCCGCGGTCAACGAGTAGGTGCTTAAGGAACACGGCACGCACAACTCGGTCATCTCCCCACTGCTGCGCCTGCTCCGCGGTGGGTCGCCAGGTGTCGTGCTGTTCGTTGTCGGCCCGAAAGTCGAGTAGTCGGTGTTGCTTGGCGGCGGCGAGGAGTCGCTGTTCGGCAAGTGTCGCTGGCTTCATCGCATCCTCATCCCTGGCAGGTCGTGTGGACGTTCACGTTAGCGCCAGGCTGGGAAGTTCAGCGGCTGCGAGTGGGGTGGGTGTTGGGGTCGGCGGTTGCGGGGGTGGTCAGTACGGCGGCATGTCGTCGGTGTCGGTGGTGGCCCACCGTCCTCGCGGCGTCGCCACCGGCGCAGGGGTGGCGGCCGTACTGGTGGTGGCGGCGGTGAACGCGCTCATCACGTTCCCGGCGACGGGCCCGTTGATGACGTCCATGCGCCGGCTGTGGGCGGCGACGACTTCGTCGGCGGGCACAGGCCGCGGCGGGATCTCGGTCAGCGGGCCACCGGTGTCCCCGTCGGGCAGGCAGTGCAGGTAGGTGCGGCGCAGACCGGTGATCCAGGACTGGTTGCGGGCCAACCAGTCGGCGGCGTCGGTGTATACCTCCAGGAAGATCGGGTTCGACCCGAAACTCAGGCCCGTCACGCCCCCTCCGATGCACATCCACGTGTACCGTCCGGTCGCTTCCGGTGGTGGTGCTGTCCGGTAGAGGGCGACATGCGATTCGGAGACCCGATTCGACAGTTTCTTGAGGTCGGCTTGGTCGTGGAGGCCGTAGCCGACCAGGACCACGGTCAGCTGCCGCCAAATGTCGTCGCGGAGGCTGGTCGCGGACTGGGTAATGAACAGCATGCCGATACCGAATTTGCGGACGTCGCGGGCGGCAGCAGCGAACTCGTTCGACAGTTGCACGATGGATTCGGACTGGGTGCGCGCATCCACTGGGCCGGCCCAAGCCCACGCTTCATCGACTACCCAGAGCGCATTGAGGCTTCGGCCGGCAGCGAACTCGGCTTGTCCGACCCGCTTGGTCGCTGCCACCAGCTGACGCATGATGCGGGCCTTCACGTCCTGCGAGTCCAGGATTTCGGCGGCCTTGCTGTCAGCTGAGAGGTCCGCCGACAGGTCCATGATGACCAGTGGGGCGGGCCGGTCCTCGGCTGGTCGCAAGGCTTCGCTGAGCAGGCCCCACACTGCTCGCCGACGGTATTGGGGGCCGAGTTGTTCAGGGTCGGTGCCGGCGGCGATCTCAGCGAGACCGGCAGCATTGAACGGAAGCCACAGCTGGTGCAGCGCCGAGAACACTTCCAGGAGCTGATCGAACTTGGTGGTGCCGGCCGGGTCGAGGGCGCCGGCGGGCAGTCGGTCGAGGAGGGTTTGGGCGATCGGTTCGCCGCGGGAGTCTTCGGTGGGCCGGTAGATGGTGGCGGCGACACGTTCCTGTTGGTCGCGGCCAGCGTAGATGGTGCCGGTGGGAAGGATGTCCCACAGCGTTTGCAGCAGGTAGCGCAGGAGCTGATCTGACGGCGCCTCTGTCCAGTCCCCCGTCCCGCAGGCCGTTTCGAGGTCGCGGGTTCGGGTCACCGCGTCCACGAAGGTGGTGCGGGCGGCGGCGATGTTGTCTTCGGCGCTACCGCCGAAGGCGAGTAGTCGGAAGAACCCAGCATCGTGCAGCAGACGCATGAACATCGGCGCGTCTTTCTGCAAGCGCAGTGACTGGGAGATGCGGGCGACGTGCACTGTGCGACCCAAGGCGCTCGCCACGCCCTGCAGGGAGATCGGGAGGCCGTATTCGTTCTGGAACTGGGACTGTGGGTCGAGGACGAGGATCGCCAGTTTCGGGTGCCGCATCATGGTGGCAAGAAGATAATCTGACACCGCAGTTTTTCCGCTGCCGGTAGCCCCGAGCACGCTAAAGTGTCGCGCGCCTCGCTGACCAGAAAAATCTGGCAGCGTCAGGGGAACATGCACCCCTCCGGTGCCGCGTAGGGTTCCAATGTACCCCGCGTCGACGCAGTCCGACATCAAGTCGTCGGAAATACTCTGGTCGAGAACCTGCACGCGGGTTCCGGTGGCGGGCGAGTTCGACAACGTCGACGACCATCGCCGCCACGCCCCAGGCTGACCCCGGAACACAGCCTCCACTTTCACGATGACCCGCCGATTGTCTTGCGCGGCATGACTGATCTGGTCGGTGTCGGCAGCAATATGTGACGCCATCGGGCCGCGCGCCTCCACCAACGAGTTCACCGTCTCAATCGCGGTGATGGTGCCCAACGCCATCTCGCAGACCCCCTCGTCGAATGGGATCGACACCGCCAGCAGTGCGCCCAGTAACGGTTGCCGGGCGCTGGCGTGATCGAGGATCAGCTCCAGCCGTTCACACGTCGACGGCGAAGCCACGGTGGCCACAGTCAGCCCAGCATTCACAGGTATGCCCCGTTCGAGGTTGGAGGTTCGGTGACGGCCCGGCCGGGACGCCACCCCCACAACCTAGAGACCCGCCCTTTCGCCATTGCGGCAACACAACCTCACCCGAATGCCTCAGACCAGCACCGTTGTGCGTCCACGAGGAGGGAAAGGCCCGTGTCTATCATTCGTACCAAGCACATTCGAAGCCAAACTGCACGCTCTTCTGCACCGCGTTCCACCGAACGCATCGTCGGTCTTAGCGACCCGCGAGAGCAGAGGGAGAGGAGTCAGCGTGACACCGCATCAGCAAGGGATGCACACCGGTGGGCAGGCCACCGTGTGGGACACCGAAGACGACTTCGATGACGAGCCGGCGCAGGCTGTCGCTGCCGCACCCGCCTCGCCAGCCGCGACCGGGCAGCCGTTCTTCGGTGACTACGACGACTTCGACGACGTACCCACCCCGAGCGCACCACCGTCTCCGCGGGCACCCGCACCCGCCGGGCCCACGCCGGCAGGACGCAAGGCCACCTCGGCGACCGCGACTCCGATCGCCACTTCCACGTCCGTCGACGACGGAGTCCAGTTCGGCAATGACCCCGACTTCGACTTCGTCGGCTCCCAGACGTACGGCGCCGTCTTCGACATCCCCGGTGCCGCCGACATCCTGCGCACCTCGCAGCGCGCCGACACGCAGCCTCGCCGAGGACGCGGCCGCACTGCCACCCTCGACCGCGAACCCGAAGTCGCTGGGGACATCGTCCCGTCGATCCTGGACAGCGACCCGCCAGCGGCCACCGATGACCGCAAGGCAGCACGCGAGGAACGGATCGCCGCCAGCCGCGCTAAGCGGGCCCACCGCGCCGAAGAAGCCAAACAGAAGCGGGAAGAACGTGCCGCTGAGCGCGCCGAACAACGCAAAGCGAAGTCCGCTGACCGGGCAGTCAAGAAGCTCGCCGCCGAGTCGTCGGACACCGCTCACGATCCGCGCCGCAAACTCCTCCTGGCAGGCGCCGCTCTCGCCGTAGTCGCCGCTGCAGGCGCCACCGTCCTCGCCTTCACCGGAGGTGACGATCCGCAACCAGCGGGCACTGAACCCCAGGCGGTGATCGCCGGGGCCACTTCCTCCCCGGCCGCTGACACCGCCGCCCCGGCCACCGCTGACGCCGACTGCCCGACCCAAACCGCGGGGAAGGTGTTCACCGGACGCGATGCTGGGGATCCAACGTCCGGTGTCGGCGCCATCAAGGCCTTCAACTACGCCTACTACACCGACCGCGACGCGGCCGCCGCGAGCGCACGCGTACTTCCTTCGTCCGCCAAGACCGTCATCGGATCCCAAGCGGACCTGCAGCGCGCCATCGACAAGGTTCCCGCCGGCACCACGCATTGCCTGACGATCACCGATCGCGGCAACGACCTGTACGCGACCGAGCTGACACAGATCCCGCCGGGGGGAGGTGCACCGGAGGTCTATCGCCAGCTGATTCAGACCGTTCGCGACAACAACACGTCCGTGATCACGTCGATCACCGCCACCTACTGATCTGCACCGACCGCGCCGCGGCCACACCCACATCAGACGACAACGAGGACTACACACCATGCCGAAGGACATCTGCTCCTACCGCACCCCCATCAGCCGCCGATCCACCCAGTACGGGGCCGCGACCCTGACCTTGGCGCTGGCACTGTCCGGCGCGGTCAGCGCCGGACAGGCCCACGCCGATCCGCCCCAGCAGGGCGGTATCCAGCAGTCCGAACCGCCGCAGCAGGGCGGTGTGGGTGGCCCATCGGACCAGCCTGCGCCCCCGCAGCAGGGCGGAATCTCGCCAGCTCCGACACCCCCGCCGGCCCCTGCCCCGCAGGCTGCGCCGCAGGCCCCGTCCTACGATCCGGGGCCGCTCGGTCTGCCCGCAGCCCCGTCCGCCCCGCAGTCCGACCATGTCAGCCCTGACTACTACTCGGCCCCCAACTACACGCCGCAGATCAAGCCGAACGGGGCTCCCCCGAAGGTCAAGCGCGTCACCGCAGGCCCCGACAAGCTCCTCATCGGCAGCTTCGAAATGCCGGCCAAGGACGTCCCGAACTTCCCGAACAAGGCCTCCACCATTGACTGGGCGAACGGGTGGGCGGCCTACGCCCAGCAGGAGATCGCCAACCATCTGGTGGCGCTGGGAGTTCCCGAAGACCGGGCCGTCCGTCGGGCGGCCGCCACCGTCACCGCCGCCGTCGCCAGCGGCGCGGTCGGCGGCACCGTGTCCTTCACCGCCACCACCATCGGCGTCGGCCTCTTCACCGTCCCGATCGGCGCAGGAATCGGCGCCGGGACCGCCGCAGCAGTGACCGGCGGCAACCCGATGGGTATTGCTGCCGGCGCAGGCCTGGGGGCGCTCGGCGGCGGTGCCGTCGCCGTCGGTGCCGGAACGCTTGTGGCCGTGCCGGTCACCATCCTCAGTGCGCTCGGCGGCGGAATGCTCGCCTACGCGCTCGGTGCCGGCGACCCGGGCGACACGATCAAGCGGCCCAAGGACGGACTTCCCGGCCCCGGCAAGCACCGCATGCCCGAACTGCCCAACCCCGAGGGCAACCAGTTCGAACTGCACCTGCCCAAGGAGGCCGCTCAGCAGGTCGGCCTGCCGGCCGTCGACTACGTCGTCAACAAGGCCGGTGACGTCAACCTGACCGTGGGCCACACCACCATCGGCTGGACCGGACAGCAGGCGCAGGCCCCGATCAAGGCGCTCGGCGCCGCGGCCCCGGCCGTGGAGAAGGTCATCAACGACACCACTCGCGCGGTCACCGATCAGGCGAGCAAGGCCATCGACGGTCTGCAGGTTGCGTGGCCGCAGCTGGAGCCGAAGGGCAAGAAGGCCACCGCCCGCTAACCCGGACCGGCCCGGGCATGGAGGCGACTGACAGTGCGCCCGGCCCGGGCCGCTACCGTCATGCACAACCCACGAGTACCGCCAAGCAAGGAGCACGACCATGAAGAAGTTCAAGACGATACTGCTGCTGCTGTCGGTAGTCGGCCTACTCGCCACCAGTGTGGCCACCGTGGCGGGCACCGGTCGCGCCGAAGCCCGCTGGCAGGAAACGCCGCGGATCGGTGTCATGGGTGAGGAAGTGTGGACCGTCGGCGACAACGGTCGGTGCCGCGGATCGATGCATGTGGGCCTGCAGAACGATCCCCGCAAGCCCGGCTGGGTGCAGCTGACCCTGCGCAGTCACGGGTTCACCAGCAACAAGTGCAAGGCAACGGTCAAGTTCGTCTACCACAACACGTTCGCACCGTTCAATCACGAACGGTTCTTCCGCATCGAGGGCACCAAGCGTCGGGGTGCCGTGATCGCCCAGAAGCGATTCTTTATCGGCTCCGGCGTCGACCTGGTCAGCGTCAGCACCCTCAACCCGGCCAGCAAGGGCGTCTCGTACTACATCGCGATCCCGTAACTCCGGTCACCGCCATTCAGCGCACCATCCCAGCTGCGGGTGGTGCGCTGAACGCATCTAGCTGCGATAACTGCGGGCCAACTCCGGATGCCGGGCACCCAGCTGCTGACCGACCGCATCCATCAGCAGTTGGTGGACGTACCGCACCGACTCTTTCGCATGCCGATCCACGACGTACTGCGGCAACGGTTCGAGCATGCGCGGGCCACGACACAGCGGATCAAGTCGACCAGCTAATTCGACGCCCACCTCGGCGACGGCACCCTCCTCAGAGTCGGCGGGCATCGTCCACTCGTACTTGATCGGACGATCCAAGTGCTTCGGCATCACGTACGCCACGTGCGGGCTGGTGTGCCGCCACGGCCCCATCGCGGCCGCCAACTGCTCCTGCACCGACTGCAGTCGCGCCGACTTCGCCGGCGACACTTCCACCGCCGCGACCTCCGGCGCTGTCCGCGCCATGACGCAGGTTCCGGCCTGCAGCACAGCACCGAGCACGGCACGATCGCGTTGCATGGTCAGCCATCGCCCCGCCGACTCGTCCAGTTGCTCGGCCCACTGGTCGACGAAGGCGCGGGCCGTGTCCTGTTTCGGTAGCGCCCGCAGTCGGCCCTGCTCGGCGAGGCGAACGTAGGCGGCGACCGAGTCGACGACCTCGAGGTCATCCAAGGAGACGGCGAACTCGGCGGCCGCCTCCACGGGCACCGCCGGCAGGCTCGTCGCCAACGCGATCAGCGGTGTCGCCAACGAACCATCCATCCACACCTCCCCGACCTCCCCTGCGGTGCGCACAGCCGCCTGCAGTTCGGCTGCAGCCATCAGCGCAGCCTTAACTGCGTCAACATGTGAGCCCACCGGTGTCACCGCCGTGTACAGGCGAGTGAAGCTGCGGTCGGAGTTGGTGGCGGCCACCGAAATCCAGGTCACCACATCGCTTTGCGCGCTGATCACCGCACCGTCGACGCATAGCAGCGGGTCGACGGACCCTGCTGTTGCCCGCACTTCCCGGATCGAGGACTGGGCGCCCAGCAGATCGTTGACAGCGGCCAGAACGGTGCCGCGGCGGGCGCTGCCACCCAGCAGACGTTCGGCCGCGGCCAGGGTCGCCTGAAACTGCATCGAGATCTCCGTTCATTGCCTGGCAGGTCGGCGCCAGCGTAGAACCGGGCTCTCCCGCCCCGCGGCACACTGCCCCGCTGGCTGACGTTCACGCCGTGCGAGGTTCAGTTCCAGGTCGGATACCGCTGTTAGGCTCGATGCACCATTCGAAGCCATTTCTACACAAAGTAGGGACACGCCATGCGTTCTCGCCCCGACCCCGTTGTATCCAGGCTCCGCCGCGGAACAGCTGTCGCAGCGTCCGCGGCCCTGGGACTGAGCCTTCTCGCCGCGCCCGCCCACGCAGAACCTGCCGCGACACTGCCCGGGCTGCCCTCCCTGATGGAACTGCCCGGCGCTGGACAGCTCACCGGCGGCAAAGACTTCAAGCTCGGCGCTGACGGCCGCACCAACCTCAACCTGCCTGCCGTCCCGACCGGCGGTGTGCGCAAACAGTTCGCGAACGCCCCGGCCGTGGAGCAGTCCACCCGTCCCGCGTGCGCCCCGTTCGTGTTCATCGGGGTGCCCGGCACCTTCGAGATCAACCGCGACGATCCGACGAACAAACCGATCGGCATGCTCTCCAAGATCACCGATCCCCTGTCCAAGCAGTTGGGCAACAAGTTCGTGGCCACCATGGTCAACTACGACGCCGACGCCGGCGTCAACGGCACCAGCTACAAGACCTCCGTCGACCGCGGCCTCAAGAAGACGTTGGCGACCGTCACCGACGTCGCCACACGCTGCCAGAAGGCCAGCATCATCATCGGCGGCTACTCGCAGGGCGCCGCCATCGCCGGTAGCGCAGCGACAGCGATCGGCCAGAAACGCACCCCCGTCAACCCTGCCCGCATCGGCGGTGTCGTCTTGGTTTCAGACCCGCAGCGCACCCCGAACTCCAACGTCATCGCCGACACCACCCAGAACCGCCCCGACATGCCAGCGTTTCTGGCTAACGTCGTCGGCCAGCTCGCCAACGATCCGTCGTTCGCGCAGCTGCAGATGGATGTCACCAACGGCGTCGGGAACCTGCTCAGTGGCGGCGTCCCCGGTCTCAACGAGCTGACGAAGAAGCTCGCCGGCGGTGACCGCACGACCGGGCTGGCCGGCCAACCGCAGCCCACGCAGGCACCAGCGACGACGACGTCGGAACCGGCCCCGTTCACCACCGATGATCCCAGCGTCGAACCGGATGCGCCGACAACCTCGATCGCCCCAGGCCCGACGAGCCCCGGACTGGCCGGCAGCTACGACGGTTCCCGCGGCGCCGTGATCGTGCCGGTTGACGGCCCACAGTCCGGACTGGTGTCGGCGTTCGATGATCTGCAGAACGTGAAGCCCACCGACAACGACAAGCCTGCACCCCCCGAGGGTGCGACCAGTATCGGCAACAAGGACACCCAGGAATGGGTGCAGCTGTCGGAACTGAAAACGATCGGCGACTTCACCGACAAGACCAAGGGCGGCTGGGTGTACGGTCGCACCCCCGCGCAGAAGGAGGACCGCCGCAAGGTCGTCGACGACCTGTTCCTCAACGGATGGGATAAGTGCAAGGACAAGACGTTGGCATGGTGCCGCGGCAACTACGTGTACGGCCTCCCGAACAACGAGAAGGCGACCGGTCTGTTCACCGCGTCCGCTGAGCTGACGAGCACCCGTGACGCCTTGGTCAAGAACAAGTCGTACGTGCGACCGGCCGACAATTTGATCGACAGCTGCTTGGAGAATCAGCAGTCAGCGTGCGCCTCGAAGGTCAAGACTATGGCGAACCGGACTCAGGAGTACGAGGGGCGGGATGTGGACACGCTGCCCGGCCGCCGGATCGACAACAACACCAACAAGGCCGAATCCAAGATCGCGCCTATCCTCGCGGCGGTCACCGGGTACAAGGACGACTCCGGTACGAGTCAACCGATTACGACGCTGTTCGATCAGATGAAGGATCGAATCATCGACGGTTCAGACCCCAGCTTCTGCGCCCCAGACGACGGCCTGATCGAGAAGATGAAGGAATCGGCTCCTGACGGGAAACTCGAACCAGGCGGGGAAACGCTCGCCAAGGCCTGGGACCGCGGCACTGGCGCCGGCAAGGGAAACAATCACGTAGACCTCAAGCAGGACGACGCCGGGCTGGCTAAGCAGATCAAGGGTTTCTACCCCGACGCCGACGCCCAAAAATGTGCCGCCTGGGCTGTAGCAACCTACAAGGCATTCCAGAGCTACTACGACACCGGTCGCCTCGAGTACCGCGAAGGCTATACCGCACCCAACGATCCGCTGAACAACGACGATAAAGCCAAGCGGCAGAAGTTGGTCGGCGAACTCTACTGGTACGGCGGCTGCGGCACCCCCGTTAACGGCGCTACCGAGACTGTCGCCCCGAACGGCGAGTGGTCACCGGAAGGGTGCCTGGCCTTCCATACTCCCGATGGATCTGGTGCAGGAAGGAAGAGTGAACAGCTCACTCACATGCAGCTGCAGCAGCTCGTGAAGGACTCCAAGGGCGCTTACGCCGCAGCGAAACCGGACTGGGACGCGAACATTCTGGTCACTGCCGCAGACAGCAAGCAGAAGCTCGCCCTGGATCCGGCACTGCGCACCTACGGTTGCAAGGACCTGTCGGCGCGGACGTGTTCGATCATCATGACCAGGATCAGCGGCCCGGACAGCGATCAACCGCCGGCCGGGGTCACCAAGATGATCAAACCGATCTATCCGACGGCCAGTGCGACACTGCCTGGCCAGCCGCCGACGGCTCTCGACTGGGGCGCCCCGAGTCCTGCCGAGCCTGTCGATCCGAAGGGCAAGGCCGCTGATCTCCGCAAGGACGGCCATCTGTGGGCTACCGCAGAGGTCGTCGCCGCGGTGAAGAAGCTCGACGATGTCCGCATCGCGTCGATCGGACGGAAGGTCAGTCCGACCAAGCCCGATGGTGTCGCCACCATGATCAACACCACCACGGGCGCAGAGACCAAGCCGAAGGACGAGAAGACCGCGACGGCCATGCTGGGCCAAGGCTGGGTGTGGGGCCGCACTGGCGATGAGAACCGCAAGCGCATGGAGATTGTCACCGGCCTGTACAACTACGGCGAGGAGTCCTGCAAGGGCACATACGTCGAATGCCGGGACCAGTACACGCGGGCCGGGAGGCCGAAGTACGCACTGTCCAATGAGGCGCTGACGGCACTGCTGTCCCCGGTCAAGGACAACGTCGAGCAGGGTCGGATCACGCTCGACTACAAGATCGAGGATCTGCCGAACGCGCAGAAGGATGTCGACGCCAAGTGCGGGGACAAGACCGCTGTGGAGTGCGCCGGAGGCCAGAAGCCGAAGGCAGACGATGAGCCTGCCGACGACGACGCGCCCGCCGCAGCCGGCGAGGACGACGACGCTCCCGCAGACGACGACTCCGACGCACCTGCCGACGATGACGCACCCGCGGACAGCGGATCAGACGACGATTCCTCGGCCCCGGCCGACGATGACTCGGGTACCCCGGCCGACGACGACACGCCCGCTGACGATGACTCGGGGACGCCCGCCGACGATGGCGCACCGGCTGACAGTGGGTCCGACGATGATTCGGCCGGCACCGACGACTCGGGCACCTCGCCTGGCGCGGCGGGTGCAACCACGTCTGCCCCGGCCTTGGCGGGCGGCGACGAGGACGATTCGCCCACCACCGATTCCGACGCGGACGGCGGCCTCGCGAACGATCTGACGAACCTGCTCACCAGCAACGGGGGCACAACGCAGACCGTGGGCGACACGGGCAGTTCCGGTGAGAAGGCGAATGTCTCGCCGATCACTCAGAAGGCTGTCGCTGGCGGCGGGCTGGAAGGTAAGCGGGACGCCGATTTCGGTGCGCTCAAGGGTCGCGTGGTGTCGCTGTGCGTTCCCGGCGACATTGTCTGCTCCCTGCCGGAGAACTCGGAGCTGGCCCAGGACTTGGTGAAGTTCGCCAAGAACCTGTCGCTGAACTTCCCGGACATGGCATCGGAGGAAGGCGCCACCCGCATGGGCGGTCTCCTGGCTCTGCAGGGGTTGAACAGCATCTCCGACATCACCGGGATGCCGAAGTCCAAGCTCAGCGCCGACACGCTGCAGGCCTTGATCAACCTCGCTGCCGGTGCGGGCATGCTCGCCGCGCAGCAGCCTGGTGGCGCTGCTCTGGTCGCAGACGGTGTCGCGAAGCTCCCCGACGCTATGCCGGAGATCTTCTCCCAGATCGCTGATGTTCCTGAGCTGCTGCGGTCGCTGTCGACGGCACCGCAGACGACGATGGACAACACCGGACTGGGGAAGCTCCTCGGCCGGGTGACCGCCGCTTTCGAGGGTGCCGGGATGACCAGCCCGCTCGATGTCCAGAAGTACCCGGACGCGGCGAACGCCATGATGCAGGGTCTGATCGAGGACAACACCGGTCTGATCGAGATGGTGACGAACCCGCAGTATTGGAAGGCCAACGCGCACGTCCTGTACCCGTCACTCAAGATCTCGGGGAACACCGGCTCGTTGAACTGGGTCGCTGAATGGTTCAGCGTCCTCGCCCGCGCGGCAGGCCTGCGCTAGCAGCTCTTCTCACACGGATAGTGGCGGCCACCCGACCGGGTGGCCGCCACTTTCGCATCACGCTGCAGGCACCGTCATCGGACAGGCTCCCAACTACTCCCCTACCCGGGTCGGCACCACCTGACCCTCGGCTCGTACCGCATCAGGCCCGGCAACGCAGAAGGCGCGCCACCCTGTGGATGGCGCGCCTTCGCAGTTTCGTCTAGGAGGGATTGCTGGGGTCGTCGTCCCATTCCCACGCCGACCGCTGGTCAGCGACCGGCACATCGGAGCTGAACGTCTGCTCCTGCCAGTAGGTGGTCAGATCCTTGAGCGGGAGACCACCGGTCCCGAGGTAGCGCACCACGAGGGCATCGATGTCGGCCTGGTCGGCGAAGTTCGCCTTGATGTTGCGGGCCATGACCGTGGAGACATCGGTGATCTGTTCCTGCGTCGCATCGGGCTCCATGCACAGCCAGATCGTCACGATCCTTGTTTCATCGTCCACGAAGTCGACGACACCGCCGGGAGACCCCTTGTAGGGCAACCCCTTCTCTCCGCCGCTCAACGCAGCGCCGAGTTCGTACTCCACGTCGGTCGGATCCTCGTTGAGGTATCCGCACTCGACGACACCCATCCCGTACGGCAGGCCGTCGCCTTCCTCCGCTTCGGTGCTGGAGCTGCCGCCGAACACGCCCGCCCCCCACAGGGCCAGCACGACAACGACCGCCAGGACAGCTATGCCGGCGACGCCGGCGAATATCCGGCCGCGCGCGTCGAGTTCGCCGGGTCGCGGGATCCGGTCGGTGAGGTCACGGATCTTGTCGAGCATGAGGTGGTGTCCTTATCTCCCTGGCGGCAGTGTGCGGGCTATTGTGCCAGCCGGTTCTTCCGTTCCCGCCGACACGTCGGCGCTGCAGGTGTACAGGGACTCCGAGAACCCGTGCGGGATGCCGAACCGCCCCCTGTCTCCCGTCGTTGTGGGAGGCAGGGGGCGGTTCTCGTGCAAGAGGTGCCTGCGGTCGGCGGGCGGGTCAGGCCAGGGCCTTGTCGGCGACGAGGTCCTTGAGGGCGGCGAGCGCGGTGTCGCGGACCGCGGTGTCGGCGGTGGGCTTGAGCGAGGCGATCAGGGTGACGATGGCGGCGGCGTCGGTGCTGTCGGCGCTGGCGGCGTCGAGGTCGACGATGACGGCGTCCTGGTCGCTGACCATGACCTGCCCGTCGCGGATGACGACGAGGGTGCAGTCGTCCTTGGTGGCGGCAGGCTTGCGGGTGCGGCGGGTGGTGCCGGTCGTGGCTCGTTTCGGCTTGGCCGGCGGCGCCGCGTTGGCTTCGGCGGCCGCTTCCGGCCCCGCGGCCTGCTGCTCGGGCTCCGGCGTGACGGGCTCGGCCTCCGGGGCGCGCCGCGTTGACTCGGCCGTCGGCTCGTCTGCCGACACGTCCGGCAGCTGCTGCGCGACCGGCTTGTCGGCGGGCACGCTGTCGGTGGGCGGGGCCGGCCGATCCTGCTGCGGGTCGGGTGCCTGGTCGTCGGCGACGGCCAGTTCGATCTGATCGGGGTCCGTGTCGTCCGGGGCCGGTTGGGCGGGAGCGACGGGAACAACGGATGCGCGGCCACCGAATCGGTTCGTTGCCGGGTACGTCATGGTTTCCTCCTGGCGGTAGTTGCTGCGACGTACCGCCGACGCTAAAGAGCCACACGATTACTGTGCGGCACGATCAGTCGTCGACCGCCTACCCACCTTTCCTCGGGTCGATTTTGATTGGACGGGATAGGCGGATACCGCCGGGCAGCTTCCATTCTCGGCTTGTCGGCGGACATGCGACTCTGCGGACAGTGACGCCAGTATCGACCGTCGGTACTGCATACTCGGTGCATGCCGTATTCACAGATGCGCAAATTCCTGGACACGTACTCAGAGGAGATCTGGCGCGATGTCACGTCTGCCCGCGCAACGAGGCTGGTCCCGTTCGGTGAGGTCGGGGTAACCGATCGCCTTCACTTGAGAACCATCCAGGGGGCGCTCGCTTCGACGCGGGGCGGGCACGGCGGAGTTTTTTCCGGTGTCACCTACGACGCGACCAAAGAGACCGTCACCGGTGCAGATTGGGAGTGGGTTGTGCAACTTCCTAACATTCCCGGCCAACCCAGATACCTTTTCTACCGCATTCAAGCTAAGATCCTCGATCGAATCGCTAAACCATCCAATACGCCGGCACTGCGGTTCAGTCACCTAAATCAAGATCACGGGAGGCAGATGCCTCGATTGATCAGGGAGGCCACGAATGTTGGCGCCCATCCGTTCTACTGTTTCTATATCGGTGACCCCTGGCCCACAACAGTTCCTATCGCGTTGCCTCCATGGCCGGCATCGTGGGGCTCCCCGACATCGCGCACGCAATTCGGGGCCACTGTCGTTCCCGCGAGGCGCGTCCAGCAGATCTTCAACAGCGCCCGGCCCAAAAACGAGGCCACCCAGTACCTGTCCTTGTCGGCCAGTCCCGGTTACAGCGCCGCGGATCTTCGCTTCGGCATAGGCCGCCGACTCTCCGACCTGTTCCCCGGCGGCGGTGTCGGACCCGGCGTTGGTGGTGCACCCGGTGGTGGTGCACCCGGCGGCGGTGGTGGTGGTGCACCCGGCGGCGGCGGTGGTGGCGCACCCGGCGGCGGCGGTGGTGGCGCACCCGGCGGTGGTGGCGCACCCGGCGACGGTGACGCACCCGGCGACGGTGACGCACCGAACGCCCTAGTGGGCCCGATGACCGAGGTGGGAGATCTCGCTGAGATGGCTACTGACTTGATGCGTCCAGAGCAGGCCCCGTATCTGCGAGAGATCGAGCAAGTGCGCGCGTACGCGACACCGACCGTACCCTGGCTCCGCCGTGAATCCGACGGCCCACGTGACGAGCGGCCCAATATCACCGTCTATACGTTGCTCGAAACGTAACCGACTGCTGTGGGTCCGCGACAGGGGCGGCGTGCCCCAAGTGCATCGCAGTAGGCCGTTAGTTCTCCCGCAGTGCCCGCAGTTGCCGGTAGGCGGTCATGTACTCGGCGTTGCGGGCCGGGTCGGTGCGGGCGTCGTCGATGATGGCCGCCAACTGCAGGCGTCGCGCCCGCACCACCAGCTCGGCGACGGCGGCCGGGTTGGGGGTGGCGAACGCGATCGCCCACAGCCGGGGGTGCTGGTCGGCGGGGACGACGTCAGCCATGAAGTCGGCCCAGATGCCCGCGTCCTCCCCGGTGCGGGGCCGACCGTCCGGGTAGCCCGACCATGAGATCTCCACCATGCTGGCGGCGTCGGCGTCGAGTAGGTCGGTCAACGTGGTGCCGCCGACAGCGGCCAGTGCGGGCTCGTAGGTGGTGGGGTCCTCGATGAGGGTGGCGGCCACGATGTTCGGGTCATCGTCGAGTGCGGCGGCGGCGACGGTCACCACCGGCGGTGTGGTCGCGGCGCGGTCCTGCCCGCCCAGTTCGGCGACGGTCACGTTCAGCCGGTGGGCGGCGTATTCGAGGTAGCGGCCCCGCAGGATCGGGGACTGCACCTGCCGGAGACGGTCACGTACATGGTGGGCGGCCAACGCGACCTGTTCGGGGGTGGGTGTCGGGCCCAGGTCGGTGTCGGCGTCGACGAGGATCTGCAGCACCGACACCGGGCTGGCGGCGATCTTGGTCAAGGCTGTGTCGCCGCCGTAGCGGCGCACATCGCAGGCGTCAGCTTTCTGCCCGTACGCCCGATAGTCCAGGGCGGTGATCTGGGTGGTGAACTCTTGGCAGGCCAGGAACAGTGCCCACGCCCCGGCCCGGCCGGCGGCGTCGTTGTCGAAGCCGGCCACGATCTGGCCTTGGTCGCCGACTCTCCCGGCCAGCAGTGCCGCATGTTCGGCGGTGACGGCGGTTCCGCAGGTGGCGACGGTGTTGGGATGTCCGGCTGCCGCCAACGCCATCACGTCGGTGTAGCCCTCGACCACGATGACGGCGCGGCGGGCGAGGACGTCTTTGCGGGCCCGCCACAGCCCGAACAGGGTGTTGCGTTTGTGGTAGATCGGCGAGTCTTCGGAGTTGATGAACTTGCCTCGCGCGTTCTCGTCCAAGGCGCGGCCGGCGAACCCGACCAGGCGGCCGCCCTTGTCGTGGAGCGGCCAGATCAGTCGTCCGCCGAACACGTCGTACGGGGTGCCCCGCTGTGACTGCTTGACCAGTCCGGCGTCGCTGAGCAGGGCCCGGTCGTAGCCGCGTTCGGTGAGGGCTGCCAGCAGCTGGTTGCCGGGCGGGTTGTAGCCCAGTTCCCAGGCGTCGCGGTGCTCCAGGTCGAAGCACCGGTCGGTGAGGTAGGTGCGGGCCGGTTCGGCGGACGGATGGATGAGCCACTGCTGGAACAGGGAGTGCGCTTCGGTGAGGACCTCACGCACGGCCCGCATGCGGTCCCGGTCGGGTTCGTCGGCGGCGGTTTGAGCTGGGATGGGCAGGCCTGCTTTGGCGGCGAGCTGTTCGATCGCTTCCCGAAACTCCAGGCCCTCGACTTGGCGGAGGAAGTCGATGACGTCGCCGGATTCCCCGCACCCGTAGCAGCGGTATCGCTGATAGTCGCCGCGCACCTTGAACGACCCGGTGCGTTCGGAGTGGAACGGGCAAAGGCCGACGTGCCGGTCGGCGCCCTCCGGTTTGAGGTCCACGTAGTCGCCGATGACGTCCACGATGGGCAGCCGGTCGCGGAGTTCGGCGACGAACTGATCGGGGATCTTCACACCAGCACCCTACGAGCGGGGCCTTTCAGGCTGCGGCCGAGAAGTCAGCCGCCGTTCAGCGGCCGCGGCGACGGCGGTCGGCTTCGGCGCGGCCGGCGGCCTGACGGCGACGCTGCGCCTCCCGTGCCACCTTCATGCGCGCCTGCTCCTCGACCCACCACTTGGCTCGCTTCTGCTGGAACGCGTTGTCCCGTAGATCCCATGTCGGGCGGTGGGCGGACAGGTTTTCGGCCAGCTTGTCGGCCGACGGTGTCACGCGGTTCATTAGCGTGACCATCATCGGTTCGTCCTTGTTGCGCATCAGGGTGCGTTGCAGGTGCATGGGGTGCCAGGCGGGGCAACCATTCCAGCGCAGGGCACTGAGGGCTGAGTTCTCGTCGTCGACCCAGGCTGCGATGGGGTTGACGTCGCCGTACTTGTCGAGCCACCAGTACCACTGGCGCAGCTTCACTTCCACCGCCGGCCGGGTTCCGTCCTTGATTCGGTGGCGGGTCATGATCGGGCCGAGTGGCAGTCGATTCTGCTGCAGCCACTGCCAGGTGGCGGCAGCGGCCGTGTCCGGGCGGGTTGTCGACCACACGATCTGCAGGCCTGCGTCGATGGCGTCGTCGACGAGCCGGGCGCCGCGCGCTATCGGTGCGGCATGACCGTAGTGCTTCTGAAACTCGGCCCATCCCGCGAGGCTGAACTTGTCTCCGAGGAGGTGCTCCCATTTCTTCATCGTCGCCACAACACCGTCGATGTCGAAGACCATGACGGGGCCGGGGTTGGGGAGAGGATCTCGCCACGGCATTAGCCGCGGCTGGCGCCGTGCGCTCACCAATGTCTCCCTCGTCGCCGCATTCTCAGATGGCCGACCCCCGCAGGGGATAAGCCTAATGCGGTCACCACGATAGGCGGTCGGGTTGGGCGGGTAGGCATCGGCTCGCCGAAAGGTCCGGTCCCCTGAGCTCAGCGCGCGTGGTGTGGTCAGTCACCCGCCCATGCGTGAGCCGGCCTGGGGGTCGCCGCCGTAGCGGGCAAGGTGCCAGCAGGCGTGCGCGCGTTGCTGACGCAGTTGTGTCGCAAGATATGAGCGTGGGCCGGTGTCGCTGAGAGCCGCGTCGATTGCAGCCAGTTCTGTGATCAGCCCGGTGCGTCGTTGTGAGTAGTCGGTGGAGCACCGCTTGGAGCAGAACAGCGGTCTGCGTCCTCGTGTTTTTCTGGGGTACGAGCATTCATTGATGCAGTCCGGGTGCAGGCAGGCTGCCGTCGTTGGGTAGTCGGCTCGATGGGCGAGCAGTGCTTCTACACCAGCGATCGTTCCAGGTGATCGCAGACTCATAGTGTTTGATCTACCCGATGGCGCAGACAGTCCACCAGGGAATCAGAATCACTCGCGTACGGGACGACGGTTCGGTGAGTTCGTTCGTATGCGCCGTCGACCGCGCAGCAGCGGGCCGGTGACGCGCTAGTCCAGCTTCTGCAGACGCCGATCGGGGCGGGTGGCGGCGACTGTGCTGAATCCTCGGAACCCGGCGTGACTGTAGGTGGCCGTCAGGTAGGTCAGGGTCGGGTTGGGGTCGAAGTAGCGGAGGGTGACGGTGTCACCGGCTGGTGCCAGCAGTGTGGTCCACCCCGGCCAGCTCAGGTCCAACTCGAAGCGGTCTGAAGTGGCCGCCGGCAGCGCCAACTCGACGGTGACGCCGAGCAGTTTGGAGTACACCCGCAGCACCTGGCTGGCCGGTTCGCCGTCGAGACGTAGATGCACCGCTGGGTAGGTTGGGCCGGTCATGGCGGCACGGTTGGCGGGCTGTTCACGCCACTGTGCCAGCGAGTTGACGATCAGGTCATGCGGCCGGGTAGGTAGGACCGGTTTCTGTGGCCACGGCCGCTGGGGTGTGTCCGGGATGGTCCAGGTGGCGACCTGGCTGGGGCTGACCACGCTCAGGTGCAGCTGATTGCGGTGACGCCACACCGCGAGGTCGATGTTGGCACGTTCTTCGGCGGTCACGATCTTGGCCAGCGCGGCGGCGATCTGAGGTGGCAAGGTCACCGTCTCGGCGACCTTGGCGGCGGCCACTGCGGGGTCGTCGGCGGTGGAGGCCAGTGCAGTGAACACCGGCGAGTACGCGGCAACCACACAGTCGGTGGTGGTGACGCCCAGTTGCACTGCGGACGCGTCCGGCGCTGAGGAGAACGCGGCCAGTTGGTGCGCGAAACCGTCGGCCGGTACCGGCGTGGTGCGGGTCGGTGTTTTCGCTGCCGCCGCCTGCCGGGCCGGTGTCAGCATGAGTTCGCCGCCGGTGGACCAGCCGTCGGCGGGGTGCAGCCGCAGCTTCCCGCGTAGGTGTCGGGTGCTGAGGGCGGCTGCCGCGTCCGGGGCTGGGCTGTCCCACTTGGCGGGGCGGGTGACGGTCAGTTTCGCGTCCGGTCCGGTGGCGGTCACCGTGATGGTGTCGGCGCGGGCGGTGATGACCACCGTGGCCGATTCCGACCAGGTGTCGATGGCGTCGGAGACGGACGCCCAGAACCGGCTCGGCAACTCCTGGAGGCGTGCACCTGCTGTGGACATCGAGGTTTCCTTCTCTCGTGTTCGACGGTCGGTATCAGCCTGGCAGTCCCGGGGATTGGACTGCGGCAGCGACGGGCCAGATCCGAGATCGGCTGGCAGGCGACGACCAGTGGTTAACATTCGATCATTCGAAGCCAGCTCTACTCCACGAGGTATCTCAACCCCATGTGTCGATCGAGAAAGTGCGGCGACAAGCACGATTTGCGTTGCCCTTCCCACCGAGACCCGGTGCGCCGGCTGTTGGCCTCCGCCGTGCAACGTATGGCCCGGTGGGAGCGCCGACTGGCGACCGCTGAGGCGGACGGGGATGCTGCTGGCACTGAGCGGGCCATGGACAACCTGGTGGCGGCGATTGAGGACATCAACACACGGTCAGCGACCGCGCCGCCGCCGGCTGATCCGGTCCGTCCTGAACCGTTGGATTCGTTCGCGCTGACGTCCATGGGCGACGACGAGCTGGAAGCGTTGTGGCAGGCGCGCACCAATGACCCGTTCGGGCAGGAATTGATCGAACGGGAATGGTCGCGGCGGGACATGCATGCCCGCACCGACGTGGACTCCGACGACTTCCCGTTCACCTCCTACAAGACTTTGGTCGATCGCCTCCACGAGCCCGAGGAACTGTCCGACGAGCTACTGAAGGACACCTGGCTTGATGCGCACGTGGACCCGCAACTGCGAGCGCTCGTTGAGACCGAAATGGATCGGCGCATGCTTGAACGCACCGAGTCCCCGATCGACGACCCGCAGCTGCAGGCACGCATCGAGGAGCGGATCGACTGGTCGTACGAGAACATGTCGCCCACCCAGTACCGGCGGTATCACGCCACCGTGGTGACTGATCCGCAGCTGCGTGCTGGAATGCCGAAGCGAATCCCTGGTCGGCCCACTGAGCGGGAACTCAAGCAGGACTACCACGAGTTCACTTTCGAACGGTATTTGGCGATTGAGGACCACACTCGCGGGCACATGCTCAATGCGCGGGGGCAAGCGTTGGGGGTGGACCCGTTCACGTTGCTGTCAGGGAACGCGAAGCGGGCGCAGGCCTACGGCAGTGAAGAGTTCCTCGGGTTCCTGGGCGCCCACGGCGGCCACATGCCCTTTGCACGGTTCAAGGCGCTGCGTCTGCGCGGCGTCGACTACGACGATTCCAAGATCGAGAGCTTCAACAATGCCACCCATGCCGTTCTTGTCTGATCGTGTCGCCGCCGCGAAGGTGGCAGTGAGCCGCGGTGGACATCCGGCTCCACTCGCGGACATCATTCGCGCCCAGTCCGAGGGCGCGGCCGCGGTCCATGCGGGGGTGACGTTGGGGCGCTGCCCTTACGTCGGTGACCGTTCTGAGCGGGGAAAGTTCTTGGCGTTGATGTGGATGCGCGGTTACTCGGCCGAGCAGGAGCGGCTCCGAACACTGCACGGCCACACCCCGCTGTAGGTGTGCCCCGCTGCCCTTCCCGGCGCCTGTGGCGGGCGGTCAGCAGCGGTTGAGGATGTTCGTCATGGCCGCTTTCTCGGCTTTGGTCACCCACAGTCGGTACCGCTTCTTCACTGCGATCTGCATCGAAACGTACTGGCACCTGAAGGTCTTGTTCGGGGGAATCCATGACGCCGTATCGGAGTCCTTCTTACGTCGGTTTTCTGAGGCCGACACCGCGAGCAAGTTGATCGGATCATTGGCGAGATTGGTGCGTTCACGGAGGGTCAACTGTTGCGCGCCCTTCTGCCATGCGTCACCAAGGGCGACGACGTGGTCCAGGTCGACCAGGGAACCGCGGCCACGCCGGTACTCGATGGTGTCGCCGGAGTACGGGTCATCGAGTGTGCCCGCAACCACGACGCACGTTCCCGGCCGCAGCTGCACATTCGACAGTTGGATGGCCAAGAGGTCGTCGCGCGTCGAGCACGAGTTGCCGCCGCCTTCGACGTCCACGTCGTCGGTCCAGGCCCGCCCGAACTGCGACCTCGAGTAGCCGGTCTTAGGGGCTCGGCCTTTCACCGCCAACGTCTCCAGGTCGGCCAACGCGTCGCGGGCGTCGACCGGGGTGAGCGGATCGTGCTGGGCCGCAGGTTTCGGGGTGACCGGTGACAAGTCGATGTCCAGGGCCGCGCAGCTGGTGCCGGTGAGCACGGTGGCCGTAGCGAGCACGAGGGCCAGAGCAGTACGTCGAGGCGAACGCATCAGTGTGGGTTCCTTCCGATAAAGAATGCGGTGGGCGGTCCCTGACGGTAAGTGCAGGTTCGCGGTGTCTGCGGCACGCCGGTCAGCTGGTGGCGCGGTGCACTGTCGTCACCGTCCGTGAGCGTCGGGAACGCGCACGCCGCCCGAACCTGTGTCCGGTCCCTGCCGGGACCTGGTGCTCGACCAGATCGAATAGGCCGGCAGCGAAGGCGTCGGCGGCCACTGCCGCCAACCGTGGAACCAGCAAGGTGTCCGGGTCCTGCAGTTCACCGAGATCCCACAGTGGTGTCCCCTTCTCGGCGAGTTCGACGGTGGCCGCGTGGAGGCGGCCACGGCTGACAGTCGCCGGGCCGTGGTCGGTGATCGGCTGCGACCATTCCCCGTTGTTGACCATGCCGGGCCAGCTGTCGGCGTGCTCGGCGACGATCCGGTCGACGTCGGAGACACCGCTACGGTCCAGGCCCACCTGAATCCAGTCGTTGACCCGTACCTGCCGGTCCCGACTGAACCAGGTCAGGCCGCGAAGTTCGGGGCCGTTGTCGCGGCACACCACCTCGCTGCCGGGCGCGGTGTGCTGCCGTAGCGGGATCGCCGAGAACAGCACTGTCCCGTTGGGGGTGGCCGCCGGCCACAGGCCGTCCGGTTCGGTGTAGTAGCTGGACGCGGTCAACGTGACCAGCACCGCCACGACGGTGGGGTCCTCGATGAGGTAGATCGGGGCGGCCGCCAGCTCGTCGGCGCGTACGGCGAGCAGCTGCGCGACCGCGGTCGCGGCGGGCGACAGCCCGTGCCGGACCGGGTCGGTGGTGACGGTTTCACCGTAGAAGTGGGCGATCCATTCCGGCACTGCCACCACCGAGTCGACCTGTTCCCGGCCGGTGGACATCCACCACGAGTAGGCCGACTGCTGTTCGGGGAGTTGCCGCATGACGGCGGCTTGATCGGACCGCAGCCAGGTGGCGGTGTCCGCGACGAGGGTTGCCGCTTCGGCGATGGCGCCGGAGGTGGAGGCGTGGGGGGTGGTCGTGGTCATGACGGGTCCTGTCCTGATCGGTGGTGCACGCCCTGGTGCAGGGCTCGTGCGCGGGCGCAGAGTTCACTGGTCAGCTCGGGCGGCACGATCACGAGGGCCCCGAATCTGCTTTGTCGGCGGATGGTCATGCCGCCGGTGCTGCGTGCAATGCAGTCCGCGGTGCGGGCGACAGCGACCAGCCCGGTGGCGGTGTCGGCGGCGGTGAGGGTGAGGGTGCCGGCGTAGACGTTGATGTCGACTGCGGTGTGGTCGGCGGCGTTGACGGTGACCTGGCACGGTTCGACGATGTCGATGAGGGTGCCGGCGGCGGAGGTGACGTGCAGTTCGACGGTGCCGTCCCCGACGATCAGGTACCGGTAGGTGCCGGCGGTGGCTCGCACGTCGATGTGGCCGGCATGGTCGGTGACCACCGGCAGGGTGCGGATCTGGGGGCGCCGTGAGCGACTGTAGGAGCTCACGGTGACGCGGTGGTGCATGCCGCGAAGGTTGTCGACTGTGCCCAGGGCTGCGCGCGCGGCGTCCAGGTCGGCCGGATCGGAGGAGCACAGTTGCAGGTCACGCACAGGTACAGGCCTTTCGCTGCTAGGTGGTCTGCACGGAGCAGGACGGACTACTGCCGCCGACCGAGACGTGCAGGCGACCGTTGATGTGAACGGCGCAGTCAGCGGTGGAGGTGGCCGACTGCTGCACTTCCAGCACGATCGGGGTACTGGGTCGGCTGAGGTACTCGTACCGCCAGCCGGTCAGCACGATGTCACGGGCAATGAGGGTTCCGCGGTCGCTGCTGAACCGGATGTTGCCGCGCCCGACACCGCTGACGTCGAGGCGAACGGTGATCAGGCGCGGCGGCGGCGGGTCGGTGGCCTTCGCCGACGGTGCGGCCGTAGGGGTGGCGCCGCCGGCGGGGGTGCATGCGCACACGGCGGCCACCACGACGGCAGCGACAGCGACAGCAGCGGGGCGACGAAGGTGCACGGCCTTCACTGTAGGAACGGCATCTTCCGAGCCCGAGACGGAAAGGGTCGGTGACCATACTGCCCGTATGACGACTTTCGACTATCCCACCCCGGAATGGGCTGCTGGCCGTGCGACCGCGGTCATCGACATCGAAACCATCGGCGCTGTCGGATCCACGTTGTCCAACGTGATCGCTTCGTTGATGGCGGCGCGCATGCAGTCGCTGCCCCCACGGTCAGCGGATGCCACCGAGGCGAGCCTGTGGGAGTTGATGTTCCTGCAGCAGTATCCGTTCGTGCACATGGTGCTGATGACTCAGGAGCAACGCGCCGAGGTCGCACTCGAGGGCGTCGAACCCTGGTACGTGGTGGCGCACTCGCAGTGGCTGCGTGAGGCCGCCGAAGTGTTCGAGAACACGATCTACCAGGTGGAGGTGCGCGGGTTGCCGTTCCCGGCCGGGTTCCAGACCCGTGACCGGTGGCTCAACCACCTCGACTACTTCGCGCAGAGCATCGTGCGGATGGCCGACTACATCGACAGCAACGTCGTCGACGAGGACGCCTCTTAGCTGCGGGCGGTCACGATCAGCTCTGCCAGCTGCCCGAGCAGGTCGGCACCGACCACACCTATCGGGGCGCGGTCGGGTAGATGGTTGGCCAAGGCGGCAGTGAACTGTGGGCCCGGCGCCAATCCGACGACCATCACCCCTTCGTCGTGCAGTCGGGCCAGTTCCTCACGAACCGGGTCGCCGTACAGTCCGCCGTCGGAGATCACCACGAGCAGTCGTGCCGAGCCGTGCGGTCTCGCCCACCGCCGGTAGTCCAGCAACGCCGGCAGCATGGCGATGGTGGTGCCCTCGGCGGTCGGGGTGAGGATGTGGCTCGGCGACGTTGCAGGCAAGATGTGCGCCCGTTCGGCGAACACCCACGACTGCGACCTGCCCGTGCCCGCGGTCAGTGCGTGGTGCAGAACCCAGGTGGCGTCGGCGATGGCTGGCATGAACGAGGTCATGGAGTGGGATCGGTCCACGATCATCCCCACGTCCACCGGCACGGTCGGAGTGATCAGGGTGCGGCGGCGCCGCCACGGCAGTGCGGTGACAGCCAACCCCAGTTCCTGTTGAGCGCTGGCGCGGACCAGTTCTGCCATGCGGAGAGCGCCGGGCGGGCTGGCTGCAGCGACCGTCGTGGTGACCGTGGCGTCATGGTGATGTCCGGCCACCCAAGACCCGATCTTGCGGACCGCCTGGTAGTCGGCGGCGGTGGCCTCACGCACGGTCGACTGGTTCTGGTCGAGGGCGGTCACGGTGTACCAGTCGGTGGCGGCGATGTTCGGGAGCGCAGCGCTCAGAAACTTCGGGTCGGCACCGATGTAGGCCGGCGGGAACTTCTGCACGACCTCGTCTGGGTGGTCACCGGTGACAGGTTCGGGGTCCGCGGCGGCGGCCTCATCCTGGTTGCTGCGGTCGTCGTTGTCCTCGGAGGTAGGTGCCGCATGCCCGGGTGCGGTGCGGGGCGCGGCGTCCTGATCGTAGGTGGCGGCAATCTGGGCCAGTTCCTGCGCACAGTCCTGCAGGGCGTCAAGGTCGTCGTCGGCCAGCGCGACGGCGCGTCCCACGATCTGCTGCACCCGCGATCGGTCGGCGTCTCTGAGCGCGGTCAGTGCCCGTTGGAGCGGTGCGCGCACGAGGGAGGTCGGGAACACTCCGGTGAGGGCGCGGCCGCCGAGCAGGATCAGCAGTTCCATGGCGGCGATCGGGTTCGCGGTCAGAGACTCCCCCAGCACGGTGGCCGCCGACGCGGCCAGCACGGTCCGCAGTTCCGGGTTGCGTTCGAGGACGCGGCGTTCCATGCGCGGTTCCTCCAGCAACGCCGCCCACGGTTCAACGGCGGCGGGCATGCGGCGGGGCCGGGTGTAGTCGGCGTGACCGGCTTCGTGTGCGAGCGCACCCAGCAGCGCCGGATATTGGGCGGGCGCGACTGACCCCTCGTACAGGTTGGCGGCCGGCCCGTCACCGACGAGCTGATTGACGTTGACACTGATCTGGGCGGTCCGACGATCGAACTGGGCGTACCCGTCCAAGTCGTTGTCCACACGCACGATGAGGTCGCCGCGGTCACTGTGGTGTGCGGCCAGCTCCGTCAACTGCGCAGCGAGCCCGAACACGTCGGTAGTCATGCCCGCTATCGTCTCCGATGCGCACCGTCAGCCGCGGCAGCACGAAATGTGTGCCGCAGCGAATCCCCGCTGTTGCGACGGTGGTGTCCATGACTATCGCGATCGCTCCCCCAGGAGACTCAACCATGACCATCCGACAACTCATGTCCGTGGCGGCCACCGTGCATTCGGGGCAGCCTCGCCTGGCGTACCGCAATCAGCCGGCCGACACGTGGACGATGGTGACTGTGGACCCGGTGTCGGTGCACTACGGCGATGGTGGCCAACTGATGCGCACCGACTACGACGTCGGTCTCGACCTCATGCGGGCGCTGCTGTTCGACACCCCCTACTTCGATCCGCGGGATTCGCTGGATGTGGAAGCCGGCGATGACCTGTTGAGGGCGCGCACCGTGGACGTCTACCAGCTGCCCGTGGAGATCGCCGACGACGGGCACCTGCTCGATGTCAAGGAGCTGCTGCAGTTGGTGTCGGCCACATCGGGGCAGCCGATGCGGGCCGAGCGCGCCGTCCGCGAACTCGACGCCGCCCCCACCGACTTCGACGCCAACATCCCAACCCCGGTTGCTGGTGTCGCCGCCGACACCGCCCATGTGCAGGTAGCTACCGGCTTCGACGAGGTGCCGATGGGTGGTGGCCGCACCTACCGTCCCCGCACCCTGTTCGGCATGCCCGATGTGCAGTTCCTGCAGCGACTGCGCCGCATGTCGGGGCACGCTCGCCTGTCCGGTCCCCCGGGTGCCGGCAAGACCAGCGCGGTGCTGGCGGCGTTCGGCGACGACGTCCTGTCCGTGCAGGGCCATCCTGATCTGACTGTGGCCGCCCTGTGCGGGCAGTACCTGCCGGTGCCGTCCGAACACGGCACCCAATGGCAGTGGGTTGATGGCCCCCTGACCCGTGCCATGCGTGAAGGCAAGGTGCTGTTGTTCGACGAAATCAACCGGGCCCCGAAGGACGTTGACGACGTCCTGCTGCCCACCGTTGATCAGCGCCGGCAGCTGGTGTTGTCCGATCGCCCGGATCTGCCGCCGATCACTGCGGCACCAGGATTCATGGTGGTAGCCACCCTCAACGACCTCGACACCGGGATCCGGCCGTTGTCGGCGGCCCTGCGGCGCCGCCTGAACATTCATGTGCGTGTCGACACCGACTACGGCATTGCCGCTGAACGCGGCATTGACGGCCGCCTGCTGCGGGTCGCCCAGAATCTGCGGACTTCCGGTGTCGACTTCGGCCGCCAGCACAACTGCGATCCGTCGTGGTATCCGCAGATGGCGGACCTGGAGGGTGCTGCCACCATGCTCGAGTTCGGTGCGCAGGCGTCGTTCACGGCGCTGACCGCCTCGACCGATGATCGAGGGCGTTTGCGGGAGGCGGCGCAGGTGTTCGCGTCGGTCTTCGGTGAGCAGGTTCGGCCGGTCGCCGAGTTGGGCGTCTAGTGGTTGGGCGTGAAGACCGGGCCTGCCGGCCGGTGACTGTCGGGGCGATCGTCGACAGTGGCCTGCACGTGCACCACGTCGGTCACCTCGAAGGTCACCGCCGGGGTGTCCCCGCCAGCGGAGAGCGCCGCGAACTGTTCAGGACCAAACCGTTGCGCGAGGAACCGGGGCGTGAGAATGAACTCGCGATCCGGCTTGGGGACGGCCACCGCGAACCCTGCCCCGAACACGCGGGGCGCCAACTGGTAGATCCGAGACAGCGCCGAGGACTCCATCGGTGTTTCCCGCGGATCCCACTGATGGATGTGCCCGGTCGGTGTGGCGGGTGCGCGCGGGCAGTCGACGGCGCGGACAGTCACCGAGCGGGCCGATCTGCGGCGGCGCTGGCTGCACCAGTTGGCGGCGTTGGCTGACCGGCCGAACGTGTCGGTCAAGCTGTCGGGGTTCGCGATGCCGATTCTGGGTTACAACGAGCCAGCGACGCGGGAGCAGTTGTGGCAGGTGTGGGGTCCGGCGCTGTTGGAGATCATCACGATGTTCGGTGCTGACCGGGTCATGTTCGGTTCCAATTCTCCGATCGACGCCGCGGTGGCGACCTACCACGATTTGGTGGCGGTGGTGGCGGACGCTGTCGTCGCAGCGGCCGGGGAGCAGGCGTTACCGGGTGTGTTCGCGGGCAATGCCCGCGCCTTCTACCGGCTGCCCGCCTAGCGTCGGGTAGGCGGCGAGGAGGTCGCTGACGTCGGCGTCGACCTGCAGGGCGCTGTACATGGCGGCGGCGACATCGTCAGGCCGTAACGCGGGGGCGGGCAGGAATGTCCAGCGCACCCCGGAGGGCAACACGATCGGGGTGCGTGCGGTCAGGACGGCCACGACGGTGTCGACGACGGCGGGAGTTCCGGCGAATCGGCCTTGCCCGAGGAGGTCATCGCGGTCTTCTCTCGACCAGGCCACAGTTGCGCCGTCGTGGCCGGCTACTCCAATGGTCACCGTGGTTGCTGCCATGCGGTCATCGTAGGTTCAGGTGCGTGTCGGTCGCCGAGTCTGGGTCACAGCAGCGCCCACACTCCCACGATCAGGGCCCGCAGTGTCAGGTCTGAGGTGCGGTAGCAGTCTCCGATGAGGCCGCCGCGGGTTCCGGTGAACACGGCGAGCGCGCCGTCGGTGAGCAGGGTGGCGGTGTCGTTGCGGACAGGGCCTGCCACTGGGTTGCGGGCGCGGGCAGCGACGAACAGGTCGACGGCGGCTCCGATGGCGGGTCGTGTGGCGCGGACGTGGCGGAGGGTGTCTGCGGCGCAGTGGCTGGGTGGGCAGGACCAGCGGGCTGGTACCGGCAGGCACGGGGTGGTGTCGATCCAGTCGACGGGTCCGGTCTGGTCCAGGTAGCTGTCGCGGCGCACCCGGTGTCGTTGCTGGCGGCGCCGGTCGTGGTCGGCGGTGGCGGCGGCCAGTTCGAGGAAGTCGGTGCGCGCGTATTCGTAGTCGGTGCGGGCGGCGCGGCGCCACCGCTGGTGAGAGAGCGGGAGGTGGTCGGGGAACAGTTGCTCGTCGGTCAGTTCGTGGTCGGCGGGCAGTCCGAGTTCGCGGCGCACCTGCCGGTCGATTTGCAGCCACCGCGACTGTTGTTCGGTGAACAGGGTGCGGGCGGCGGTGACTTTGCCTGCCGGATAGTCGACGGGTTCGCAGTCGAGTTCGGTGATCCGTTGGGCGGCGGCGTGGTCGGCGGCGGCGGCCAATCGGTTGCCGGCGGCCAGTAGCGCCGCCAGATAGTTGGCTGCGGTGTCGGGGTTCGGGCCGTGCAGGTACTGGTGGTGCAGCTCCCCTACCTCAGTGTTTTCGTCGGCTGGTTCTGGTGGCGGTGGGGCGGGCAGGACGGGGTGGGCGGCGAGTTGTCGGGCCCGGTAGTGGGCGCGCTGGTATTCGCGGCGGCTGGGGCCGCTGCGCGCGAGGTAGGTGCGGGCGATGGTTGGCATGAGGGTCCGTCAGCGGGTGGCTGGCGTGGTGACCGCTTCCAGGTCGCGTTCGACGGTCACTGCGGACAGTCCCAGGTGGCGGGCTATCTCGGTGGCGGTGTAGCCGGCCGCGACCAGTGTGCTGATGTGGGCGCGGCGACGCGCGAGGCGGTCCGGGAGGACCAGGTAGTGGGTGTCGGGGAGTTCGGCGACGGCGCCCAGGGTTTGTAGGAGCTGGTTGAACGCGGCCAGTTTCATGGTGAGGCTGCTGGCTTGTCCGGCCCACACGCCGTCGAGGGAGCCGAAGGTGTTGATCTGTTTCAGGGCTTCCAGGGCGCACCACTTTTGGACAGGGCAGCCGGTGCAGTGTTGGCGCAGACGTGCGGTGGAGGCGGTGATCCTGACTCCGTGTTCGATGGTGGGAATGAACTCCAGGGTCGAGGTTGTGCAGTGGCCGTGGGTGCGCCAGTCGCGGGGCTCTGACGGCAGGTCCGGGTAGCGGCCACCACGAATGCTGGTGGTGGTGGGGCGTTCCATCGCGATCGTCATGGGGTGACTCCTGGGCGGGCTGTTCGGGTTGCCCGAAGTATGCCTGCCGCCTCTTTCCGTCTCGCCGGGTCGCGCGGCTGCGGTGCCGGTGCCCCGCCGTCAGCCTGTCGGGGCTGCGGGCGGGGCGCACGGCTACCGGTCGGTGAGTGCGGTGACGGCGGCGGCGGCGATGGTGTCGGCCAGGGTGTTCGGGTCGGTGATGGTCGCCACGGTCACCCCTGCGGGTGGGGTGACGTATCTGCAGTAGTTGTTAGGGGGTTGGCTGAGCAGCCACAGCACTTTCACTCCTGCATCGAGCAAGCGTTGCAGTTCCCCGCAGATCACGTCGCCGTTGGGCAGGTCGGCGTCGGTGATGACCACGGCGAGGCGGGCTCCGTCGGTGGCGGTCAGGTGCAGCATGCCGTCGAGGGCGTGCAGTGCGTCGGGGAGGCCGCGTGAGTTTCCGTCGGTGGTGGCGACGGGGATTTCGTTGCCCCGCCCGATGGGGAGTTGGGCGGCGGTGCGGTGCCAGGTGACGGTTTCGACTTGTCCGCCCCGGTCGCGGGTGAGGACGTTGAGCAGCCAGGCGGCGACTCCGACTGGATCGGTGACGTGGTCCTGGGAGGGGGAAATGTCGGCGGCGATCGCGACGGTCAGCGACGGTTGGGGGCGGCGTCGACGGCGGGTGCTGGTCCAGGGGGTGGCGGTGACAGTTTGGCCGGTGGCACGTTGGGCTTGCCGGTGCACGAGGCCACGCATGTTGAGTTGGCCCGGTGGGGTGGTGTGCGCGACGGTGCTGACGTCGACGCCGCGGTCGGCTGCTTTGCGCAGGGCTGCGCGTAGGCGTTCGCGGGCGGCGCGTTCGGCGGCGGTGGGTGCCCGGAAGGAGACGTTGTGGCGGCGGCGGCGGGCGTCGGCGGCGGCGGCGGAGATGGTGCGGGCGCGGGCGCGGGCGGCACGGTGCTTGGCTTGCGCGGTCGCGGTGGGCGCGGTGAGGCCGGCCGCAGCTTTCATGGTGGCGGCGGCTCGGTCGGCGGCGTTCTGCAGTGCGTCGAGCAGGGCGGTGGCGGCGTCGTCGGCACTGTCAGCCTGCCGTCCGGTCCCTTGGCCGCCTGATCCTGCGGTGGCGGCTGGCGAGGTGTTGGCACAGTCGCCGTGCCCGAGTTCGGTGGGCTGACCGCTGCCACCGGGCGCGGGGTCCCCCGCGTCGCCGGAGGCGGTGTCGCTGGCGCCGTCGCCGGGTGTGGCCTGCGGGTTGGTGGCGGTGCCGCCCTGGCCTGCGGTGCCGCTGGCTGGGCTGTCGGAGTCCCCGCCTGTACCGTCCCCGTCGGAGGGTGCACCGTCGCCGGTCTCGTCGCCGCGCTCTGCAGTGTCGGGGGTCAGGGTGGCGACGATCGCCGCCGCGCACGCCTGCAGGCCTGCAGTGTCCCCGTCAGCCAGTTCCACCGCGGTCGCCGTGGCCGTGGCGATCACTGCGATCTGTTCGGCGGTCAGGAATGGTGCGCACACCGCATCCAAGTCCAGTGCCGGGTCTGGGTCGAGGACGCCGCCGAGCAGCCGCCCGCCCACCAGGATCAGCAGCCGCGCCGCTTCCGTAGCATTCTGCGGGGCCTGCGATCCCAGAATGTGCGCCACCGACGCCTGCATCCACAGTCGGGTCTGCGGGTTCAGTCGAGCCATGACCGTCTCGATGCGCGGTTCTTCCAGCGCCTTGATCCACGACCAGTCCCGACCGGCCGCTGTATCCCAGAAGCTGTGATCGGCGTGGGAGGTCTCGTGCGCCAGAATGCCTGCGAGCACCGGATACCGGGCGAGGTCGGTGCTGGTGCGGAAGGTCACCGCACCTGGGTCGATGCCTGGCACCGCGACAGCTGCGTCCAGGGTGATTGTCGCCTTGGCCGGTTCAAACATGCCGGGGGCGGCGACCTTGCGGTCGGTGATCTTGACCAGTAGGTCACGGCGGATCGCCAGTCGGTCCACGAGCCCGGTCAGCTCACTGGATCGGATCATCCACGCGGCGGCGGTGCCGGTGGCGATGGTCGGTGCGGTCATGGAAGCTCCCTTGTTCGGCGGTGCCCTCACTTTCTCGGCAACCGGATTCGGGGTGCGGCACCACCGCGGTCGTGGCCACCCGGTATTGCCTGATCGCATAGCTACGCGCAGCGCCGGCGGCGGATGGCGGCGGACAGCTCGAGTGCGGCTTGGGCTGGCCGCGCGCACCACGGCCGCCACTGGCGGCCCCGGTCGTGGGGCCGCCGGTGGTCGGGTCAGGCGGCGGTGTAGGCGCTTTCGGCTACCGCCTCGGGTACACACGCCGACGCGGCCACTGCCAGCAGCTGCTTCCTGGTGTCGAGCACCTTCTGCCAGGCCGCCGATTCCTCGGCTGCGGGCCCGTGATTCAGGAGGTCCCGATACTGGCGCACCGCCGACTGATGGTCGTCTCGGAGCTTTGCGGCGTCGGCGTGTTCGCGCGGAATGCGCAGGGTGACGGCCTCGGGCAGGTGCACCACGATGCGCGGCATGAAGTGGTTGACACTGTCGGTATCCCCGCGGCCCAATGCCACCTTGGTGGCGTAGTCGACAGCTGCGTCGTAGTCGTCGGCGCGGAACACGTTCTGGACCTGCAGGCCCAGCCGGGAACTGCAGTCGGGCGACAGACCGGTTCCGCCGTGGTTGCCGCCCAGACCGAAGGTGTTGACGGTGTAGCAGGGTTCTCCGGTGCGATCCCACACGGTGCCGTTGATGATCACCGAGAGAGCTACCTGGTCGGCGGCGGCCAGGAACGCGGCGCGGTCGGCGTACGCCCGGTATCCCGGTGCCCGCTGGTCCGCCGGAAAGTCGCTGCTGCCGGGGATCACGGCGACGAACAGTTCGTCTTTGCGGACGCTGCGCTGGGTGTACAGGCGGCCGTCGTAGAGGCGGATGGGTTTCCCGTCGACGGTGAAGGCTACGGGCGCTTCTGCTGACGTGACCGATCGGACGTCGACGTTCACCGATTCCTCGACGTCGCGGTAGCGGAGTTTGCGGTGACGGGTCGTCGGCAGGTAGCCGTCCTTCCATTCTCCGGTGACGGTGACGGTGAAGACGTTCGTGGTGGGTGCGCTCATGAGGGAGCCTTTCTGCGGTCGGGTGCCTCCGTTGGTGTGGGCACTGACTTCACGATTGCCGGGTGTTCGGTCACGCTGCGGCAGCAGCGGCAGACAGCTAGGAGGTCCACCGCCGGCGTGGACCGTGCAGGTCAGCGCCCGCCGGCCTGGGGACGGCGGGACGGCAGGCCCCGGGCGGACAGCTCCGCGGTCTTCCCTGGTGAAGGCACTGGTCGTGGGTGCCTGAACCAGGGGTTCGGGAGGCTACTGGTGGTCGCTGACGATCGTGAATGGATCGGTGGCCAGCAGCATGAGGGTGCGCCCGCTGTCCCAGCAGACGCCGATCTGTGTGATGCCCATTCCTGGCCCCAGCCAGGTGACGGTGCCTTCGTCGCCTACCTCCAGCGGCGACGGATCGTCGGGGAGGACGCCGGTGACCTTCACACGGTCCCCCACTGCCGGCAGCTGTGGGGTCGACTGTTCCGGGGGCGGCGCGGCAGTAGCACGCCCGCACGCGGGTTCGGGCTGCCACAGGGCGGTGGTGCGGACCGGGCGCACACCGTTCAGGCATGTCACACACACGCCTGGGCGGCCGTGACGGAGACGGTAGCGGCGGCCACCACAGTCCGGGCAGCGCGTCCGGGGCACGGTGACCAGGCCGGCGCGTTCGGGGGTGGCACCCGCCCACGCATTCCACGCCTGCTGCCAGGTGTCGTACTGGGCTCGGTTGCCGCCCAGCCATCGCTGCACGGCGCGGATCACGTCGTCGCGTTCATCCCGCCCGAACGGCCTCCATTGCGGGAGGGCGGCGGCCAGCTGTGCGGCGTTGACATGGTGGAGTTCGCGGGCCGCGTGCAGGCTAAGCATGTGCGTGCTCGGCGGGTGCGGTGGTGGTCGGCATCGGGGTTCCTGTCGCTGGTCGACTACTGAGGACCCCCCCTACCGTCCTGGGCAGGCTCCGATCGCTGCGGCTGACCGGACGGCGCACACCGGCGTGTTGCTGGTCGCCAGCGGCCGCCGCGGACAGCTTCCCGCCACGGTCTTCGACTGCTGCGTCGATGACTGCACCACGTAGGCGGGTGGACGTGGCGGGTTCGACGGTGAGCTGGGCGAACGCGGACGCTGCGTGATGATTCTGGGCTGGCCACGACGAGAGCACCGCAGCCGGCCCCTACGCAGGAACCCACTGCACCACCCACCCCCAATGCTCCTACCTGCATGTTTGTTGGATGCCGCTGTGTGTTGGTGGTGGGCGGAAGAGTTCAGGTCAATCTACGAACCGCCGAACGAAGGAGAACAGCATGGCTCAAGTGAAGGTCGCGATCTGGGTGCTGCAGGACCCCGGCAGTGCGCGCCAGAAGGTGTACGCCGCCGCCGCCTGGTCCGATCCGGTCTCCGGTGACGCAATGTTTTTCTCCGGGTACGGTCCGGCTGCGTCCCTGACCGGTATGACGTTGAACGTCAACGACGAATCCGCCGCGAGCCGCGAACCGGTCCCCCGCAACGCTTCCCAGATCGCTGCCGCGTTCACCGGCCGTCTGGCCCTCAAGGAACGTCGCGGCTACAACGTTGTGCTGGCCGCGCCTCGGGTGATCACCGTCGACGCCACCTACATCGACCCGGTGACGTTCGTGCGTGAGCATGCACTGAACGCCGCCTACGGGGAAGGCGCTCCAGGGGAAGCGGCGGCTGTGGTGGCCGAGGCCTTGCAGGGCGCTAACACTGCGCTCACCGATCCGCCGACGGCCTCCCGCACACCGATCCGCGCAACGCCTCCCACCCTGGGATCGTCGGCCACCGCGCCGATCGCCCTGCCTGACGGCACCGACTACTACCCGCGCATGATCGGCGGCATCACTGACGTCGATCTGCTGCGCACCGCTCGAACCACCCTCCGGTCCCCTGTCGGGTTGTCCGGTGCGAGCGGTGTCGGTAAGACCACCCTGCCGTTGGCCGCGTTCGGTGACGACCTGATCGTTGTCCGCGGGCACGGCGACTTGAAGGTGTCCGACGTGGTCGGCCAGTTCATCCCCACCCCTCCCGGCCAAACCTCCGCATCTGGGTTCACCTGGGTTGACGGGCCGTTGCTGACGGCCATGAAGGAAGGGAAAGTGCTGCTGTTCGATGAGGTCACCCGCACCCCTGCCGAAACTCTCGCCGTCCTGTTCTCGGCCATGGATTTTCAGCGGTCGGTCACCGTTGACGCGCTCGGTGGAGAAGTTGTCACCGCCGCCGAATCGTTCACTGTCGTCGGGACTTGGAACCCTGACGGGCGCGGTGTCACCGAACTCGATGACGCCCTGCTGCGCCGCTTCCCGATCAGGATTGTCGTCACGAACGACCTCGATGCGGCAGCACGACGTGGCGTCGATCCCCGTCTGGTGCGGGTCGGCCAGAACCTGGCCACCATCCGCGCCCAGCAGATCGCTGACGGCGACATTCCGGTGTGGGAGCCTCCGGTGGCCACCCTCCTAGACGTGCAGAAGGTGCTCGATGCCGGACTGGGTGACCAGCTGGCCGCCGACATGCTGCTGACCGCCTGCCCGGAACACGATCGCGGCGACGAAGTCATCGACGCGATCACCACCGCCATGGGTGTCTACCCCACCGAACTCACTCTCGGGCCCGCCGCCTAACGCGTGCGGTCGGCGGCGGGATCAGCCCGCCGCCGACCGCAGCAGAGTGAGGGCACCGCGGGCTCCTTGCGCGGCAATCGCCTCAGCCGGAACCTGCCGGCCCGCAGCACACTGGTGCTGGCACGGCGGCGGACAGTCGACTACTGCGCTTTGGCGAGCAGGCAGGACGTGGACGACGCCAGGCACTCGGTGAGCACTTCGTGCACGGCGTCGTATTCGGCGACCGGGGACACCAGCAGCCGGCCGTCACGGTGAATGGTGACTGTGATGGGCGAGCGCGGGTCCTCCAACTCCAGCGCTGTCAGCTGGTAGCGGGGACGCAGGCTGTCGACGAAACCCAGCAGGCGGTGCACGTCGCTGCGCTGCAGGTGTTGCAGCAGCAGATCCCGGTATCGGGACAGTTCGGTGGGTGCGGCGGCCCGCACGAACTCCGAGGCAGTCAGGTGCACACCCACGACCTGCAGGTTCGTGCGTGCGCGGATCAACGACGCGTAGACGGCCATCGTCGGGTTCGCCAGTTCCCCACCGAACGGCAGTCGGGGTGGGGCTGCCTGCGTGGCGGGGTGCGAGGTGCGGTGCGGGTGACCCATTGCGGCCCTCCAGTGATCGGCTTCGACGTGCCCTCACTGTCCCATCCGCCTCTTCCCGTCGTTATTGCTCCCAGGAGCGGTGCCCGATGGGCCGGTAGACGTCGATGTCTGCGTCTTCGGGCTCGCGCTCGAAGGAGGCCAGGTACACCATCTTCGGGTCGCCCTCGCCGATGCCGGGTGCCCGCAGATCCTGCACGACCGAACTCTCCGGTGCCTGCCGGCTCTCCCCGATCACCGCTTGGCTCCAGATCCCGTCGTCGGAGAGCGCCCCGTACAGGTGCCACCACTGCTTTTCGATCGTTGCTTCGCTCATGCTGATTCCCTTCCTCGGTTGACCGGAAGTACATCAGGGGCGTCTTTCGGTGGGGTGCAGTGCTGGGCGGCCGCGGACCGGCGTGCGCTCTACGGTGGGCCGCCGGGGTGGGGGCGCCAGGTCTGACTGGTGCGATCCCAGCGCCCACTGCGGACGGCGCCCGACAAGATCGGGTTGAGGAAGGCACCCGCCGCCTGCAGCGCACTGTCGATGTCTCGGACCTGATCAGGCAGTCCTGGGCCGATGACTTTGCCTTCCCAGGCGTCTCGCCATGCCGGGTTGGGGATGGTCAGCTGCTTCGGATAGGTGACGCCGCGACGCGCGGCTTCCACTGCGAGTCGTTCGTGAAGTTCTTCGGCGTCGACTTCCACGGTGCGCGCCAGGATTACGAGGTCGGCAAGGTCGTGGGGGCGCGTGGATGGTTCGGTTCCGGTCGACCCGTAGGTCTGGAACATGGCGGCCGTCTTGTCGGCGGTGTGGTGGGCGGCCGGATAGAACCGGACCGGCACGGAGGGGCTGGCGTCGTCGATGTCCACGACCGCGGCCGGCGTGATCAGTTCGGGAGATTCGGGGAGACCCCGGTCGGGAACGATGTCGACGAACGCAGTGGAGAATCGGGTGCCTCCCAGCGTGTAGACCACCGAGCAGGTGTAGCCGCCGATTTCGCTGCTGCGACGTTTGACCTTGACGGTGAAGTCTCCGCGCTCACCTGGTTTGCGGGCCAGCGCCGCGGTCATCCGTTCCTCAATCTGGTCACCTTGGATGCGGGTGGCCAGGTCCGCGTCCTGGGTGGTTCGCGCCTCACCGGTCCGGTACTGCAACGCGGTTCCGCCGGTCAGAACCCACGATTCTGGGTCGTCTGCGGCCAGCCGCATGACGAGCTGCTGGATGGCGAAGCGGCGCGCGACCTTGTCGTGTGGTTCACCGGTGGCGGCAGCGATCCTGCGGATTCGGACTTTGAGGGCTTCGCGGAAGGCGGCATCGTCGGGGTAGTGGCGTTCGGCGTCTGCGAGCTGGTTTTCCAGGTCGGCGACGGCAGCCCGGGCCTCTTCGGCGGCGGCCCGCTGTTTGTCCCGTTCGGTGCGGGCGTGGCCGGCACATCGTTTCGGTCCGCCCTTGTCGTTGGGGCCCAAGCACATGCGGCTACCCGTACGCGCTGTTGACGAGCAGGTCGATGACGTATCCGGGGCCTAGCTCTGGGTGCTGACTCCAACGGTGCAGGTGCGGTCGTAGAAGTTCACCGACTTCGTCGACGGTGAGGAGTTGTTCGTCAACGATGGTGGCCAGGACCGTCCCCAAGTGCGATCCGTCGACGCCGTCGGCGGCGGCCAGGTCGGCAACAATTCGTGCGGGGCTGGCCACTGGAAGACCGTCAACCAGATCCCAGTCCTGACCGTGCAGGCCCACCTCCCCCACTGTGTGTCGGATGATCGCCGGCGCCGCGGTGAGCGTGTGCGGGCTGGTGACGATGAGGAAGTCGGTCGTGATGGTGCCGAGGTTGCGGATCATGGCCGCCGACTGGTGGCTGATGATCGACTCGGGGTTGGTGCGTCGCTGACTGATGGGCGTGTGCAGGTCGATGGCCAGCCATGCTGCCGCCCAGTCCTCGATGTGGAAGATCCCGACGTCCTCGATGACCCACAGTCCGTCCGGGGTCTTCCACACCTGGTCGGCCAGGGCCGCGTCAACGAGTGCGTCGACGGTGACACCGAAGTCTGCGGCCTGCTCGGTGCTCACCACTCCGAAGGATTCTCGGGAGGCTGCCCGCAACGCAGACCAGGCCTGATCGTCGACCATGACCTGATCGTATCGGTCCAGTACAGCTGTCATCGGTTCACGCATCCTTTCGGACCAGACCGTAGCGGCGGCATCTTTCCTGCGGCCGGCTCAGCGGCACACAGCGGCCAGTTCGGCGGCCAGCTTGGCGCCGGCGAACTCGACGAGCCGGTCAGGGTGAGCGGTGGCGAACAGTGCGACGACGTCGGCGACGCTCTCGCATCGGTGGGCCAGGGTGTTGGTGGTGTGCCGGCGTTCCCGCTTCCCGTCGGCCGTCAGCTGGAGCAGCCCCACCTGCTGTTTCCCGGTGACCGGGTGGGTGCGTTCCCATCCGCAAATGTGGTGGCCGATCAGCAGCGGGGTGAGTGCCTCGTTGTCGCCGGCAGGTAGGCCACGGACAGGGCCCTGCCTTGCGCCGCCGGCATGTTCTTGCTGCCGGTATTCGTCGCTCGAGACCTGCTCTGCGGCGACCTGCCAACGCAGCAGGCGGCGTCGTTGAGTGCGGTCGGCGAGTTCGATTTCGCGCATTCCTTCGGCGGCCCCATCGTTGGTGGCCCGGTAGGCGATCTCGGCTTCTGCCAGTCGAACCTCCTGTTGGGCGGCGTGCTCGCGCGCTGCGGACAGTTCGCGGCGCAGTCGCATGACTTCCGGTGACGGGCCGCGGATCGGTTCCTCGGGCATGGTCGAACCGTACCGTCGGGCCGGCGCGTCGATCGGACTGCAGTCTCTGGCCTCCTCGATCCCAACACCGATCCAACAACTGCAGTTTCCGCTCTGGCCAGCACACGCATTCCCGCGTTGGGTGGCCTTGGGTCGCCGTTGCCGCATTGGGTCGGCGGCCACCCGTCTACTGATGCCATGACCAACACCGACAAGATGATCACCAAGATCGGCAACCTTCTCCGGCAGGCTGAGGGCACCGACAATCTGGCTGAAGCCGAGGCTTTCACCGAGGCTGCGCAGCGGTTGGCGACCGCGCACGCGGTTGACCTGGAACTGGCACGTACCGCCGCCGGTCAGCGTGACCGCCGACCGCAGCCGGTGATCAAACAGGTCCACATGGGCACCAAGGGCACGAAGGGTTTGCGCACGTACGTGGCCCTGTTCTTGGCGATTGCGCGAGCCAACGACGTCCGCTGTGACATCGCGAGCAACTCGACGTACGTGGTCGCCTACGGCGACGACACCGACATCGAGTGGGTGCAGACGCTGTACGCGGCGCTTCTCCTGCAGATGGTGCGCGCGTGCGAGGCGTATCTGGCGGCTGGGGAATGGCGGGGGCAGACGGTGCTGCGGGAGGTGCGCCGCGGTGACCGCTGGTCCGGCTTCTACACCGACGTCCAGGAAACTGCGCTGTCGCGGGTGACCGCGCGTCTGCAGTTCCAAGAGGCGTTCGCCGAACGGATCGGTGACCGGTTGCAGCAGGCGCGGGCGGAGTCGGTGGAGGCCGCCGAGGTGGAGGCGCAGAGCAGTTCGGTGGCGCTGGTACTCAAGGGCAAGGAAGTGCGGGTCACCGAGTTCTATCAGGCCCACAGTGGTGCCCGCGGATCGTGGCGCGGTGCGTGTTCGAACGCCCACAGCAGTCATGCGCGGGGGGCCGGTAGTGCAGCCGCCGCTGCCGCGTCATTGGACGAGACCAGCAGCACTTCGCTCAGCGGTGCGCGGCGGGCGGTGGGGGCATGAGCGGTCGCGATTTTCAACGGTCGGCGGTGTACAGCGCGGAAACCGTGTTCGGGTCCATGTTGTCTGAGGCCACCGATCGCGGGGCGACGACGGTGATCGCTGGAACGTCGTTGACGCTGCCGAAGGCGGCCAGGTTCGCGTCCATCCCCTCCATGCAGGACTACGTCGACCGGGTGCTGTCTCGCCCGTCGGTGATCGCCCAGTTCGGGCCGGTGCGCCCAGTGCGGGTTCGGGTCCGCAACGGCGGGCCGCAGACGGCGCATTACGAGCCCCACACCCAGGTGATCGCGGTGCCAGATCCGGCGCACTCGGAGGTGTCCGCCGAGTCGGTGTTGCTGCACGAGCTGGCCCACCACTTCGCTGTCACCGGCAGTGCGCACGGCCCGGAGTTCACCGCGACACTGTTGTGGCTCCTTGGTGACGTGATGGGGCCCGAAGCGGCGTTCGTGCTGCGGGTTCTCTACGGCGACGGCGGCGTGCAGGTCGGTTCTCCCGCGCAGGTGTGAAGCGAAGGTCAGGGCGGGCTGCCACAGGCGTGGTGGCCCGCCCGCCGCGTTGCTGCGGGCGGACAGTCGTGTGTCATGGCCGGAGGATGGGGCCGACAGGGCGGATGGTTTCCCCTGGCACCCACAGGGTGGCGGTGACCGCGCCTGCCCCGTCGTGGGTGGGGAGGGTGACGTCGACGACGGCCGCCCACACTCCGGTAGTGAAACGCGCCCAGGCGGTGAGGGTGGCGGGTAGTTCGGGTGGGAAGGTCAGTCCGCACGATCGCACGCGAAGCGACGGTGGTTCGCGGCCGGCGACCCGCGCCGCCCAGGACAGGGCGTTGTTGGCTTGCAGGATCACCGGGCGGCCCGGGACCGGCTGCCAGATACCGGTGTCGATGAGGTGCTGAGTGTGAAGGCGGTCGCCGTCTGGTGGTCTTCCCCCACCGACGTCGCCCGCCTTCACCCCCCTAAATTAGCACATGCGTTCGATACGGGGAAATGGTGGGATTCGTGGTGCTGGCGGCGGCGAGACGACGCCGGCGACGAGTCCCCTGATCTGCTGGGATCAGCCCAGCTACCGGTAGTGTCAGAGCCACTTCGAAGCCAATGACACACAGAGGAATCACCCATGCCTCCTTCCCCTCGGGGCGTCACTGTCGGCGCAGCCATGCTCGCCTCGGCCGCCCTCCTGGCGGGCTCGGCCGCCACCGTGCACGCCGAGCCGACCACGGATCTGGCCGGATCGTTCGCCGACTTCGCCGACCAGCTACCGGGCACGATCGAAGTCGCTGTCACCGCAGCTGGCAGCGCAGACACCGTTGTCTTCACCACCCCCGACAAGCCCTCCCCTGCCGCGGCGCCACCATCCGCGCCGCCCCCGACCGCGAAACCGTCGGCCCCGGCGGGCAAGACTCGCTGCACGTCACTGGCCCATATCGGGGATTCGACATCGACGATGATCGACCAGGCCGACTACCTGCCCAACCCTGCTGATCGGGCAGGCGCCCAGTACAAGCGGGTGGGAGTGGACAAGTTCGTTCTCGACGCCACCGGCGGCCGCTCGATCATGGAAACCGTCAGCGGTAACCCGAACGCGGCCACCGGCGTGGACACCTTGATCCAGCAGGGCTTCAAAGGGTGCTGGGTAATCGTGATGGGCGTCAACGACGCCGCGAACATCGCTGTCGGCTCCCAGGTCGGTGAGCAGGCCCGGATCGACGCCATCATGAGCCGACTGGGCGGACAGGACGTCATGTGGGCGACGTCAGCGACGTCGAACCCGTCCAACTCGGCGTACGCCTCAGCGAACATGACCAAGTTCAACAAGGTGCTGCAGGCGGCGGCGTCGAAGTACCCGAACTTGAAGGTGTTCGACTGGGCGGCCCACGCCACCCCAGCCATGTTCTCCGACGGCATCCACTACACCTCGCAGGCCGCGGCCACCCGCAACAAGATGTTCGCCGACGCAGTCGCCGACCTGTTCCCGGCCGAAGCCCTCACGCCCGCACCGGGGCCGGCTCCGGCGCCGGAAGCGCCGGTGTTGGCTGGGGAGCGATCCGCGTTGCCGGCGTGGGGCACGATCCGGGTGCCGGTGGCGTTGGCGGCCGCCCGGGCCGGCGCCGACTCCGCCGATGTCACCGCGGCGCTCGCCGGCAGCGACAGTGCTGCGGTGAACCGCTTGTGGCAGCAGCTGGGGTCCTCCCCCGGACAGGCCGTGGAGAAGGCACTCGGCGAGCTCGGCGATCGGACGACGCGTGTCCGGGCCGGCAGCGGCGACGACTACGCGGTGCTCGCCAAGACGGTGTGGCCCGCCGGTAGCCAGTCGATGTTCGGGGCGGGCCTGCTGTGCGCGGCTGACCGCGGTGCGGTGACCAAGCCGATGACCCCGCCCACCTCGGGGCAGGGCTTGTGGGGGTTGCAGACCGCGGTCGGGCAGAACGGGGTGCAGTTTGTGGCCGCCCACGGCGGGTGGGGGCCGGTGGAGTCGTCGTCGACGGCCCGGCAGCTCGGCCTGATTCAGACTGCGCGCGGGCTGTTGAGTGTGTCGATCGCGGCCACTGCTGACGGTGCTGACCACGACAAGTCGGTCAGTTTGGTGACCAAGGCTGCCGACTGGGTGACCGCAAACGTCGCTGCATTGCCAGCGGGGTTCTGCCCGGGCACCGAACCCACCACCTGACGTCGGTTTTTCGCGCCGCCGACACTGTGGGGTGTGTCGGCGGCGCGAGGTGTATCCGGCGGCGTGGGCTGCGGTCAGCTGGCCAGCTTCACCAGCTGGGTGAGTGTCGGGTCGTCGAGCGTGATGGGTGTGAGCAGCTGCGGAGCGATCCGCCACCCGCCGCCGCCACCGTGGCACGGTTCGATGGTCACCGTGGTCGGTGAGACGCGCACGACGGCGTAGATCGTGTTCGCCGCGGCCTGCAGTTTGCCGGTCGGATTGGTGACCATCACCAGCGTTCCCGGTGTCAGCCGAGATTCCGGTGCCACCGCCGCGGACTCGGCTGCCTCGATCTCCTGCTCGGTGGCCAGTCGCAGCATGAATCCTGGGGCCCGAAGGCTTGCGCCGTGGCCGTTGACCGGCACGATCGAGTAGTTGACCTTGAGTTTGCGTTCGACGCGGTAGACGGTGCCGAGGTACTTGCCGCCCGTCGATTCCGGGTCGATCGTCACCATGGTGCCGGGAACGAAGTCTGGTGTGATCATTGTGTGGCCTTTCGTGCTGGGAGTGTGCTCCTCACCTGCTGGCGAGTTCGCGGCCAGTTTGCGTCGGGCCCGGTGTGTGCAGCGGCAACCGTCGTTGCGGGTGACTGCTGTTCACCTGCGGTTTCTGCTCTGCTGGGGTGGCCGGGCCGGACAGTGTCGGGCCGGTACCGGAAAACCCGGGCGGCTACCGGAGCCGCCCGGGTTGGGCGCGGAACTTCCCGTTCAGGGCCGGGTGATGTGGCCGCGCACCCATCCGGCCAGGATCAGCGCCAACCGGACGACCGCGACCGGCACGGTGATTGCCAGAGCCAGCCCGGCGGCGTCGTCGGGTCCGAAGGTGAGGGTGAAGGCGGCGAGCACGCCCAGCGGGATCAGGGCCAGGCCGAGGACGTCGCGGGCCAGGGTGTACCAGTATCCGGTGGAACGTTCGGTGCGGGCGTGGGCGGCGGCGCGCAGCAGCACGTCGGTGCTGTCGTCGTTGACCGCGACCAGTTCGGCGGCGTTCTTGGCGTGGGTCACCAGGGTGGTCAGGACGCCGACCAGGGCCAGGTTGACCAGGAGAGCGGCGACGCCCCGGTCGGTGCCCGCGCCGGTGCCGTCGGCGACGATGAGCGCACCGGCGGCCCCGCAGATGACCGCCCAGTATGCGCCGACGTAGACGCGCGACCCGGCCCGGTCCTTGCCGGTGCCGTAGACGCCGATGAGCAGGTGCGGGGCGTGCGCGAGGGTGGTGCCGACGGCCAGCAGCAGGGCCGGGATGAGCGGGATCGCGCCGACCAGGGCCAGGCCGAGCATGAATCCGGCGGCGACGGCGACCGGGGCGAGCAGGTGGCTGGCAACGTAGGCCACCAGCAGCACGCGGGCTGCGGTGGTGGTCTGGGCGGTGGTGGTGGTGTTGGTGGTGTTCATGGCGGTTCCTCCCGGCTCGTACGTTTGCGTCTGCAAATAACAATGAGGGAGGGCCCCTGGCGGGTGCGGCACTCCCCCGCTTGCCTGCACACCGCCACCACCACCGCGACCAGCAGATACCGGACCGCGACCGGCGGACAGTCCGCGCCGCCGAAGACGGCGCCCGCCGCGCACCCGTCGGGTGCGCGGCGACCGTGGCAGCTCCGGCCTAGTAGTCCGGCAGCGGGTCGCCGGCCGCGCAGGCCCCACAGTTGTCGACACACACCGCCAGCGCGCTGCTGTAGAAGATCCGGCCCGTGCGCGTGTAGCTCGGCGACTGCACCATCTTGTGCCCGTTGACGGCGAAGTAGGGGCGCTCCTTCTCCTGCTGCCACGCGGCCAGCTCGGCGGCGCTGGCGAAACCGTTGTAGTCGTCGGTGTGAGTGCTCATGGTCAGTTCTCCTCTGGTCGGTGGTGCTGGCACTCATGCTCGGCGCACCCCCGGCGAGCTAGCGGCACACCGGGTCCGCCGCCGACGCCCGCCGCCCTAGTCGCCGGCCCGCCCCGGCCGGACAGTCCCAGCCGCCGGGCCAGGTGAAACCGACAGCCTCGGCCCCGCTATCCGCGGGTGAGGTACTGGGCGTCCTCCCCGAGAGCCAGATCCACTTCCCGCTGCAGCGTCAGGTGCCGGCCCAACGTCGGGTCGGTCGCCAGAATCCGGCGGGCGTCCTCGCGGGCCGCCAGATGGATGTGGCTGTCACGCAGCAGGTCCGCCACCCGCAGGCCGGCGTCGCGCCCGGACTGGGCGGTGCCGGTCAGGGCGCCGACGCCACGGATCTGCAGGTCCATGTCCGCCAACTTGAAACCGTCGTTGGTGGAGACCATCGCGGTCATGCGGGCCACCGCGTCGTCGTTGCTGGTGTCGGCGACCAGCCAGCATTGGCCTGGGTGTACGCCACGGCCCACCCGGCCCCGGATCTGGTGCAGCTGCGCGAGCCCGAACGCGGTGGCGTCCATGATGACCATGACGGTGGCGTTGGGCACCGAGACACCGACTTCGATGACGGTGGTGGCGACCAGGACGTCGATGTCGCCGGCCTTGAACGCGTCCATGACCGCTTTGCGTTCATCCGGCTTCTGCTTGCCGTGGGCGACAGCCACCCGCAAGCCGTGCAGTGCGCCGCCGACCAGCTCGTCGGCGGCGTCGGTGGCGGCGGCCGCCGCTTTCGTCTCCGACTGGTGCCCGGCCGAGTCCACCCGCGAGCACACCACGAACGCCTGCCGGCCCTGCCGGACCTGCTCGACGATCGCCTTCCACGGTTCAGGGTGCGGGGAGTCGAAGGGCGCCGCCGGAATCCATTCGGTCTCCACCGGGCTGCGCCCGGCCGGTTTCTCGTCGAGGATGACCACTTCCATGTCGCCGTAGGTGGTGATCGCCGAGGTGCGCGGGATGGGGGTGGCGGTGGCTTGCAGGATGTCGGGGACGGCGCCGTCGGGGCCCTTGGCGAGCAGCAGTGCCCGTTGGTCGACACCGAACCGGTGCTGCTCGTCGATGACGACCAAACCGAGCCGGTCGAACACGACGGTGTCCGACAGGATCGAGTGCGTGCCGACCACCAGGTGGGTGCTGCCGTCGGCCAGTCCGGCGAGGACTTCTTTGCGGGGCCGGGGCAGCTGTTTGGAGACCAACAGATCCACGCGCAACCCGAGCGGGGTGAGAGCTTCGGAGAGTTCTTCGTAGTGTTGGCGGGCCAGGATCTCGGTGGGCGCCAGCAGCGCCGCCTGAAAACCCCCTTCGATCGCCATAAGGCAGCTACCGGCAGCGACCGCCGTCTTACCGGAGCCGACGTCACCCATGAGCAGCCTGTTCATGGGGGCGTCGGCGGCCAGGTCCGCGCCGATGGCATCCAGGGCGCGTTGCTGGGCGCCTGTCAGCGCGTACGGCAGCGACGCGGTCCACTGCTGGAGCAGTCGACCAGTCGGGCGGTGGGTGATGCCGGGCTGGGCGGCCTGCGCGTTGCGGATGACCCCGAGCGCCAACTGCAGGCGCAACAGTTCGTCGTAGGCCATGCGGTCGCGGCCGGCTGCGGCGTGCTCGGCCGAGTCGGGTACGTGCACTGCCCGCAACGCCTGCAGGCGTCCCATCACTTGTCGGCGCGCGAGCAGATCCGCCGGGATCGGGTCGGTCAGTGCGGGCAGCCGTTGCAGGGCGGCGACGGTCGCCGTGCGCAGCATGGTCGTGCTCAGTTCCTTGTCCCGCTTGCCGGTCGCTTCGTTCTTGATGGTGGTCTGCGGGTAGATCGGAATGAGGATCGCCGAGGCGTCCTCCAGCAGCTCGATGACGGGGCTGCTCATCTGCAGGTTCCCCTGAAACTCGCTGACCGTCCCTTGCACGACGACCAGGCTGCGGTCGGGGAACCGTTGGGCCATCCACATCGCGTTGAAGAAGGTGCAGGTGATGGTGGCCGGGCCGTCCGTGATGCGGATACGGACATACCGTTTGCCGTGGTTGCTGTTGATCCCGGAGATGACGCCAGTGAACGTCGCTTCGGTGCCCGGGGTCAGGGCGGCGATCGGGGTCAGGGTGGAGCGGTCGACGTAGCTGCGGGGAATGCGCATAAGCAGATCCCAGATCGAGGTCAGTCCCGCCGCTTCCAGGCGGGCCAGCACCGTCGGGGTGAGGTCGTCGGCGAGGTCGGAGACCGGGATCGACCGCAGGGAGTCCATGCTGCCGTCGAACGTGAACGGGCTGACCTGGTCGGCGGCGAGGATCTGGTCGGCGGTGCGCAGCTGGGTGCCGTCGGGCACCCGCAGCGGCGGCGCGTCCGCAGCGATCCGCGTCCCCGACACCGCGGGTGCGGGGGTGGGGGCGGCCGGCGGCCGGACCGGGGTTGGGGCCGGGGGAATGCGACGCAGGTCGAGGCCGGCGCGCACCGCGGTGTCGGCGTTGCGGCGAATGTCGTCGACGAGCTCGTCGATCAGGGCCGGCGGCCACGAGGCGGGCGGCCGGTCGACGGCGGCCAGCACTGCACGAGTGCCCACACCGGCAGCCTTGAGTTGGCGGGCGGCGTGCTGCAGGTAGGCGGCCTGCACGCGACTGAGGGTTCCAACGCTCATACAGCGATCCTGGTGGGGGCGGGCCGTGCGGTGCGGCACAGTCTGGTCATAGGTCAGGCAGGTACATGCGGCATGTGGACAGGGCGCTGTGCAGGTGCGCATGCCCGGCAGCGGTGGTCGCCGACAGTCCCGCACAGCCGGTCAACGCTGCTCGGGCGGCGTCGCTGAGCGTCCAGCCGTGCAGCTCGAGTAGTGCGTCGGCGGCCTGCTCGCGGGCGTCCCGCAGCTCCGGTGGCCCCGCATCCCACATGGCGCCCAGGAACAGGGCCACCGAGATGGCGGACAGCGTCTCGGTGGTCGGTGGCGGCTCGTAGCGGCCCGGGCTGGGGGTGGCGGCGATCAGGTCCAGGACCAGTTCGGGGCCGTGTACGTCGATCAGCCGCGTGAGGTGTCGGCCAGTCTGGTCGTCGCCGGGGTGGCCGCTGGCGGCGGCGATCACCGACCGGATCAGGGCGGGTCCGAGGTCGGCGAGCGCAGTGGGGGCGATCGCGGTCATCTGCTGCTCCGGTCCCCGCCGTCAGCTGGCGCGGCGGTGGTGGCGGCCGGTGTCTGCGCGGCCGGGATCGTCGAGGTCGGCCCACACGAGGGGCCGGGTGTGGACCGAGAGGTCGGCGACGTACGCGAGAAGCCGGCCAGGATGGTCGGTGGCCGGCACGGTCAGGACGGTCGCACGCAGGGCGACTAGGCCAGCACCGCGGCGGGCGAGGCTGGCGGCGCTGGGGTCGGACCAGTCTGCGGCGGCGGCCGTCAGTTGATCAGACCCGTCGGGGCAGGCCATGACCAGCAGTGCGGGGCCGTCGGCGGCGGCGTCGATGTTGAGGTTCGCGCACCGTGCGACGATGCGCTCGCCTGCACGCGGCAGGAACAATCCGTACACGTTCACGTTCGCATTCGCAGTCATGGCAACACCGTAGGAGCGGCGTCTTTCCAGCTGCGGCGGCGAGCGGCGGGCGGGAGTTAGCTGGCGCGGCGTGCTCGGCGGGCAGCGAGTTCGTCGGCGCCCTGGTCTGCGGTGACAGCCGCCTCGGGCGGGAACTGGGAGATCTGGCCGGCGAGGTCGGTCATCGTCGGGCCGACCGCGATACCGAAGACGCCTTGGCCGCCGCGAAGGAGGTCGAGCACTTCGTCGTCGCGGGTGCACTCGTAGATGGTGTGCCCGTCGGAGAACAGCGTTGTGGCAGCGAGTTCGGCGGTGCCGTGCGCACGCAGGTGGTCGACGGCCACTCGCACGTTCTGCAGGCTGATACCAGCGTCGAGGAGCCGTTTGACGACCTTGAGGACCAGGATGTCCTTGAAGTCGTAGAGGCGCTGGGAGCCGCTGCCGGTCGCCGCCCGCGCGGACGGTTTGACCAGGTCGGTGCGCGCCCAGTAGTCGAGTTGCCGGTAGGTGATGCCGACGATCTCGGTGACCACGGGTGCGCGGTAGCCTGCGCCGTCGTCGCCCACGGCGCGGACCTTGAAAAGGTCGGGGGCCATTTCGTCCAGCGATTCCTGCATGTCCTCATCGTAGTTCCAGCATCTTTCCTGTCGAGGTATCTCGTTTCTCGCCACCACCCCAATCGGCTTGGATGTGGTGCAGCCTATGTACCTGGTGCAAGTTTAGATCTGGCGTGTTACGGTTACCTGGTCGTTGAATGAGGTTCACTGCTCTACCCGATTCGGCACCCGCTGGACGCCCTCACAGCGACAGACAGAAGGAATCACCATGCTCCTGAGCACCCGCCAGTCCGCCGAAAGACTGACCGAACTGCTGGCCACGCCCGACGGCGCGCCCACGATCACCGCACCGAAAATCCGGGCCCTGATCGCCGCGAATCTGATCCCGACCGTCGCTGGCTACGAGCACGCACGGATCGAATCGGCCGAGATCGAAGCCCTCGCCGCCCGCACCCGCTACGTCGCCGACCCCGCCGAGATCGCCGACCAGATCTTCCGGGTCTCCTGCATCGCGATGGCGCTTCACGACCCGCACACGATCTACAGCCGCCAAACCGGGGCGGCACTGCGCGACCAGCCCGGCGTGGACTATTCGCTCAACCAGGCCAGCACGTACGCCCGCGGCGGCTTCGAAGGTGAATGGGTCATCGGGCAGCACACCCTCAACCAGCTCATCGACGAGGAGTTCCTGCTGATGGCCACCTGCAAGGGGTACGTCGACCCGTCCCACATCCGCCGCATCGTCGGCTACCACGACGTCATCGACAGCCCCCGCCGCTACCTGACCACCAAGAAGGCGCCGAAGGCTGCCCGCACGGCGATCGGCACCGGCATCTGGATTGACGTGCCACCGGGCCGTGAATCGGGGATCCTCCTCGGCTGATCCCCGTTCAGGCCGGCACCGCGCAACCTCGGCGCCGGCCTGATGACGGCGCCGGCCGGGTCGGCGGACAGCTCCCCGACCGCGGACCACCACACGACTTCGCCCCCGACCACTGCTGGTCGGGGGCGAAGTCGTCGCGTGCTCAGTTCGGGAGCGCGGCCACCAGGTTGGCCAACGTCACCTGCTTGTCGCCGGTCACCGTCGAGTACTGCAGCAGCCCCCGCCCGATGTTGCCGATGACGTCGAACAGTTCGTCGGAGTAGGCGGTCAGGGTGTCCTCGTCGAGGTCGATCTTGTGGCCGTCGCTGTCGTAGGCGGCCTGCAGGAACGTCGCCTCGGCGCAGTCGACGCCGATCTCGGCCCAGCCGTTGCTCTCCATGACGCCCCGGAGCGCGGCAGCGGCGGCAATGCACACCGCGTTGTCGGCGGCCATACGGGCGGCCATCGCCGCGTTCAGGGCCGCGCGGGCGTCCTGCTCGACGCAGTCGGTGGCGGCGGGCGCGTGAGTGGTCATGGGGTCTCCCTTAGAGGTGGTGGGGAACTGCGGTCGACTCTCATCCTGCTCAGCGGTTCTGACCGCTGCGGCTCACCACGGCCACCGAGTGACTACCCGCACCACTTCGCAAACGCTCCGACCAGCAGAAACCTCGGTCGCCCGGGGCAGGGGCCGACGTGGCCGGCCGGACAGTCCGAACCGGCCGGCCCCTGGCCGAGCCGCGCCGGTGCGGCCAGGGTTGGGTCCGTCGCGGTCTACAGGTCGCGGTAGTGGCGGACCTGCACCGCGCTGCGGTCGTGCGGATCGTTCCAGTCCACCTGCAGGATCAGGCAGTCCACCCGCACCGCGGTCACCTCACCAGCGCCGTCAGGCGCGGGGCGCCGCGCGGCGAGGTCACGAATCTGGGCGACGGTGGCCGGGTCCGCGGCGGCGGAGACCGTGGCGAACGTGGCGAGCGAGCGTGTCACGACCAAGACGGCGACCAGCTCGTCGCCGTCGACGGCGAGAACACCGAAGTGGCGGCGGCGATGGGTGAGGTCGGCGTCGAGTACCTGCCAGCCGAGCGCACGCACGTACTCTCCGGCGTACCCGACACCGATCTCGGTGTGCGAAAGGCTGGCCGGGGCCGTGGCAACGGTGGCCGGGGATTCGATGTCGGCGGTGGCGGTCACGGGGTCCTCCTCAGAACGGGGCCGCAGGTGCGGGCCACGGTCTACGATCGCCAGCCACCGGCGCAGGGTGCGGCACCCAGCCAACTCCGATAGTCCTGCGAACAAGCAACCAGCCTGCCGCAGCTACCAAAGGTCTGGACTTGGCAAACGCACTAGCCGCGCATATACAGCGGGTCTACCCCCCAGGTCGTGAGCCATTCGGTGGTCTGTAGCCACTCGAGCACGGCAGCGTTGATGGGATCGGCGTGGAGCGGGTCGGAAAGTTTCTGGAGCGACCGGGTGAGCGCTGGCATGAGGATGTCGTTGGTATCTACAAGATGCGTGACGATCCGAGCAGCCAGCGTGAAGCTTCGCTCCCAGCGCAGAGTCCGTCGTCCATCTGCGCCGGCGGGCGCGGACTCGCAATCGACAATGTGGACAGGCGGACCATCGGTCATTGCCTCCAGAATCTCCCTGTGTCGAGCAAGAAGGGTCGCGCGATACTCGTCTGCAGTGGTCAGGCCGGTGTGCTCTGCGCCGCTAGCGAGTCCGTCGATTAGGCTGTCGGATTCACGCAGCCAGACGATCTTGACCTGCGGGGCGACGCCGTTCGGTGCGAGCAACTGGCTTGCCGCGGGCAGGTCCCATTCGCCGACGTGCCCCCACACGTACCGCGGCCACGGGCTGGACAGGAGCTCCTGGTGGGCCTCGGTCCTGTAGCTCGCCAGGTCGGCCGGCGTAGTTGGCTGTGGCAAGGGACGACGCCCCTGACTGAGCCCGCGCGTGTTGATGAATCCGTAGCCGATCATTCGGGCGACGACGGCTGCGACATCGAACACCCATGTGCCGAGCGTTGTCGAGATGACTGCAATGGACTCGACACCTACGTGATTCCACATTCTGGAGGGACCGAACGGCGAGAGCGTGTGAGCCACGGAGTAGCTCAGGGAGTCTGTTGCACGGTCGTCGCGCCACACGGTCTGAGAGTTCGGGGCGGGTACCACGTGATTCTGGCGAAAGGCCTCTGCGAGATCCTCCTCAAGGGTTTCGTGCAACGTCTCGCCAGACTTCAAGCGGGTGCCGACATATCGGAACTCCAGTCGGTCCGCCACGTGTATCGGCACCCCGGTGGGACCCTCGATCGCCGGGTGAGCAGCAACAGCCCACCGCCCCGATGCGGTAGCTGCAGCAACGATCCGACCGGTAGCTGCGGTTGTGTCCGCCGCGCGGACCTGCGCCTCAAGTGCGTGAACCTCGTGCCTGAGCTCGATTATTCGTTTCTGGGCATACAGTTCGGCGCCAAGCCCCTCGGTCGGCACTGCGCCGAGTAGGCGGGCGAAGTAGAACGGGTCCCCCGCCCAGTAATAGCCAAGCTCAGTTAGCGTGCCGAGCGGAGGACGGCTGTGTTTTCTCCGCCAGTTCCGAACTTCGGCCGCTGTGACGACCGGCGCCGCCTCTCCCTCGTTGAATCGTGCGGCGATCTCGGCCGGTGTGCCGTCGTACTTCTCGAAGTATTGGAAGAACTTCTCCCAGGCCGGATCCGCTCGGTTCGCCACGTCGCTCCTTGTGCCAATATTGGCTCGCTAAATTGTTCTTGACCATGACGGTATCGCGCCGGATCCTGAATACATTCCCGAAACGCGGGAACGAAGATCACCGAGATGAAGGGCAGCGGAACAATGAGTCAAGAACTGGTGGCATTGGACACAAGCGTCCGCGCAATCGGATCAGCGATCACTGCGATAATCACTACGTACCGCAACACGCGGGCGTACCGACAGGCTGAACTCGATGTACTTCGGGACAGGCTGGCGGCGGCGAAAGTGGAGCACAGAATGCGGGCCAGCGGGAACCTGATGCGCGTCACGGTGGAGGAGATCCAGGGTCTTCAACGGATGATCGACTCCGCCGGCCTCACTGGCTATGCGCTGGAATGCGCAATGGGCAATCTGCGCGTGCTCAACGATACGCTGCTCCGCAACTTCCGGGATTTCAACAATGGTTAGGTTCTTTGCGCGCCAGCACAGGGCGCAACCTGCGATCACGGAACCTACCCTCTCGCCAGCAGACACCTCCCCGGCGGCAGACACGTCGCCGGCAGGCAGCGGCGTCTCCGTCGCGAATGTCCAGACGGGACCCGATGATCTGACAACGGATCTAATGAGGGAGTTAGGCCAAGCGATCCATCACTGGAAACATCGAAACCGCCTTGAAAACCTGCCTACCGATGTTGTACTCGGCCAGGCAATCGCGGCGTTCGAGGCAATGCTGCAGTACGAACTCCGCCACCCTGACGTGGAGGCCCGACGATGACTTGGCTCATCCTCATCCTCGTCGTTGGCCTAATGGCTTGGTTCGGCGGCGGGCGAACCGTTCTTCGCAACTATCGCTATCTAGCCTCGATCTTTCATCGGGTGCCGATCCCAGCTTGAACGGTTCGGATTGGTTGCGGTAGGTCCGATTGTGGCTTGTGGGTATGACAGGGTGGCCGTTGTCGCTGGTGGCGGCCGGGTTTCACGCCACCGGCGGGGTGTCTTTCGGGGCTGGTCGGGTCAGGGCGGAGCGGGTGGTTCAGCCGCTGGTGCGGTAGCTGTCGAGGCGGTGTAGACCGGCGATGAGGACCGGTGTCCATTGGTGGTGCTGGTCGTAGCGCAGGCGCCGGGTGCGGGCGTGGTGTGCCAGGCGTGCGGCGGCGGCCCAGAGTCGTAGGCGTAGGCGTTTGATTTCCCAGGTGCGTGCGTCGGTGCCGGTCAGGGCCAGGAGTTGTGTCCAGGCGGTGAGGTCGGTGGCGAGTTCGACCAGGGTGAGCCAGATCTGGTTCTTGGCGAAGTCGTGGAACGGTAGGTTCGTCATTCCGGTGGCTTTCGCGGCCCGGATGCGGTCTTCGCAACGGGCCCGTTGGCGGTGTGTCAAGTGTCGGGTTTGGTGGCTCTTCAGATCTAAGAGTGCGTAGGTGAGGTTCGGGACGAGCGCGGGCGACCACAAGATGTAGGCGGGCCCTGGGTGTGATCATGGAAGTTCCTCAACAACCCCGACGCACACCACAGGACCCATGGCTGAGCTTACTTCCGATGTTGCCGACACGATCTGCCGAACCGTCGAGTTGGGCGTGACGATCACCGGTGCGGCCGTCGGCGCCGATGACCGGACCCACATTTTCAGCGAGGTCCTCGACCCCGATCGACGCTGCCCGGACTGCAATATGGCAGGTCAACCACGCGATCGGGTCGTACGGGTCCTGACCGACACGCCCGCCGCCGGCCATCCAGTCCTCCTGCACGTGGCGGTTCCGCGGTTCGTCTGCCACACCAGCGACTGCTCCAGGTCGGTCTTCCGCGCGAGGATCGACCACATCGCCCGACCGCGAGCAGTGGTCACGACCAGGACCGAACGCTGGATTTTGCAGCGCATCGTGGTCGACAAGATGAGCGTGGCCGCCGTGGCCGCGAACCTCGCGATCTCGTGGAACACGGTCAACCAGATCGCCACAGACGCCGCACGAGCACTGGTCTACGACGGCGACCACCTCGACGGGGTCCGCTGCCTCGGTGTGGACGAGCACAAGTGGAAACATGTTCGCGGACAAGGGGAACCGAGTTTCGTCACGGTCCTGATCGACCTGACTCCGGTCATCGACGGGACCGGCCCGGCACGGCTGCTCGACATGATCGGCGGACGATCCAAACAGGTCCTCAAGCAGTGGATGCAGGCGCGAGACCAACGGTTCCGGGATCGGATCAAGGTCGTGGCGATGGACGGATTCACCGGCTACAAGAGCGCCACCACCGAAGAACTCCCCACCGCTCGGGTGGTGATGGATCCGTTCCACGTCGTACACCTGGCCGCGAGCAAACTCGACCAGTGCCGGCAACGGATCCAGCAGCAGGTATGCGGACACCGCGGCCGCAAAGACGACCCGCTCTACAAGATCCGCCGGATCCTGCACACCCGCACCGAACTCCTCACCGACAAGCAGAAGATCCGCCTATTCGAGTCGCTGACCAGCCACGACGCACACGCCGCCGTGGAGATCACCCATCAGGTGTATCAGCAACTCATCGCCGCCTACGAACACCGA
>NZ_JBHLWV010000056.1:0-46852 GCF_042432625.1 Gordonia phosphorivorans | reverse complement strand
GATCTCCTCCGCACGCTCCTGCTCGGTACGAACACTAAAAATCATCGTCACTCCCTCCCCACACGCAGCCCCCCAGAAGTCTCACCAACAGGGTGGCAAAGCGCGGGCCCGGCGAGCGACCCGGCAGCAGGGTCGCGACTCGCCCGGGGAGGCGGGGCGGCGGGGTGGGCGACGGAGCTGTGGACAACCCCGGGGGCGCGGTGCGGACCTGTGGACAGGGCCGAGGTGAGGGTCGTCGAGCCGGTGTCTGCTGCCTGGTATGACACCGACGAAGCTCGACTATCCCGTCGACCGCCACGGCCTGATCCGACGCGACCTCACCGTCGAGGCCGGGTTCTCCGACCACGACCTCGCGCACTCGGTCAAGACCAAGCAGCTGATCCGCCTCACCAGCGGCGTCTATCGCGCGCGGATCGACGTCGACCCCAAGGACCGCACCGCGGTGGCCGAAGCGCAGATCGAGGCGTTCCGGCTGAAGAGCCTCGCGATCGCGACGGGCCGGGACCACGGCGGCAACACTGCCCTGAGCCACACGTCGGCGGCGATCGTGCACGGGCTGTCGCTCCTGAAACCGGAGCTGGAGCTGGTGCACCTCACCAACGGTGAGATCGGCGGCGGACGAGCACGCAAGAACTCCCTCCTGCACGCCGGCGATCTACCGCCCGGAGATGTGGTGAAGGTCAACGGCGTGTGGATCACCAGCCTCGCGCGCACCGCAGCCGACGTCGCCCAGCTCGCACCGGCGCACGATCCACTCGCCTTCTCCCAGGCCATGACCGTGTTCGACGCCGCGCTGCGGGCCGGGGTCGACCGGGATGAGTTGGCGGCGCAACTGGATCGACGACGACGCCGCGGCACCCGCGTCGCGAAGGCGGCACTGCCGTGGGCTGATCGGCGGGCGGAGTCGGTCGGCGAATCGTGGGGTCGCGCGCAGATGATCCAGCGCGGGCTGCCGGCCCCGGAACTCCAGGTGGAGTACCACATCGGCGGCAAGACCCACCGCGTCGACGGCGACTGGGAGCGCAGACTCGTCTGGGAGTTCGACGGCCGCGGCAAGTACCAGCGGTACCTCGCCGAGGGCGAGGCCCCGGCCGACGCATACTGGCGCGAGAAGAAGCGCGAGGACGCACTGCGCTCACTCGGCGTCTTCGTCGTCCGAACGTACTGGGACCTGATGGAGCGCGGCCAGGCCGTCGACCCGATCGAGCGCGCCCTCTTCCAGCTCGGCCTCTGCTGAGTCCGCCCGTCGTCGACGTCGACGGCACCCCACCCCGCCAGGCCCGCGAGTCGCGACCCTAATCGCGCCTCGCGCTCCGAGCTCCGAGCGCGAGGCGGCAGCAGGGTCGCGACACGCGGAATTCGGGTGTGCGCGACGGGGATTCGGGGGTGCACGACGGGAACTAGAGGGAGATGCGGCCCTGTTCGGCGGCTTGGCCGATGTCGGTGCGGAAGTGGGAACCGGGGAGCTTGACCGCCGCGAGGCGCTCGTAGGCCTGGGCGCGCGCCGCGCGGAGGTCGTCGCCGCGGCCGACCACCGACAGCACGCGGCCACCTGCGGACACGACGCGGCCGTCGGCGTTGAGCTTGGTGCCAGCGTGCAGCACGCCGTCGCCGCCGGCGCCGACGATCACGTCGCCGGTGCGCGGGGTGCTCGGGTAGTTCTCGGCGGCCAGCACCACCACGACGGCGGCACCGGAATGCCACCGCAGGGGCGGCAGCTGCGCCAGGGTGCCGGTGGCGGTCGCGTTGAGCGCCTCACCAAGCGGGGACTCCAGCAGTTCCAGGACCGCCTGCGTCTCCGGGTCGCCGAAGCGGCAGTTGAACTCCACCACGGCCGGGCCCTCGTCGTCGACGGCCAGGCCCGCGTACAGCAGGCCGTTGAACGGCGTGCCGCGCTTGCTCAGCTCGGCAGCGACGGGCTTGCACACCTCGTCGACGATCCGGTCGACCATCGCCTGCGGCAGCCACGGCAGCGGCGTGTAGGCGCCCATGCCGCCGGTGTTGGGTCCGCTATCGCCGTCGCCGACGCGCTTGTGGTCCTGCGCGGGCAGCAGCGGCACCACGGTGTCGCCGTCGACCAGACAGAACAGCGAGACCTCGGGTCCGGACAGGAAGCTCTCCAGCAGCACCGGGTGCCCGTTCTCCAGGCAGTCGGCGGCGTGCGCTCGGGCGGTGGCGCGGTCCGGGGTCACCACGACGCCCTTGCCCGCGGCCAGGCCGTCGTCCTTGACCACCCAGGTGGGACCGAAACGGTCCAGGGCGGCATCCAGCTCGGCCGGATTGTCGACGATCTCGGCGCGCGCGGTGCGCACGCCGGCGGCGGCCATGACGTCCTTGGCGAAGGCCTTGGAGCCCTCGATCTGCGCGGCGGCGGCGCCCGGCCCGAAGGTGGCGATCCCGGCCGCACGCAGCGCGTCGGCCACGCCCAGCACCAGCGGCACCTCGGGACCGATCACCACCAGATCGGCGGCGAGCTGCTGCGCCAACGCGACCACCGCCTCGGCGGAGGCGACGTCGACGGCGTGGTTGGTGGCCACCGACGCGGTGCCCGCATTGCCGGGAGCGGCGTGCAGCTCCGTCACCGACGGGTCACGCTGAAGTCCAAGAAGCAGGGCATGTTCGCGGCCGCCCGAGCCGATCACGAGTACTCGCACGTCGTTCAGCCTAGTGCGTTCGGTACCGGAGCCGGGAACCGAACTCCACCACCAGCACGGCCAGCACCGGCGCCAGGCAGCCGACCACCGTCGCCACGAGCAGCCCGCCGCCGACCGCAGCGATCACCGCGCCGACGAGCAGCGGCACGGCCGCGGCCAGCAGCAGCGGAACCAGCCGGTGGTCGAGCCCGGCCAGGAAGTAGTACATGGCGACGGTCCCGAAACAGAACAGCGCCAGCGGGATCGCGACCGAGCCGTACACGGCGAGATCAGAGATGGCGGTCTCGCCCTCGAACCAAAGCGCGATCAGGTGAATGCCCGAGCCCACCGCCGCGCACGCCACCACGATCACCATGCTGCCGTAGCCGAACACGAACGAGCGGTGCTTGTTGCGCTCCAGCGGCCGCCCCACGTCGAGCCGGAAGTACAGCCACCACATCGCGAACGTCACGCCCATCGCGGTGAGCCCGAGGACCGCCGTCTGCAGGCTCCAGCCGGTGCGGCCGATCAGCGCCTGCAGCACCGCGACGGTGCCTACCACGCCCTCGCCGAGGGTGATCACCACCAGCGTCGAATAGCGTTCGACGATGTGCCCGGCATGCCACGGCGTCGGGGTGAATCGGGTCTCCGCCAGACCCGGGCCCAGCAGTTCCACGGCCATGCAGACCGCGATGCCGATCAGGGTGGGACCGAGCGTCAACGGCACCGCCGCCACCACGATCCATCCGAGCTGCGCGAGCGCGGTCATGCCCGCGTAGGTGAGGCAGGTGGCCCGGTAGTCCGGCGCCTGCGCGGCCGCCCGCAGCCACTGCGCGATCATCGCCGCGCGCATCACCAGGTAGCCGACGATCACCACCACGAGGTCGACGTGCGCGTCGGCGTCGATGGACGCGAACACCGGCGGCATGCCGATCGCGATGATCGCCACCCCGATCATCTGCACCAACGTGAGCAGGCGGTACAGCCAGTCGTCGGTGTCGAAGGCCGACGAGAACCACGCGAAGTTGATCCACGCCCAGACCGCCGCGAACGTGGCGATGCCGTAGCCGAGGATCGCGGCCCGGTAGTGCCCGTGCGCCAGGTACTCGGCCAGTTGGACGCCGGCGATGGAGAAGGCGACCACGAAGACGAGGTCGTAGAACACCTCGAGTCCGCTCGCGGCGCGCTGCTCCTGCATCGGATCACGGCCGCTCATCCGCCGCAGACTCGTCGGAATGCTCACTCGGAAAAGCGTAGACCGGTGTTCGTCGTACCCTGCGGATAATCTCGACGACATGCAGACGCGCAGCTTGTCCAGCCGGGACCGTCCCACCGCCGACGCGGTGATCACCGCGCTGGCCGGCCCCGACGCCCGCCTGCGACCGGATCAGGAGACCGCCGTCGCCACGCTGGCCACGCCCGGCTCCCGGGCACTGGTGGTGCAGGCCACCGGGTGGGGCAAGTCGGCCGTGTACTGGGCCGCGACCGCGGTGATCCGCGCCAACGGCGGCGGGCCCACACTGATCGTGTCGCCGCTGCTGTCGCTGATGCGCGACCAGGTGTCCGCGGCCACCCGCGGCGGCCTGCGCGCGGCGACGCTGAACTCGTCGAACGTCGACGAGTGGTCGGCGATCGAGGACGACCTCACCTCCGGCGCGTTGGACGTGCTGCTGGTGTCCCCCGAGCGGCTCGCCAATCCCGGTTTCGGCCGCCGCGTCCTGGACGCCCTGGCCGGCCGCCTGGGTCTGGTGGTGATCGACGAAGCGCACGCCATCTCCGACTGGGGTCACGACTTCCGGCCCGACTACCGGCGGGTGGCCGACGTCCTGCAGCAGCTCAACCCGCAGACCTCGGTGCTGGCCACCACCGCCACCGCCAACGAGCGCGTCACCGCCGACGTCGCCGCGCAGCTAGGCGCGGCCACCCTGGTGCTGCGCGGGCCGCTGGCGCGAAAGTCCCTGCACCTCAACGTGATCGACGGCCTGTCGCCGATCGAGCGGTACGGCTGGGTGGCCGATCAGATCGCCACGCTGCCCGGTTCCGGCATCGTCTACGTGCTCACCGTGGCCGACGCCGACCGACTGGTCACCGCCATCAAGGCCCGGCACGGCGACGACTACCCGGTGGCCGCCTACACCGGCCAGCTGCCCGCCGACCAGCGCCACGGGCTCGAGGACGACCTGCTGGGCAACCGCGTCAAGGCACTGGTGGCCACCTCCGCGCTCGGCATGGGCTTCGACAAGCCCGACCTCGGTTTCGTGGTGCACGTGGGCGCGCCGCCGTCCCCGGTGTCGTACTACCAGCAGGTCGGTCGTGCCGGGCGCGCGCTCGACGAGGCGGTGGTGGTACTGCTGGCCTCGCGCATGGACGAGGCGGTGTGGGACTACTTCGCCACCGCCACCATCCCCGACCCGCAGCGGATGGACCGACTGCTGGCCGCCCTCGCCGAATCCGACGGCCCGGCCAGCGTCCCGCAGCTGGAGGCGCGCACCGGCATGCGCCGCACCCGCGTGGAGCTGGCGTGCAAACAGCTGGCAGTGGACGGCGCCACCGAACGCACCCCCGACGGCTGGGTGCTCACCGGCGCCCCGTGGACGTACGACGCCGAGCACTACGCCGGCGTCCTCGCCGTGCGCCGCCGCGAGGCCGAGATCATGCGCGCCTACATCGGCGGGCGCGACTGCCTGATGAAGCTGCTCACGCAGGCGCTCGACGATCCGCTGGCGCAGGACTGCGGCCGCTGCAGCGTGTGCCTCGGCCATCTCACGCCGGGCCTGTCCGCGCAGGTGCCCACCGAGACGCTCGGCATCATCTCCGCCGCGCTGCGCGGTCAGGCGCAGCTGCTGGAGCCGCGCAAGATGTGGCCGGGCGGGGTGTTCGGCAGCCGCGGCCGGATCCCGGCCGGGCAGATGGCCGAGGCCGGCCGGGTGCTGGCCTTCGCGGACGCGCCGCAGTGGACCGACACCCTCGCCGCCGCCCGCCAGTCGGGCGAGGCGGCCGAGACCGCACGGACCGAACTGACCCGCGCCGCCGTCGCGGTGCTGGCCGAGTGGGGTCGCGCCGGGGTCAGGCCCGAACTCATCTGCGCGCTCGACCTGGGGACCGGGCTGGCCACCGACCTGGCGCGTCGTCTCCGCGACATCGGAAAGCGCGCGGACAGCGCCGACTTCCCGGTGACGCCCGGGCCCGGACCGGGCCGCGATGCCAACGGCGCCGCCGACGCGGCCCACTGGCGCGACCGGCTGGGTGCGCCGCCGCAGCTCGACGGCGCGAGCGTGCTGCTGGTGATCGACGAGACGTCGTCGACGTGGCCGATCACCCTGGCCGTCGCCGCCCTGCGCGAGGCCGGCTCGGGTCCGGTGCTCCCGCTGCTGGTGCACCAGACCGTGTAACCGAGTCCCCTGCGGGCAACTCCGTCCGCGCAGGCCCCGCGTACTCGTACGATCAAACGATGTCGACCATCCTCATCGGAATTCTGGCGCTCGTGGCCGGAGCACTGTTCTGCTTCTACGGGATCGTGGCCATGCGCGTGGTCATCGCGGCGTGGGGCGCGTTCGTCGGGTTCAACGTGGGCGCCGGCCTGGTGTCGGCGGTGAGCAACGACGGGTACCTCGGCACCGCGGTCGGCTGGATCGTCGGCATCGTCGTCGCGCTGCTGTTCGCGTTGCTCGCGTACCTGTACTACGCGGTGGCGATCACCCTGGCGATGGCCTCGATCGGCTTCACCCTCGGCACCGCCGTCATGGTGGCCTTGGGCATCGACTGGAACTGGCTGATCATCCTGATCGGCGTCGTCGCCGGTGTGCTGCTGGCCTGGCTGGCGCTGGCCGTCGACCTGCCGGCGGTGGTGCTCGTCGTGCTCAGCGCACTCGGCGGCGCGACCGTCTTCGTCGCCGGGCTGATGTTCCTCACCAGCAGTCTGACCACCGCCGAGGTGAGCCGCGGCACCGTGACCGCGACCATCGGCGCGCACTGGTGGTGGTGGCTGATCTACGCGGCACTCGCGCTGGCCGGGGTCGTCGCGCAGTCGCGCCTGATGGGATCGGGCGACGACGCACGACAGCGGTGGTGAGCCGGGGCCGCGGCCCCGCACACCACCGCTGAGGCGAAACTAGGCGGTCGGCTCGTCGGGCACGTTCTCCTGGTAGCCCATGGCGCGCAGCGAGGCGCGGATGCGGCGGGCCGACTCGTCGAGCACGGCCGGGTCCGGGTTCTGCTCGGCGGCCCGCAGGTCGAAGAGCTCCTCCGACCAGGCCGGGAACACGTGGATGTGCAGATGCGGCACTTCCAGACCGGCGATCAGCAGGCCCATCCGCGGCGCGTCGTAGGCCTTCTGAATGGCGCGGCCGACCATCTGCGAGACGCTGGTGAGGTGCGTGAAGGTGGGGGTGTCGATCTGCTCCCAGTGATCGATCTCCTTGCGCGGCACCACCAGCACGTGGCCGGGCGTCACCGGGTTGATGGTCAGGAAACCGACCGTCTGGCCGTCCTTCCAGATGAACCGGCCGGGCAGTTCCCCATTGATGATCTGCGTGAAAATCGATGCCATGCCTCAACCTTAGTCCGGGGCGTCCAGGCGCGGCAGCATGAACCAGAACCGCGCGCCCTCCCCCGCGACCGACGTCACTCCCACCGTGCCGTGGTGCGCGGCGATCAGGGCCGCGACGATCGACAGGCCCAGTCCGCTGCCGCCCGCGCCGCCCGTCCGATGCCGGGAGGCGTCCCCGCGATAGAAGCGGTCGAAGACGTGCTCGGCGTCCTGTTCGGACAGGCCCGGACCGGCGTCGATCACCTCCACCCGCGCCTGATCACCGACGGCGGCCACCACCACGCGGATCGGGGTCTGCGACGGCGCGTGCGCCACCGCATTGCCGATCAGGTTGCGCACCACCTGGGTGAGCCGCGCCGCGTCGGCCTCCACCACCGGCCCGCTGTCCGCGCTCCGGTGTTCCACGACGATCTCGCGGCCGTCCGCGGCCACCCGGGCGGCGGCCACCGCGTCGTCGATGAGCACCGGCAACTCCACCGGGGCCATCGCCAGCGGCCGCTGCGCATCCAGGTGCGCCAGCATCAGCAGGTCCTCCACCAGCAGGCTCATCCGGTCGGCCTCGGCGGACAGGCGGGCGATGCCGTCGGCCGGGTCCGGGGTCATCCCGTTGCGGATGAGGTCGGCGAAGCCCTTGATCGAGGTGAGCGGCGTCCGCAGCTCGTGCGAGGCGTCGGCGACGAAGCGGCGCATGCGTTCCTCCGAGGCCCGCGCCTGCTGCTCGGAGGCCTCGGTGGCGTCGAAGGCCTGCTGGATCTGGCCGAGCATGGTGTTCAGCGAGGTCGCCAGGCTGTCCACCTCGGTGCCGGGCGCCATCTCGGGAATGCGCTGGTGCAGGTCGCCGGCGGCGATCGCGTGCGCCGTCTCCTCCACCCGGCGCAGCGGCCGCAGCGCCGACCGGACCAGCAGATACCCGGCCGCGCCGACCACCGCGACCACCACGGCACCGATCCCCAGCTGCAGCCACACCAGGCGGCTGAGGGTGCGGTCGAGGTCGCGCAGCGGCGTGGCCACCACCACGGTGGCGGTGCCCGACGTCCGCTGGATCACCCGCCACTGCGGCCCCTTGCCCGTCGAGTCGACGGTGGTGGGCCCCACGTCGCCGGCCGGCAGCCCGGACAGCTCCGGCGACCACCCGTAGTCGCTGGTGATCGAGGTGCCGTACGGGGCGTCGGACACCTGGACGTAGTAGTTCGACGGCGGGCGCCGGGGCCCCGGACCGCCGTGGGGTCCGCCCTCGAAGCCCCCGCGCCCGGGCCGCGCCCAGGTGTCGGTGGCCTCGGTGAGGCCGGTGTCGATGCGGTTGAGCAGGTCGTCGTGCATCGCCGAGGTGACCGCGACGCCCGAGGCCAGCAGGCCCAGGATCACCAGGGCCAGGGTCGACAGGACCAGCGAGATCCGAAGCGGCACACCGCGTCTGGGCCGAAGTCGCATGTCAGTCCCGCGGCTCGCGCATCACGTAGCCCACGCCGCGCAGCGTGTGGATCAACCGTTTCTCGCCGGTGTCGATCTTGCGGCGCAGGTACGAGACGTACGACTCCACCACGTTCACGTCCCCGCCGAAGTCGTAGTTCCACACGTGATCGAGGATGCGCGGCTTGGACAGCACCGTGCCGGCGTTGACCATGAAGTAGCGCAGCAGGGTGAACTCGGTGGGCGACAACGCCACCGGCACACCGGCCTTGAACACCTCGTGGGTCTGGTCGTCGAGTTCCAGATCGGCGAACCGGATGCGCGAGGGCTCCGCCTCGGCGTCGCCGAAACCGCTGCGCCGCAACAGCACCTGCAGTCGTGCGATCACTTCTTCCAGACTGAACGGCTTGGTCACGTAGTCGTCGCCGCCGATGGTCAGGCCGGTCACCTTGTCCTGCACCGAGTCTCGCGCGGACAGGAACAGGGCGGGGGCGTCGATCCCGTCGGCCCGTAGCCGCCGGAGCACGCCGAAGCCGTCCATGCCGGGCATCATCACGTCCAGGATCACCACGTCCGGGCGCACCGACCGCGCGAGGTCGATCGCGTTGGGCCCGTCCACCGCGGTGGTCACGTCGTAGCCCTGGAACTTGAGCGAGACCGACAGCAGTTCGCGGATGTTCTCCTCGTCGTCGACCACGAGCACCTTCGCCGGACGGTCGGGAGCAGCGGTAGCCATGTGCCCATTCTGTACCGCGGCGCTGGCCGATACCTGCCGGTTTCCTGTCAGGTCACTGTGAGTCGCGGTGTCGCCGCATCAGCGGCGACGGGAAGCCGGCCACCGGCCGCTGATCCCCGAGCCACTCGGCGAGTTCGTCGGCGCGCGCCCGCAGCGCCCGCTGCGCCGACGCCGGGACGTCCTCCAGCAGCAGGATCTCGATGTCCGGGCCGTCCGGCCGCTGCATCCAGCCGCCCACGATGCGCCCGTCCCACCAGGCCGTCTGGCCTCCGTTGCCGGTGCTGTCGAACAGGTCCGCGGCATGCGCCCCGAGGTAGAAGCCGCGCTGCTTGTAACCCATCGTGGTGGGATCGAGCGCGGGCAGCAGGAGCGCCCGCGGGGGCACCTCGTCCAGGTCGGCCAGGTCGTCGGGCAGCAGGTACCCCACGTCGCCGGACTCGAGGTCCACCTCGAGTCCGTCGAGCTCGGCCAGCGCCTTGCGGACCGCGGTCTTGGTGGAACCCAGCCACCACACCAGATCGGTCTCGGTGCCCGGCCCGTAGGCGTGCAGCCAGCGGCGCACCAGTTCGACGTGCCCGCGGTGGGCGTCCAGGGGCTCCAGTTCGGCGCCGAGCCACGAGGTCATCGACGTCCACGTGTTGCGCGCCTGATGCCAGGGCGCGGTGCTCACCCCGCGCACCACGTCGCCGCGCGCGGTCAGCAGGTTCACCACGCGCGGCAGGAGCGGCGACGGTCCCCCGTACGACTTGCCGGGCGAGACCTGCACCGACACGTCGAACTCCGCGAGCGCACCCCGCAGCTCCGGAGTGCTCAGGCCCCGGTCGGTGAGGGCCTCGACCACCGCGTCGCAGGCCGCATCGATCCAGCCGTCGGGATCGGGAAAGTCGTTGCGCCGCATGTCGCGCAGCAGATTGGTGCGTTCGGAGGCGGCCACCCGCGCGCCCACGGCGCCGACGGCCGCGGCCAGCAGCGGCCGCGTCATGACGAACAGTGTCCGGCGCATCACCAGGTGCTTGACCAGCGACCGGTCCTCGTAAAGCGCGGCCTCGAGGCGTTCCGGGCGCATGCTCGCCTCGCGCGCCCACGCCGACAGGTGCACGGTGGACGGTGTGGTCGCGTGCAGCCCGACGACGGCGTCGGCCAGCTGTTCCGGCGAGGCTCCCGTGTCCCCGGCGAGGAGTTGCCGGTGCTGCAGGCGCGCGCGACGCTGGGCGTCAGAGACGAACGGCCGCAACGGCTTGCACCTCCACCAGTTGGCCCGGGTAGGGCAACACCGTCACCCCCACCACGATCGCCGGGGGCGTCGCCCGCCACCACCGATCGACGATCTGCCAGACCCGACCGAGCAGCTCGCGGCGGTCGCTGGCCACGTACACGGTCAGCGACGCGACCGTCTCGGCGGCGGCGCCGCCGGCGGCGAGCACGGCGTCCAGCTGCGCCAGGGCGCACCGCGTCTGGGCCTCGGCGTCGTCGGGCGCGACGAGCTCACCGGCGTCGTCGAGGGGCGAGATGCCCGCCGTGAACAGGGTGGCGCCGGCGTCGACCACCGCGCCGTGGACGAACCCGCCGTCGTGCAGGGATGCGGCCCGAAACGGGCGGACCCCGGGCCCGCTCACCGGAAGCTCAGCACTTCATCGCCCCAGGCGCGCAACAGGTTTCGGTCCAGGCTGGTGACCGGGGTGTCGGTGGCCCCGATCAGCAGCGAGTGCTGGTCGGCGGGGTCGTACGGCTGCCACCGGGCCGTCGAATCCGCCGAGGTCGGGTTCCCGGTGGCCGCGAAGCCCAGCCAGCGCTGCTGCATGCGGGTGGTCACGGCGAGGCCGGTCTTGCGGCCGCCGAGCCGATAGCTGATGTCGGCCTTGCTGGAGGCCGGGTTGCCCCAGACGTACGGCAGCTCGGTGGCGTGGGTGGCGCCGATGCCCAGCGCCCGGAAAAGCGGTGTGGCCCAGTCGTATCGGTACAGGTAGACGGGGGCGCGATGGCTGTGCGCCTCGGCGATCCACACCGCGGGCATGCGGAAGGCGAGGTCGCGGGAGACGCCCATCGACCGGGCACTGCTCTTCTCCGGGTCGCGCACGCGCCCCGGGTACGCCTCGGCGACGACGTCGTCGGCGGGGATCGCCAGTTCCGGCCGCTCCTGCGCGATCAGCTCGAACATGGCGTCCACCTGCGCCCCGGTCACCGGCATCAGCGGCGTCTTCATCCATTTGAACAGCGAGGTCTCGTCGCGGTTGGTGCCGATCAGCAGCGGGACGTCCAGGGCCCGGCCCTCGCGGATCGCCTGCAGCGGATGCTCGGGCACCAGGTCGCCGTCGACCACCGGCGTGTAGGCGATGGTGCCCGCGTAACGGACCGGCACCTCGTTGAACACCCGGACGCTGGCGTCCACGAGGGCCTGCACCGGGAGTTCACGCAGCTGCGCGGGGGTGACGTCGGCCGGGGCACCCAGCTCGGTGAGCAGCATGTCGGTGTGCCGAAGCCCGCGCTCGAGGTGATAGACGCTGGTGGCCGGGGAACTCTGCGAGATGGCCCGCGCGAACAGCCCCTCGGCCGCGGGCACCGCGAGCAGCGTCGTCACCAGTCCGCCGCCGGCGGACTCGCCGAAGACCGTCACCTGCTCGGGGTCGCCGCCGAAGCGTTCGATGTTCGCGCGCACCCACCGGAGCGCCTGCAGCACGTCGGACAGGCCGCAGTTGCTGTCGCCGATCTCCTCGCCCCACTCGGCGAAGCCCAGCGCACCCATCCGGTAGTTGAGGGTGACCACCAGCGCGGGCTGGTCCTCGCGCACCGAGGCCCGCACCAGCGCCGCGCCGTCGTACAGCGGCTGACTGCCGGAGCCGCAGATGTACGCCCCGCCGTGCAGCCAGACGAGCACCGGCCGCCGTGCCTGGCCGACGGCGGCTCCGGCCGGGGCCCAGATGTTCAGGTACAGGCAGTCCTCGTCCTGGGAAGCGCCCGCGCCGAGGTCGATCACCGGCATCACCGGTTGCGGGCAGACGTCCCCGAACGAGGTGGCCGCGCGCACCGTCGTCCACGGCTGCGGGTCCCGGGCGCGACGCCAGCGCAGCTCGCCCACCGGCGCCTGCGCGTAGGGGATGCCGCGCCAGACGTGGACGTCGTCGTCGGCGACTCCCCGCAGGGGACCGAAGGTGGTTTCGACGGTCACTTCCTCGATGCTCACCTGCACCAGTGTGCCGGATGAGGGCCGTCGACGACGGTGGGATGACACCCGCCACAGTCCGCGTCCGCCGACGAGAAGATCACGGACGCGCCGCACGGAAAAGCCGCATTTCAGGGCTCAATAATCCCGCACGCTGCGGGTTTGCGCGTCGGAAAAGTACTTACTGTGCGGTAAGTGCGAATCGCCATCCGCCCGCCGAGTGTGATCCACTGACACCCGCAGCGCGATTGAGACTCGACAGCCCATTCGTCTCAATCGCTGCGCCTCTTCATCGCGGTAAAGGACTTCCATGACTCATCAGAGGATCAGCGGCCGCACCGGATTGCTTCGCGGGGTAGCAATCGGTCTGGTCGCCGCACTCAGCATCAGCGGGGCCGTCGCCACCGCGGCGCCCGCCCAGGCGGCCGGCCCGCTGGCGCAGTACCTGAATCTGCCGACCGTGAACCGCGACGCGGCGCACGGCCCCGGCGGCATCCACCCGAAGCTGCCCACCGACGTGCCGACGCTCGGCAAGCTGGTCGACCAGGCACGCCGGAGCGGGGTGGCGCCGACGTCGTACCGCGCACTGCTGCTGCAGTACTGGCTGGCCGACACCACCCGCGCCGCAGGCATCGACTTGAAGTCGTGGAACCCGCGCGCCGGGGTGAGCGCCAACCGGCAGAACCTCATCAAGTCGTACCGCTACTACGAGAACCTGCAGCTGGCCCATCGCGAACTGCAGTGGGCGGGCATGGCCGGCATGGTGGGCGCCGACTTCGGCGGCGGCCTGGCCGACTTCGAGATGGCCACCGACATCTACGACTTCGCCCGACTGCAGCCGGTGGCCAACGCCATCGTCAGCGAGACCAACCGCACTCTGGGCCCGGTCTTCGTCGACAAGCTGCCCACCGGGCTGCGCGCACTGGCCCGCGTGGGCGCCGTGATCTCGGCCGCCGACCTGCGCAAAGTGCAGGGCGACATCCTGGTGATGCAGAAGAACATCTTCACCGACCTGATGCCCGCCCACCGCGCCTACACCGAGGCCGGCATGCCCGCGATCGCCGAGCTGCACGCCGCCGACCTGATCGACGACGAGATCCTGCAGGCCTGGAAGAGCATCGCCTCCAAGGAGCCGGCCGCCGTCGCCGCGGGCAACGCCCGACTGCTCCAGCGCGAGCAGGGCGAGGTGATCAAGGACCAGTGGGATGCCGTGCGCGCCTACAAGGGCGACGTGGGCCAGGCCCTGACCTACGCCACCACCGTCGCCGGGTCGCCGTCGGTCGCCGGCGTCGTGCCGCCGCGTTCGTACCGACCGCTGCAGGTCACCGGCACCGCGCCGGACGGCCGCACCGCCACGCTGACGCTGCCGCTGGCCACCTGGAACTGGTCGGTGTACCCCGAGCGCTGGGACTACATCACCGAGCAGCTCCTGCCCAAGTACAAGAACCTCGTCGACCACCACTGGGGCACGCTGCGCGCCCAGCTGCGGGTGCCGTACGAGCAGCAGTTCGAGTCGCACCGACCGATCTGGAACATCCTGCCGACCCTGCAGTCGGCCCTGGAGACGATGAAGGTGACCTACCAGTGAAACGCTCACTTCTGACCGGCCTGGCCGTGGTCGGCGCCGCCGCGGTGACGCTCGGCCTCGCGGCCCCGGCATCGGCCGACCCCGGCCGCACGCCCAACCGCACCCCCGGCCTCGGCGAGGTCTTCAACGGCTACGTGGTCGGCACGCTCCGCGACGCGACCGTCGCCACCCCGGACCAGCTCGTCGAGCCGATGCGGCCCGGCGACCCGTTCTACGCCGAACCCAAGCTGACCGACGCCGACGTCCCCGGCACGCTGCTCAAGGCCCAGAAGGTGGCCGTGCAGTACACCGGCGTGCGGCCGGCCCACCTGGACGCGTACAAGACGATGTTCGTCACCACCGATCTGCAGGGTCGCCGCGACATCAGCACCGGCATCGTGATGATTCCGCGCGACGGCAAGAAGAACGCCGAGCGCAAGGTGGTCGGCTTCCAGATGGCCAACGACAGCGTCGGCGGCAACTGCCACCCGTCGGCCATGTGGACCGGCGCCGACCCGATGGACGGCGCATCCATGTCCGCCCTCGGCCCGCTGGCGCTGATGTTCGACAAGGGCTACGCCGTGGTGATCTCCGACGTCGGCAACAACGGCGATATGAGCCCGCACGGCGTCTTCGCCGGCCGCTACAACGCGATGTCGACGCTCGACGGCCTGCGCGCCACCCTCGGCGACGAGAAGATCGGCCTGGCCGCGGACGCGCCGATCGGCCTGTTCGGCGTCGCCGGCGGCGGCGTGGGCATCGGCTTCGCCTCCGAACTGCACGAGCAGTACGCGCCGGAGCTGAACATCAAGGCGACGGTCCTCGAGGGCATGGTGGTGGACTACCGCAACTTCATCCGCACCGCCGACGGCTCCGTCGGCTCCGGTTTCGCGATGGCCACCCTGCTGGGCCTGGAGCCGCACTACCCGGACATGAAGATCAACGCCAAGGTCAACGGCGTCGGTCGCGCGGTGGCCGACTACTACCGGACGCAGTGCCAGACCCCGGCGTACTTCACGCTGCCGATGGTGCCGCTGAGCACGCTGTTCAACGGCCAGAACCCGGCCGACATCCCGGACTTCCAGCGGGCGTTCAAGGACAATCGGCTCGGCAAGGGCACCCCGGCCACCGGCAACCGGACGCTGATCGCCTCGTGCGCGGCCGACGACTCCCCGATGTCGCTGGTGCCGGCGGCCGACTCCCGCACGCTGGCCAAGCAGTGGCGTAGCCGCGGGGCCAAGGTGGACTACCAGCCCACCGACTGCAGCATGGTCCGCTTCCTCACCGACATGTACGGCTGGGGCACCGACCTGTTCGGCATGCAGACCATCGACTGGCTGGCCGCGAACCTGAAGGACTGACACCGGTCCGACCGACCCCACCGATCCGCACGCCCCGACCTTTTCGGGGCGTGCGGATCGTCGTAGGCGGGGTCTACCGTGAAAGGCATGAACGTGCCACTGATTCTGCGCGACGAACCCTTCACCGAACCGACCCCGGTGGAACTGCCCGAAACGCTCACCGTCGCCGAGTTCGCCGAATCGGTGACGCTCGCCGACCTGCCGTCGATCTTCGACGCCGGCTACACCGAACTGGCCGCCGCCGCCCCGATCGGCCCCGGTTACGCGCTGTACTCGGGCCCGCCCCTGGGCACCTTCGATCTGGAGATCGGCTTCCCCGTCGCCGTCGTCCCCGACGGCTTCGACGCGGGCACCTTCCCGGTGGGCCGCGCGCTGGCGTTCAGTCATCTCGGCGGCTACGAAAGCCTCGGCGCCTCCTGGGGCCGCCTGATGGAGCACTTCGGCGCGTCGGAACTGGGCGAGGTGAAGTTCATCGCCGAGGTCTACACCACCGACCCGTCGGTAACCCCGGCCGCGGACCTGCGCACCGACCTGTTCGTCATCTACTGACCCGGACCCCGCCGACCCCCGACCCCCGTGTCGCGACCCGTGCCTCGTGTCGCCCGCGCTGCAAGCCGTCGACACGAAGGACGGGTCGCGACACGAGATGGCGTACAACTTGTACAAGTTGTACGCTCTAGGTATGACCACCGTGACCTTGTCCGATTTCCGTGCCCGGCAGGCCGATCTCATCGCCGTCGCGCAGCGGGAGCCTGTCGAGATCACTTCGCGCGGCGCAGGTAGACGCGCGGTGGTCGTTTCGCCAGAGTTCTACGATCGTGCAGTCCAGGCACTCGAGAACGAGGCGGACATTCGTGCCGCTGCAGCAGCCAGAGCGGAGACCGAACGCATTTCACACGAGGACCTCACCGCCGAGCTCGGCTTCTGACCCGTGACGTACCGGATCACCTACGTCGCCTCGGCGGCTAAGGCGCTCCGCAAGCTCGATAAGCAGACCGCCCGGCGCATTCTCCAGGCGATCGAGAAGCTCGCGGACGATCCGCGCCCACCAGGTTGCATCACCCTGCAGGGCGGACACGGGGAGCTGCGGATCCGAGTCGGCGACCACCGAGTGGTGTACGACGTTGAAGACGACGAACTGATCGTGCTCGTCCTGCGCTTGGGCCACCGGCGCGACGTGTACCGAGCGAAGTCCTGACTCCGCCGAGCCCATGCCCCCTATGTCGCGCCCCGTGCCTCGTGTCGCCCGCGCTGCAACCCGTCGACACGAAGGATGGGTCGCGACACGCGGGGTCTCGGGGCGCGGGAGCGCTGCGACCTGGGCCGTTGTGGAGCCCCCTGTCGGACTTGAACCGACGACCTACGCTTTACAAGAGCGTTGCTCTACCACTGAGCTAAGGAGGCATGTGCGTGCGTGAGTATATCCGCCGCAGCGTGAGGAAGATTCTCGGCTCCACCCAAGCCACGATCGACACCATCGAGCCGGGCAGCATCGTCGTCGCACCGCGTCGGCCGATCGAATGGACCGACGAAGCCGCGATCACCGAGGTCCTCGACCTCGCCACCAAGGTGGGCGCGGTGCTCCTGGATTCGGGTACCGGCGCCATCGACACCCGCGACCAGGTGGCCTTCGTCGCCAGCATCTACGGGCTCGACGACGTCGACGTGGACGTCACCTTCAACACGATCCTGGTCAGCGCACGCCGCGGCAACACGCTCCCGCCGATCACCACCGTCCGCACGGTGCACTACCGCTCGCACGACTTCACCCGCCTCGCCCAGATCGACCGGCTGATCCGACGCATCCGGCAGCTGGCGATCAATCCCGCGACGGCGCACCGCATCGTCGACGACATCCTGGCCGCCAAGCACCCCTATCCGTACTGGGCGGCGAACCTCGCGTGGGGCCTGCTGGCCTTCGGCGTCGCCATCTACCTGGGCGGCGCCTGGCTGGTGTCGCTCACCGCATTCGTCACCTCCGTCGTGATCGTCGCGGTGAACCGCAGGCTGGCCCGCATCGGCACGCCCCCGTTCTTTCAGCAGCTGGCCGGCGGTTTCATCGCGGTGATCCCGGCGGCGGTGATCTTCCGATGGGCCGCCGACACCAGCTTCGCCTTCCTGCCGTCGCAGATCATCGCGGCGGGCATCGTCGTCCTGCTGTCCGGATTGTCCCTGGTCGGCGCCGTGCAGGACGCGATCACCGGCGCTCCGATCACCGGCACCGCGCGGTTCACCGAGGTGGTGGTGATGACCGGCGGCATCCTGGTGGGCGTGGCGCTGGCGATCCGGCTGCTGGCCGCCGTCGGCGTGGACCTGCCCGAACTCACTACCGTGACGCCCTTCGGCGCCTCCGAGATCCCCGCGCGCATCACCGGCGGCGCGCTGGCGGCCGTCGCCTTCGCCTTCGCCTCCTACGCGGAACGACGCGCCCTGCCGGCCGCCTTCCTGGCCGGCATCCTGGGCGCCGGTGTGGCCGCCTCGCTCACGCTGACCACGCTCGGCAACATGCTCGGCTACGGTTTCGCTGCCGTGCTCGTCGGCCTGGTCGGCGGCCTCGCCGCCCGCCGCGCCCTCACCCCGCCCCTGGTCATCGCCGTCGCCGGCATCACCCCGCTGCTGCCCGGCCTGGCGATCTACCGCGGCCTCTACGGGTTGATGAGCGGGCGGATCGCCGACGGCCTGGGCGAGACCGCCTTCGCCTTCGGCATCGGGTGTTCCCTGGCCGCCGGAGTCACCCTCGGCGAGTTCATCGCCCGTTCCCTGCACCAGCCCGCCATACTGTCGACCCTGCAGGAGCGGTCCCGCCGCCAGGTCCTCAAGGCGCGTGCCTCGGCGCGCCCGCTCCGCCCCCTGCGCCGACCGCGACCGCCCGGCGGCGCTTGACCCTCACCCGACGTCAGGGCGCACCCTGGAGGCATGACAGAACGCTGGACCGTCGGGCAGCTGGCCGACCTCACCGGAGTCACGGTGCGCACCCTGCACCACTACGACGCGATCGGGCTGCTCACCCCGAGTGACCGGTCGCCGTCGGACTATCGGCTCTACGACGCCGCCGACCTGGAGCGGCTGCAGCAGATCGTGCTGTACCGGCGGCTGGAGATGCCGCTGGAGCAGATCGCGACCCTGCTGGCCGGCCCGGACGACGCCGCCGAACACCTGCGCCGCCAGCGGCGCGCCCTGGAAGCACGACGCGACGAACTCGACGAGCTCGTCGCCGCCGTCGACCGAGCATTGGAGAGAACCGTGAACCACCGACCCGCCACCGCCGCCGAGACGGCCGAGATCTTCGGCGACGGCTTCCGCGACGAATACCAGGCCGAAGCCGAGGACCGGTGGGGCCAGACCGACGCCTGGCGGCAGTCCGCGGCGCGCACCAAGCGCTACACCAAGGACGACTGGCTCGAGGTGAAGGCCGAGACCGACGAGATCAACGCCGCCTATGTGGCGGCCCTGCGCGCCGGGCTCACCCCCGACAGCGTGGCGGCGATGGAGATCGCCGAACGCGCCCGACGGCAGATCGACGACCGCTTCTACGACTGCCCGCCCGAGTTCCACCGCCGCCTCGGCGAGATGTACATCTCCGATCCCCGATTCACCGCAACCTACGACGAGTTGGCGTCGGGCCTGGCCCGATTCGTCCGCGACGCGATAGTCGCCAACGCCGATCACGCCCAGAGTCGAAAAGACATTCGGGCGCGCGACCAGGTAGAATAGCCCCATGCCGCCGAAGACCACTGACATTGTTGAAGACGAAGAGCTGGACACCCTTGCCGACGAGACCGCGGCAGCAGCCCGTCGCGTGGTGGCCGCCTACGCCACCGACGCCGAAGAATGCGTGATGTTGTTCTCCATGCTGGGTATCGCCCCGGGAGAAGACGACTAACTCCATGCGGCCTGCCACCTCGCCCGCGGGGTCCGACTTCGTCGTCGTGGCCAACCGCCTGCCGGTCAACAAGCAGGTAACCGCCGACGGCACCGTCTCCTGGACGCGTGCGCCGGGCGGCCTGGTGACCGCCCTGGCTCCAGTCTTCGACAGCCAGCCGGGCGCCTGGGTCGGATGGACCGGGCAGCCCGATACCACCGACGACCCGCACGTCGACGGCATCGACATCCACGCCGTGCCGCTGAGCTCGGCGGAGGTGGAGGACTACTACGAGGGCTTCGCCAACTCGACGCTGTGGCCGCTGTACCACGACGTGCTGGTCAAGCCGGTCTATCGCGCCGACTGGTGGGACACCTACGTCACCGTGAACCGACGCTTCGCCGAGGCCGCCTCGGCCGCGGCCGCCGAGGGCGCGACCGTCTGGGTGCAGGACTACCAACTCCAGTTGGTGCCCGCCATGCTCCGTGAATTGCGGCCCGACCTGAAGATCGGTTTCTTCCTGCACATCCCGTGGCCGCCGCTGGAGCTGTTCAACCAGTTGCCGTGGCGCCGGGAGATCCTCGACGGCCTGCTGGGCGCCGACCTGATCGGCTTCCACCTGCCCGGCGGCGCCCAGAACTTCCTGGCCCTCACCGCCCGCCTCACCGGACGTCCCGTCTCGTCGGCACCGGTCGGCGTCCGCACCGATTTCGGCACCGTCGACGTCGACGGCCGCACCGTGCAGGTCGGCTCGTTCCCGATCTCCATCGACTCGGCCGGCGTGGCCGCGCAGGCCGACAGCCAGGCCGTGCGCGAGCGCGCCGTCGAGATCCGCGAGAGCCTCGGCAACCCGAAGACGCTGCTGCTCGGCGTCGACCGCCTCGACTACACCAAGGGCATCGACGTGCGCGTCGAGTCCTTGGAGCGCCTGTTCGCCTCCGGCCGGCTCGACCCGGCAGACACCGTCCTGGTGCAGCTGGCCAGCCCGAGCCGGGAGAACGTGGACAGCTACGTCGCGCTGCGCGACAAGGTCGAACGCACGGTGGCGCACATCAACGGCACCTACGGGACCGTCGACGCGCCGCCGATCCGCTATCTCCTGCAGCCGGTGCCGCGCGCCGAACTCCTCGCCTACTTCGTGGCCGCCGATGTGGCGCTGGTGACCCCGCTGCGCGACGGCATGAACCTGGTGACCAAGGAGTACATCGCGTGCCGCTCGGACCTCGGCGGCGCGCTGGTGCTCAGTGAGTTCACCGGCGCCGCAATGGAACTCGAGGCCGCATACCTGATGAACCCGTACGACGAGGCGGCCACCGACGACGCCGTGCTGGCCGCCGTCACCGACGACGACGCCGAGCGCCGCCGCCGGATGGGCATCCTGCGCGATCAGGTGATGCACAACGACGTGGACCAGTGGGCCCGCAGCTTCCTGGACACCCTGACCGGAAAGTGAGTACGCGGTGAGCGCACCGGAGCTCGACGCCGACCTGCGGCACGCCCTCGACGAGTTCTGCGGCCGCGACCGCGTGCTCGTGGCCTCCGACTACGACGGCTGCATCGCGCCGATCCAGCCGCGCCCCGACCTGGCCGTGCCGAACCCGGAATCGCTTGCGGCACTGCGCGAGTGCGCCGAACGCTCGCACACGCTGGCGGCGATGGTCTCGGGCCGGGCGCGCGACGACCTGGCCGCCATGTCCGGCCTGACGTCGGCTCCGGCGAGCGACCTGGTCCTCGTCGGCAGCCACGGCGCCGAATTCGACACCGGCTTCGATCAGCCGATCACCGCCGAGCAGCAGGATCTTCTGAACCGGATCATCGACGAATTCGGTTCCATCGCACGCCGATTCGACGGCACCAGCGTCGAGACCAAACCCGCGAGCACCACCCTCCACGTGCGCAATGCCTCCCCCGCCGACGCGACCGCCGCCCTCGCCCTGGCCGCCGACGGGCCGGCCGCCTGGTCCGGCGTGCACGTCACCGAGGGCAAGGCCGTGGTGGAGCTGGCCGTGATCGAAACCAGCAAAGGCCTTGCGCTGGACCGACTTCGGGACCAGTTCGGCGCCGACGCCGTGCTGTACCTCGGCGACGACGTGACCGACGAAAAGGCATTCGCGCACCTGCACCGCGGCACCGACGTCGGGATCAAGGTGGGCACCGGGGTCACCGGCGCACAGTTCCGCGTCCCGACCACCGACCACGTCGCCGCCGTCCTGGCGTACGTGGCGGGGCACCGCAACTAGTCGGGCACCAGAACTAATCGGCGGCGCCGACCACCGTGAGCGGGTCGGCGTAGACCGCAGCCAAGGCCACCGCCACCGGTGCCGCCTCGGTCACGTGCAGCCCGAACCGCGTCGGCGCGATCTCCAACGGCCAGTGCGTGGTGGTGGCCGCATCGAAGCGCGCCTGCACCGGCGCCAGTCCGCGCGGGTGATCGGTGAAGGCCTGACCGGCGACGATGATCGAATCCGGATTGATCACGTCCCGCATCGCCGCCACCGCCTGCCCGAGCGCACCGGCCCGCGCGTCCACCAGCGCCCGGTCGTCGGGAGCCGTCCCGCGACGCTCGGCCGCGGCCTTGAGCGCGGCCGAGCCGATCACCGATTGCAGCGGCGCCACCGGCTCGGAGTGCAGCGGGCCCGGCACCACCGGCAGCGCCGCGATCGACCCCGCACCCCGCGTCGGCTGGTGCACCTGATCGTTGATGATCATCGCCATGCCGACCGTCTCGCGCGCGTAGAAGAACAGGGCGGCGCCGTGCGGCACCACCTCGCCGCCGAGCAGCAGTTCGGCGGCGGCCATCGCCTGCACGTGCTCGGAGACCGACACCGGAACCCCCAGTGCCGCATACAGAGTGGGGCCGAGCTTCTGATCGCGCCAGCCCAGGATCGGGTGGTCCACGACGCCGGTCTCCGGGTCCACCGCACCGCCCAGCGCCGCGCCCACCCAGAGCAGACGACGGCCGGAGAAGCGCGCGGCCAGTTCGGCCAGTTGCTCGCACAACCGCTCCACCGCCGCGTCGGCGCTCACACCCGCGAGGTCCTGCGTCGCGATGGCGTGGCTGTAGAGGGTGCGCCCGCCCAGGTCGGCGATCACCAGCGTGGTGCGGCGCGCGCCGACGTGCATGCCGGCCACGCAGAAACGGTCCCGGTCCAGCGTGATCGGCACCTTGGGCCGCCCCACGCCGCGACCCTCGTGCAGGTCGGGTCGTTCGTTCACCAGTCCGGTCGCGGCCAGCGCCACCACCTGCCGATTGACCGTCGCCACCGACAGTCCGGTGCGGGCGGCGACCTGGTCGCGCACCGACGGCCCGCCCATCCGAACCGCGTTGAGCACCAGACTCGACGGCGCCGTCCCCACCCGCAGCTGTGCCGCCACCACTCCGCTGCCGCTCATGGCGTCGAATCTAGCAGCCGTCCGAGCCGTCGACGCGCGCCTTAGACTGGTGGACATGACGACCTCGGACAGCACGGAAGCAACAGTTCAGGGCAACGGAAAGGTCGCCGTGGTGACCGGCGCCAGCTCCGGCATCGGCGCTGCGAGCGCCCGCGCTCTCGCCGCCGCCGGTTACACGGTGGTGATCGGCGCCCGCCGGGTGGACCGCATCGACGCGCTGGCCACCGAGATCGGCGGCCGCGCAATGTATCTGGACGTGACCGACGCCGCGTCGGTGGAACGTTTCGCCGCCACCCTCGACCGCGTCGACGTGCTGGTGAACAACGCCGGTGGCGCCAAGGGCCTGGCCCCGATCGCCGAAGCCAACCTGGACGACTGGCGCTGGATGTGGGAGACCAACGTGGTCGGCACGCTGCGCGTGACCAAGGCCCTGCTGCCCGCGCTCATCGCCTCCGGCGACGGCCTGATCGTCACCATCACCTCGATCGCCGCGCTGGACACCTACGACAACGGCGCCGGGTACACCGCGGCCAAGCACGCCCAGAGCGTGCTGCACCGCACCCTGCGCCCGGAGCTGCTCGGCCAGCCGGTCCGGCTCACCGAGATCTGCCCCGGCATGGTGGAGACCGAGTTCTCCCTGGTCCGGTTCAACGGCGACACCGACCGCGCCGGCAGTGTCTACAACGGCCTGACCCCGCTGACCGCCGACGACGTCGCCGAGGTCATCGCCTTCGCCGCCTCCCGGCCCCCGCACGTGAACCTGGACCGCATCGTGCTGATGCCGCGCGACCAGGTGGACGCCCGCCGCAACATCCGCACCGGCTAGCCCCGCACACCGCGATGTGTGAACAGGCGCCCGTGGATTCTCCGGTGAATTGTCAACGGTTCCGCGCACATGCAACGAGCTGTCCACAGACCTGAAATTTTCCGAATTCCGGCCCGCCACCCGTATTTATTGTTTCTCCCATGACATGGGGGATGTTGGAACTGGTCAGCGATACCGACCTGTTGCTCGCGGGGGCGAGGGGCGACAAGACGGCTTTCGGAGCGCTCTTCGCGCGGCACGAGAGATACCTGGCGTCCGTCGCGCTGCGCACCACGCGCGACCCGGAAGACGCCGAGGATGCGCTGCAGGATGCGTACGTGTCGATCATGCGCACCGCGGTCGGTTTTCGCGCCGACTCGTCGGTCCAATGCTGGATGCACCGCATCGTGGTCAACGCCGCCTTCGATCGCATTCGGCGTCGGCGGCACCACGACGCCCGGCCGCTGCCCGACGCCGACGACACCCTGCCCGTCCGCACCGAGAACGACTTCACCGACACCGTGGATCTGCGCCTGTCCATCGGCCGGGCCTTGGACGTCCTGCCCGCCGCGCAACGCGAGGCAATCATCGCCGTCGACTTCGAGGGCCGCTCGGTCTGCGAGACCGCGCGGGCCCTCGGCGTGGCACCCGGCACCGTCAAGAGTCGCTGCGCCCGCGGACGCAACAAGCTCGCCCTCGTGCTCGGGCACCTGCTCGACGACGAGTGACGCGGCTACTCGTCGAAACCGGCGAGCACCGCGGCCGTGCCGGACAGGCCCAGCCGGTTGGCGCCGGCGGCGATCAGTTCGGCCGCGAACTCCGCGGTCCGAATACCGCCGGAAGCCTTGACCCCGGCGCGGGTGCCGACGGCCTCGCGCATCACCCGCACCGCCTCGACGCTGGCACCGCCCGCCGGATGGAACCCGGTGGAGGTCTTCACGAAGTCGGCGCCGGCGTCCACCGCACGACGGCACACCTGGGCCAGCCCCTCCGCCCCGATCGTCTCCAGCAGCACCGCCGACTCCACGATCACCTTGAGCACCGCGTCCGCGGCCCCCTCGCGCACGGTGATCACGTCGGCGAAGATCTCGTCGTAGCGTCCGGCCACGGCCGCGCCCACGTCGATCACCATGTCCACCTCGTCGGCGCCGGAATCCACCGCGAGCCGAGCCTCGGCGGCCTTCACCAGGGAGTGGTGCTTGCCCGACGGGAAGCCGACCACCACGCACGTCTTCTGCGCACCGGAGTTCACCGGCAGCATCGACGGCGACAGGCACACCGCGTAAGTGCCCAGCTCAGCGGCTTCGGCCAGGGCGGCCGCCGCGTCCTCGCGGGTGGCCTCCGGCTTGAGGAGCGTGTGGTCGACGAGGGCCGCGACGTCGGCCCGGCGCAGGTTGGTTTCAGTCACACCTACGAGCTTGGCACACTGGAGCCTGTGACCGAGTCAGACACCTCCCGCATGCCCGACGACGGCCGCAGCTTTGTGCTGACCCTCGGCTGCCCCGACCGCACCGGCATCGTCGCCGCCATCTCCGGTTTCATCGCCGACATCGGCGGCTGGATCACCGAGGCGGCCTACCACTCCGATCAGACCTCCGGCTGGTTCTTCACCCGCCAGGCCGTGCGCGCCGACAGCGTGGAGTTGTCCATCGAAGAGGTCCGCGAGCGCTTCGCCCGGGTGGTCGACGATCAGCTCGGCCCGGAGAGCGAATGGCAGCTGAGCGACACCAGCGCGCCCAAGACCGCGGTGCTGCTGGTGAGCAAGGACAGCCACTGCCTCACCGATCTGCTGGCGCGCGTCGAGCGCGGCGAGCTGCCGGCCCGGATCCCAGCGGTGATCGGCAACCATCGCGACCTGGAGTCGTTGACCACCCGCTTCGGGATCCCGTTCCATCACGTGCCGTTCCCGGCCGGCGATCCGGGGGGCAAGGCTGCTGCCTTCGCCCAGGTGCGCGCCCTGGTGGACTCCTACAACCCGGACGCGATCGTGCTGGCGCGCTTCATGCAGATCCTGCCCGCCGACCTCTGCGAGGCGTGGGCCGGACGCGCCATCAACATCCACCACAGCTTCCTGCCCAGCTTCATCGGCGCCCGCCCGTACCACCAGGCCTTCGACCGCGGCGTCAAACTGATCGGCGCCACCTGCCACTACGTGACCGCCGACCTGGACGCCGGCCCGATCATCGAGCAGGACGTGGGCCGCATCAACCACGACCAGACGCCGGCCGACATGGTCCGTCAGGGCCGCGACATCGAGACCCTGGTGCTCTCGCGCGGCGTGCGCTGGCACCTGGAAGACCGCGTCCTGGTGCACGGCCGCAAGACCGTCGTCTTCGCCTGACCCGAATCCAGGTGCCCCAGATTCGAGTGCCCCAGCTCCAGGTGCCCCGAATCTAAGTGCCCGAATCTAAGTGCACTGCGTGCCGGTGCCGGTCGCCGTGGAGGCGGCCTGCAGGTTCACGTCCTGGCCGGTGAAGGCGACGTCGATGCCGCGGTCGGAGGCTTCCAGCTTGTCCACGGAGATCTCCGCGAACAACGGGCCGAGCATCGCGTCGGTCACCTGGTCCACCATCTGCTGGGCGAAGTCGTTGGGCAGCCCGATCCCGAAGGCCTTGGCCTCCTCGACGCGGAACTCCACCTTGCCGTCCACCTGGGTCGGCTTGATCACCACGGTCGCCGGCACGGAGAAGAAGGCCACCGGATACGACGCCTCGATGGTCATGGAACCGTCGGCGTTGCCGGTGATCGAACTGATCTCGGCGCCGCTCATCTGCTGACCGCCCGAACCGTCGCCGGCCATCTCCTGCACCCGCTCGTACGGGATGAAGGCGGTGCCGCGCAGGCTCTGCACCGAACGGCCGTCGCGCGCCACCTCGTCGGCCCGCGCGTGCAGACGCATGGCCGTGCCCGACGGCGAGTCGTTGGTGTCCACCTGCACCCACGGCACCGAGCCGGTGAACCACGCCCCGATCAGCGGCCCGCGCGGTACCGACACCGTGGTGGAGGTCCCGGTCATGTTGGTGAACGCATCCTCGATGCAGCCTGTCACCTTGTTGCGCACGTACAGCTCGGTGCTGACCCCGGCGATGACCAGCAGCAGCACCACGGCCGTCGCGATCAACCCGATGGTGCGGCCGCGGCTCTTGGTCAGTGCGCCGCCGCGCGGTCGGGTGCGCACCACGGTGGGCCGCGGTGCCGCGCCGGTCTGACCGGGAATCGGCGCGAACCGTCCGGCCGCAGGATCCTCGGCGGACAGGTCCGGGACCGGCATGCGGCGCGTCACCGGCCGGGTGCCCGGGTCGTCGGCCGCGGGCTGCGGGCTCGGGGCGACGACGGGCAGGGAGTCGGTGGTCGGCTCCGCGATCTCCGTGGTCTCGGCGGCCTCGGTCTCGGCACTCTCTGTCTCAGCGCCCTCGGTCTCGACGGCGGGAGTCTCGACGTCCGCCGACCTCTCCGGCACCTCGGGCACCGCGGGAATCTCCGGAATCTCGGGGACCTGGGCGTCGGGCTGCTCAGCGTCCGGCTTCTCGTCGCTCATGGACCTCTAGTCGTTCGGGTGGGACCGGGGAATCTCGCGCTGGTTGGCCAGCACTGCCAGCACGCTGCGCGCCTTCCCGGCGGTGGACAGGTCTACCTCGTGGACGCTCAGCTGCTGCTGCGCGCCATGATCTGCGATCACGCTACCGAACGGATCTGTGAGGCGGCTATGCCCGATCCCCGTCGGAGCCTTAGTTTTCCGCAGTTCCGGGTCCTCTGGCAGGGCCTGCCCGACGGCGGCGACGAAGCTCGCGCTGTCCAGCGCGCGCGCCGCGGCCAGCAGCTGCCACTGTTCTAGTTTCCCCGGGCCGGAGCCCCACGACGTCGGCACCGCGATCAGTTCGGCGCCGCGCCGGGCCAGCTCCACGAACAGCGCGGGAAAGCGGATGTCGTAGCAGGTGGCCACGCCCACCCGGTGGCCGGCGACGTCCACCACCACCGGCTCGGTGCCGGGCGCCACGGTCGCCGACTCGGCGAAGCCGAAGGCGTCGTACAGGTGGATTTTGTCGTAGCCGCGCACCGGCTCGCCGGGCACCGCGATCACCAGGGTGTTGGCCACCCGGCCGTCGTCGGCGGGTGTGAACATCCCGGCGATCACCGCCACCCCGGTCTCGGCCGCCGCCGCCGCGACCCCGCGCGCCCACGGACCGTCGAGCGGCTCGGCCACGTCGGTCAGCGGCACGCCGAACCGGCACATCATGGCTTCCGGGAAGATCACCAGGTCGGCGCGCTGCGCGGCCGCGTCCCGGGTCCACTGCGTCAGCAGGTCGAGGTTGGCCCGCGGGTCGGTCCCCGAACTGCACTGTGCCATCGCGATGCGCATCGCCGGCTCCTCCTTCGCTCCCCTCCCAGCGTTGCACACATCCGCCGCCGGCTCAGGAAACGGGCCGCACCGCCGACCAGGGGACGGTGAGGAGGTTGTCTACGGACCGGCCGCGGCGTACCCGCACCGGGAAGCCCTCGTCCCGGAGCATCTCCAGCGCCACCCGCCAACGTTCGCGGGGACCGAAGGGCGCGTGCCCGGCGGCCCGATCCCAGCAGCGGTCGGCCGCCTCCAGCAGGGCGTGCACCGGCTCGCCCGGCACATTGCGGTGGATGAGCGCCTTGGGCAGCCGCGGCGCCAGATCGGACGGGCGTTCGCTGTGCGTCGGCGCCCACGACATGGTGAACTCCACCGGCCCGTCCGCGTCGAGCAGCACCCAGCAGTGCCGGCGCCCGATCTCGTCGCAGGTGCCCTCCACCAGGTAGCCGCCCGGGGCCAGGCCGCCGCAGAGCTGCGCCCAGGCCGCGGCCACCTCGTCCTCGTCGTACTGCCGCAACACGTTGAAGGCCCGCACCAGGTGCGGTCGCAGCCCGGCCAACTCGAAACCGCCGAGCGCGAACCGGACACCGGGCGACGGCGGCGCCAGCCGGTCCGGGTCGATCTCCAAGCCCACCAATTGCACGCGCGGATCCACCGCGCGCAGTCGGCCCGCCAACTCCAGGGCGGTGTCGGGGCGCGCACCGTAACCGAGGTCGACGGCGAGCGGAGCGTCCGCACGATCCAGCGCGGCCCGGATGCGGGGGTCGGTGCACATCCACCGATCCACCCGCCGGAGACGGTTCAGGTTGGTCGTGCCGCGGGTGATTCGGCCGATCGGCACGATCAGGCCAGGTGCTTGCTCACCCAGTGCTGCGAGTACTCAGCCTCCGCACGGAACAGGTCCACCAGGTTGACCAGCATCAGCTGCTCCAGCGTGCCGTTGATGAAGGGCAGAAACACCTTCACCTCGGTGGTCTTGCGGAGCGTGCTGCCGGTTTCGGTGTCGGTCAGCACCTGTTCGCCGTTGAGCGACCCCGGACCGGCCGGGATCGACGCGGTGTAGGTGCCCTCGGTGGCCTCGGGATTCCACGCACCCAGCGTCTCGACGCGGGTGATCATCATGTCCTTGCGCATCACGGTCTGCGCCACCGGCGGCAGCATGTCCCGGGGGATGGCCTGCTTGAGCACCACGCGCATGCCGTCGGGCCCCGCGGTGAACTCGTCCAGCTCGGAGACCGGGGTCAACATGCGGAAGCCGTCAACCAGATCCTGCCAGTACTGCCGTTCCATCTGCGCCTCGTAGAACTTCTCCGCGGGGAAGTTGAAACGCGCCGAATAGCTGAGCCGTCGTGCCATGGGGATTCAGCGTAATTACTGACCCGCGCCCTGCACAAACTCGACGGTGGCATCCCGCTCGGCATTGAGCAGGTGTTTCACCTGGTCGATGATGGCGCGCTCGATCTTGCCGCCCACGAAAGGAATGCTCACCGCGCAGTTGCCGTGGTACTCGGCCGTCGCCGGATCACCCATGATCATGATGTCGCCGTGGATCTTGGCCGGGGCGCCCTCGACGGATGCCTCCATCTGGCCGATGACGGTCGCGCCGGAGTTCACGAACTCGATGGTGCGGGGAATCACGACGTCGCCGGGCCGCACCGCGGTGACCACCGACGGCAGGTTCTCCTCGCCGACACCCTGCTTGGTGGCGACGGTGACGCGGTTGCCGTCGTGGGAGAACGAGACCAGACTGCCGTGTTCGGCGTTGGTCGCTTCGATCAGGTCGTGCCAGTACTGTTCGTCGCTGAGCCGCGCCCACAGTGCCTCCACCGAGAACGGGTAGCTGACCGAATGCTCGAAGTTGCTCGCCATGGCGTTCAGGCTACCGTTAGCCGGGTGAGCAATCCGCAACCGACCGGTCCTCGCCTGGCCGATTTCACCACGCTGCGTCTGGGCGGCCCGGCCCGCGCATTACGTCGCTGCCCGGACACCGATTCGCTCGTCGAGGCTGTCACCGCCTGCGATCGTGCCGGTGAGCCGGTGCTGCTGATCGGCGGCGGATCCAACCTGGTGATCAGCGACGACGGTTTCGTCGGCTGCGCCCTCGGCTGAGGTCGCTCAGAGGGACAGCAGCAGGTCGTCGAGGAGACGGTTGAACTCGTCGGCCCGCTCGATCGGCACCATGTGCCCGGCGCCGTCGTAGGTCACGTACTCGAGCAGGACCCCGTTGTCCTCGAGCACCTGCGCCATGAACTCGGCGTGCAGCGGCGGGGTCAGCCTGTCCTCGGTCCCGACCACCACGATGGTCGGCACCGAGATGGCTTCCAGGCCGCCGATGATGTCGAGGTGGTACATCGCCGATCCCCACGCGGCGCGGGCGACGGGCGAGCCGCGCGCGATCAGGTCGTCGGAGAAGTCCACGTGCGCCTGCCGGGCCTTGGGGCCGAGCGAGATGTAGTGGGCCAGTTTGCTGGTCAGCGCATTGTTCGGCAGCGGCATCGGCGACGACACGAAGGCCCGCGCCACCAGCGGCTTGACCATCTCGGCGAACCAGGGCAGCGAATCGGCGGTGAGGCGCTGCTCCTGCACCACGTGGCGCGGCGTCGTGGAGGCGAGCACCACCGCGGCCACGCGATCGCCCATGCCCGAGGAGAACTGCTTGGCCCACGACACGATGGTCATGCCGCCCATGCTGTGCCCCACCAGCACCGCGCGCTTGCCCTCCGGCAGCGTCGCCTCCAGCACCGTCTGCAGATCCTGGCCCAGCAGTTCGATGCTCGGTGGTGTGGTGCCCAGCTCCGACAGCCCGTGTCCGCGATGGTCGTAGGCGATGATCGGTCGGTCGCCCGCCAGGTGGTTGACCTGCGCGTTCCAGAACCGGGTGCTGCAAGTCCAGCCGTGGACCAGCACCACCACCTCGTCGCTGGGATGGTCCTCCAGGTCCAGGGAGGTCTCCACGTGAAGCAGCGTGCCGTCGGAGGTGGGCACCGCCGACGAACGCGTGACGCCGTGCGGATTGGTCAGCCGCGGATCCGGGCCGTCGTCAATAGGATCGGGGAACTCCCACGCGGCCTTGGCGATACCGCCGACCACCAGCGCCAGATCGGCGGCCAGCAGTGCCGCGGCGGTGCCGCCGGCCCAGGCCAGCCCGCGCAGCCAGCGCGATCGGTCAGTTCTGCTCATCCCCGGGCTCCTCGTCGAAGTACTTGGTGGCCGTGCCGATGGCCTTGGAGATCTCCGCGTCGAGCGCCTTGCTGAACGCGGTCTCCACGATGTCGTGCGCCATCGGTCGGACGGTGTTGATCAGCTCGGCGAGGTCGGACACCGACTTCTCGCTGAGTGTGGGCAGGTTCTCGTCGAAATACTTGTCGGTGATGATCGAGACGAAGCTCGCGGCCACGTCGGCCAGGTCCGATTCCACGCGCAACCACCGGTCGAGCAGCGTGTCGATGTCGATGCCGCCCTTGACCAGGACCTCGGCCCCCTCCAGCAGTTCGGGGTTGCGCACCGCGAAGTTGGTGCCGTCCTTGGCCAGCAGCCCGAGCTTCTGGCTCAGCGAGATCGCGCGGTCGCTGGCGCCGAGCGTCTTGCGCAGCTCGGTGATGGTGATGGTGGCGGCCCGTTTGAGGTTGCGCAGGCGACCGCTGGGCCGCGGCTTGCCCCGCAGCACGTGCTCCACCTTCATGCCGCGGCTGGCGGCGATCAGCAGCTCGCTGATGGTGGCGAAGGTGTACCCGCGGTTGAGCAGGCTGGAGATCAGGTTCAGCCGGACCAGGTGCTCCTCGGAGTACCAGCCGCTGCGGCCGCGCAGCTCGGGCGGCGGCAGCAGGCCGCGATCCTGGTAGACGCGGATGTTTCGGACGCTGACGCCGGAGACTTCGGCCAGCTCGGCGATGCGGTATTCGGTCACCGTGTGCCCCGGAGGTTCAGGCGGCCTTGCGGAACCACGAACGACCCTGGATCTCGTCGATGCGCGGCCGGATGTCGACCAGGTAGACGCTGGTGCCCACCATCGACGCCAACAGGAACAGCCCGGCGAACGAGGTCAGGACCGCGCCGGCGGCCATGATCGGCAGGGTCAGGACGCGGAGCACACCGAACAGGGCGGCCACGGCGGCGCAGACCGCCATGATCGCCACCCAGAAGCCCTTGCTCTTGGTGTCGATCGCCGGGTAGGCGTCGGGGCGGGTCACCACCGCATGCACCAGCCCCGCCACCGCGCCGACCAAGGTCAGGCCGGTCAGGGCGAGCATCAAGACGAAGATGATCAGGTTTACGATCCAGCCCACACTCACATCGACCACTCTAACCGCGTGATTCCGAGTCGGGCTCGGCGGCGGGCTCGGCCGCGGCCTGCGCGGAGTTCTCGTTGCGGAAAGTGTCGTAGATCTCCAGCAGCATCTGCTTCTGCCGCTCGTTGATCGTGGTGTCCACCAGGAGCGCATCGCGGACCGGGCTGGCCGGGCGCTCCTCCAGAATCCCGGCGCGCACGTAGAGCACCTCGGCGGAGACACGCAGCCCCTTGGCGATCTGCGCCAGCACGTCGGCCGACGGCTTCCGCAGGCCGCGCTCGATCTGCGACAGGTAGGGGTTGCTCACCCCGGCGCGCTCGGCCAACTGTCGCAGCGAGACCTGGGCCGCCATCCGCTGCGTACGGATGAACCCCCCGATGTCGTGCGCGGGGCTGGGGGTGTCGATCTGCTTGTCGTCGTCGCTGCTCACCGGTGCCGTCCTCTCACCTTCGAGTATCCCGAACCGGCGCTAACAAATGCAAGCGGAGGTGTCGGGGTGAGAGGAACGGAACAGCCCACCCGTCAGCCGAAAAGCAGTTCCGAGAACGTGTAGATCGCGAGCCCGGCGAGCGCGCCCACCACGGTGCCGTTGATACGAATGAACTGAAGGTCGCGGCCCACCTGCAGTTCCAGTTTGCGGCTGGTCTCCTGTGCGTCCCAGCCGCGCACGGTCTCGGTGATCACCGAGATGATCTCGGTGGAGTAGTTCTCGGCGACGTGCTGCCCGGCCCGCGCCACCCAGGTGTTCATCTTGTCCAGCAGCGGCGCGTCGTCGCGGACCCGCACCGCCAGCCGGATCACCGACTCCGAGAGCGAGGTGCGCAGCGTGGACTTGGGGTCGTCGAGCATCTGCTCGATGACGGCCTTGCCGGCCTGCCACGCGGTCGAGGCGGCACCGGTCACCTCGTCGCGTCCGAGCAGTTCCTCCTTGATGCCCTCGAACTTGGCGATCATGGCGTCGTCGTGCTGCAGATCGTCGGCGAAGTTGCGGACGAACTCGGCCATCGCCAGCCGCAGGTCGTGGTCGGGGTCGGCCCGCACCTTGTAGGTGAACTCGGTGAGCTCGCGGTAGATCTTGTCGCCGACCAGATTGTTGACGAAGCGGGGCGTCCACGCCGGGCCGTCCCGGTCGATCACCCGGTCGACGAGATCCTGGCTGCCCAGCGCCCAGTCGTGCGCGCGATCGCACAGGAGCTGGATCACCGGCTCCAGCCGATCCTCGTCGACGAGCTGCTGCAGCACCCGACCCACCGGGGGCGCCCACACCGGCTCGGCCGCCCACTTGAGGACGGCCTGGATGAACTTCTCGACGTCCTCGTCGCGCAGCATCTCAGACAGCAGTCCGAACGCGCGCGAGACCTCGTCGTTGACCCGGCTCGCGTTGGCCGGGTCGGCCACCCAGCCCGACACCCGGCCGGGCAGGTCCAGCGTGCGCGCCCGCTCGGCGATCACGTCCGGAATCATGAAGTTCTCTTCGATGAAGCCGCCGAGCTGCTCGCCGATCTCGTCCTTCTTCCGCGGAATCAGCGCGGTGTGCGGGATCGGCAGGCGCAGCGGATGTTTGAACAGGGCGGTCACCGCGAACCAGTCGGCGAGCGCGCCGACCATGCCGGCCTCCGAGGCCGCGCGCACGTAGCCCACCCATCCGGCCACGTCGGCGCCGTCCCGATGCTCGAGCCAACGCATGGCCAGGTACACCATGGCGGCGAAGATCAGGAACGAGACGGCGAGCAGTTTCATCTTGCGCAGACTGCGGATACGTTCCGCGTCCGGCTCGGCGAGACCGCTGGGCGCGGTCCGGGCGGCGGGCGGTGCGGGCAACGTGGTCGACATCAGACCAGTGTCACCCATGAACGATTAGGGTGGCCAGGTGATGGCTACCCCACCCCGACCGGCCGGTGCCGCGCGCGCCGCGGTGAATGCTGCCGCGATTCTGACGCGTGAGATCGAACAGCGCCTGCTCGCGCCCGCCGTCGATGCCGTCGCCTCTGACGGGCGCAAACAGCGCTGGGCCCGACACAAGCAGGCACGCCGCACCGAGTTGATTCTCGGCACCATGGAGGCGGTGCGCGCGCTGGGGCCCGAGGCGGGCATGGACGAGATCGCCGCGCACGTAGGCGTGTCCAAAACGGTGCTCTACCGATACTTCACCGATAAGAACGACCTCGCCGCCGCGGTCAGTGAGGCGTTCATCCAGACGACGCTGCTGCCCGGGCTCACCGAGGCACTCACCGAGGAGCTCGACGACTTCGAGCTGGTCCGCGCCGTGATCGGCGTGTACGTACGCACCGTGGCGCAGAACCCCAACCTGTATCGCTACAGCGTGACCACCGAGCATTCCGATCCGGGCATGCTGGCGGCCGCGGTCCGCGTCTTCGCCGGCGCCATCGAGTCGACGCTGCACAGCCGCCTCACCGACCGCGAGGCCGAAACCAGCGGAGCCGCGACCTGGGCGTTGGTGATGATCGGCGGCGTGGAGCTGACCGTCGGACGCTGGCTGGATGCGCCGTGGGTGGACGCCGACCAGCTGACCGACGAACTCACCATGCTGCTGTGGGGCGGTGTGGCCGGAGTGATCCAGGCCGGCGGCTCCGCCTCCGATTTCGTCGCCGCGCCGCCGCGCATCTCCCCCATCCTGAACGAGGAGTAACCATGAGTACCAAGCCCGTCGCCCTGGTCACCGGGACCAGTCGCGGGGTCGGCAAGGGCGTCGCCACCGCCCTGCGCGATGCCGGCTGGACCGTTTTCGGCACCTCCCGTCGCGGCCGCGGCCCCGACGGCGTGACCAACCTGACCTGCGATCACACCGACGACGAGGCCGTCGCCTCCGTCTTTGAACGCATCGAGTCCAGCGCCGGACGACTGGACCTGCTGGTGAACAACGTGTGGGCCTCCCCGCCCGGCTTCGCCGGCTTCACCGAGAAGTTCTACGAGCGGCCGCTCAGCGACTGGGACACCCTGATCACCGTGGGGCTGCGCGCCCACTACGTGGCATCGGTGCACGCGGCCAAGATGATGACCGCACGCGGTTCCGGCCTGATCGCGTCCATCTCGTCGTTCGGCTCGCGCGGACAACTGCATTCGGTGCTGTACGGCATGAGCAAGACTGCCCTGGACAAGATGACCTTCGACATGGCCCACGAGCTGCGCGGCACCGGCGTCAGCACCGTCTCGCTGTGGCCCGGCCTGGTCCGTACCGAGCTGCTGCTCTCGGTCGGGATCACCGAGTTCGCCGGGTTCCCGATCTCCGAGGCCGAGGACCCGACGTTCATCGGCCGGGTGATCGAGCGGCTCGCCACGTCGCCGGATCTCGCCGAGGTCAGCGGCCACACGCTGATCACCGCCGAACTCGGTGCCGAGTACGGGATCACCAACGACGACGGCACCGCGCCGTCGTCGCACCGCGGCCCGTTCGGTGGCGGCGGCCTGTTCCCGCCCGCCTGACTCGGCCTGCCCGACCAGGTCCACAAACAGAAAACTGCCCCCGCACCATCGGGTGCGGGGGCAGTTCTGCGTGACCGGTCAGACCGGAACGATCACTTAGCGGTGTTCGGCGCAGCCTTGGCAGCGGGCTTGGCCGGAGCCTTGCGAGCCGGAGCCTTCTTGGCCGGAGCAGCCTTGGCAGCGCGGGCCTTGGCGGTGTCGGCGGCTTCGTCGATCTTCGCGGCGGCGGTCTTGGCCTCGGCCGCAACCTTGACGCCGGCCTCTTCGATGTCAGCAGCAGCGTCCGCGACCTTGTCGACGACCTTGGCGCCGGCCTCTTCGATGTCAGCGGCGGCATCCTCGACCTTGTCGGCGGCGCGACCGGCGAGAGCGGCAGCGCGCTCACCGACGGCGCGGGTCTGCGACGACACGACGCCCAGGGCGTCCTCGGTCAGGTCGACGGCCTCGTTGTACACCTTGCCGACGCGCTCCAGGTTCTCCTGGACGGTGGGCTGGGTGCGCAGACGCTCCACAGCACCTTCGCCGCGCTCGGCGAGGTCCTTGTAGAAGTCGGTCGCGGTCTCCACGTAGGGAGCGGTGACCTTGCGCAGCTCCTCGCGGAGTTCGTCGCGCTTGAGCTTGGCCTTGATGTCGTCGACGTTGACGTCGGACGGCAGGTCGGCGAGACGGGTGCGGGTCTCGGTCAGGCGGGTCTGTGCGGCCTCGGCGCGGGTGCGCAGACGGTCGTAGACCTCCTTGGCCTCCTGGACCACGACGTCACCGGCGCCGACAACGGCGTAGAGGGGCGTGGGGAGGGTGCGTTCGGTGGTGCTCATGGCAACTCCTTCGATTCGATCCGCTTCTCTCCTGCAGACACCTCTCGGATGTCTTCCAAGTTCCGGATCCCGTGAATTGGACTCCCTAAGTATGCACCGGAGTGCTAGCAAAAGCTAGCGACGTGCTAGCAGTTGTGGCCCATTTCACCGGATAGATGCAGGAAGACGCATCCAGGCTGCTAACTGTTCACCGCTTTTGCGCCCGCTGGGTCGGCACATCGCCGGCTCGCCTCATTGCCGGTTCGACGACGGCAGCTCAGCGATCTACGGCGTCATATACCCATCGTGGCGCGCCCCACTGCCGTTGTTCTACCCGGTGCCGTTGTTCTACCCCGCGCCGTCGTCGCACCCCAGTGCCCGTCGGCGTCGCCGCGCCCCGGTCCCGACACTCTCGTCGCCGCCTCAAGAACATGCTCGCACTATTGTGCGGTGTGATAGTGGGGTGTATCATAAGAATAAGCGAGAGGGATGAACCGTCCCGGACTCGCGGAGCAGACTCTCGGAACATGAGTGGCCGGGTGACCGATCGTCACGCGGCTCGACCGGTTCCTTCGCTATCGGCTTCTCATGACCTTGAGGAGTGAGCGTCATGGACGCAACAACTCTCACCGCCTTCACCGATCTGCTGAGCGATGACCTCACTATCCCCGTCGGTACCGACATCGATACGCCGGCGAATCTCGGGCAGTTCCTGGCTCGGGCGCGGGCGGTTGACGACGACCGTGAACTGCTGGCCGTAGCCGCGGCGGTTCTGCGGTTACGCAATGTGGCCGACTACTCGGTCGCCGCGACGTGCGCGGCGATCGAACGCGTCGGACTACCCGCCCGGAAGCATGTGCGGTCCGCCGCGGCGATCCTCGCCGAACTCGGGGCGGCACCGGCGGTGGCCTACCGAGCCGCGCGGCTCGGACAGGCGATCGCCGACGAGCACCTTGTGTCGGCCATTCGCGGATTGCGTGATGGTGCGGTGTCGGCGGAGCACGGCGATGCCGTGGCGTCCGGTCTCGGGCACGTGGCCGGTCGGGTGGAACTGACCGAGGCGGATCGTGCGCGGGTGGTGCATTCGTTGATGGTGCAGACCTCGCCCGCGCGGGTGAAGGAGAAGGCTCGGGCGTGGGCGATCAAGCTGGCACCGGAGGTTCCGGCGGACGGGGAGGTTCCGGTCGCCGAGCGTGACGACCTGAACGAGATGACCCTGAACCGCACGGACGACGGTCGGGTGGCGGTGACGATCGACTTCGACATCGTGGCAGCCGAGGAACTCAGCGCGGCGCTGGATCCGCTCACGCGGCCGGTGCCCGAGCCGGACGGTTCGCAGGATCGGCGGTCGGCCAAGCGGCGGCGAGCGGATGCGATGGCCCAGGTGATCCGCACGTATCTGTCGCATTCCGAACGACCCGAATCCGGCGGAGTGCTGCCGCACGTGACGTTGTCGGTGCCCGCAGCGGTCGTCATCAACGGGCAAGTACTCGATTCAGGCGCGGGACTTGGTGCGCGGCAGACGATCTCAATCCCGATGTCTGAGGACGAGACCGCAGAGGACGAGACCGCCGTGCCGTGGCTCGGGTTCGGCGGACCCATCTCAGCGCGGACCGCGGAGCTGATCATGTGCGAAGCGTCCGTCGCCCTGGCGCTGCTCGACGACAACGGAGTGCCGCTGAACGTCGGTCGCGAGAAGCGGCTCTTCACGCCGGGCATCCGTAAGGCGCTGGTGCTTCGGGACCGCGGTTGCGCCTTCCCCGGTTGCGGGGCGCCTCCGTCCTGGTGCGACGGCCACCACGTGGAGCATTGGGAGCACGGCGGAGAGACGAGCCTAGACAACGGTGTCCTGCTCTGCCGCCGACACCACACCCTCATCCACCACGGTGGATGGGAAGTGTTCATCGGTCACGATCGGCAGCCGTGGTTCATCCCGCCGGCCGATCCCGACCATCCGAAACATCGACGCGAACCGATCCGATCGAATGCGCGACGAACATTGACCTTGTCAGCCAGCGCCGCGTGAGGCGCGTGAAACCAGTGCCGGGAACGGTTCCCGACGCGATGTGTTGTTTGAAAATTTCATACTGTGCCTGCCATGAGGCGGGCCCGGGCGGCCAAGGGGGTCGCCCGGGCCCCGGGCCATCAGTCGCCGAAAAGGAGCGCGGCTAGGAGGCCGACGCTTCGTCGTACCGGTAGAAGCCCTGACCGGCCTTCTTGCCGACGCGTCCGGCGTCGACCATCTGCACCAGCAGCGGCGGCGGTGAATAGAGGGGTTCGGCGAACTCGTCGAACATGGTCTCGGCGATGGCCTTCACGGTGTCCAGGCCCACCAGATCGGCCAGCTTGAGCGGCCCCATCGGGTGCGCGCAGCCCAGCACCATCGCCTTGTCGATGTCGGCGGCGGTGGCGAAACCGCTCTCCACCATCCGGATCCCGGACAGGAGGTAGGGCACGAGCAGCGCGTTCACCACGAAACCGGAGCGATCGCCCGAGCGGACCACCTGTTTGCCCAGGACGTCGTTGGCGAACGACTCGGCGCGGGCCGAGGCCGACTCGGCGGTCACCGACGTGGTGACCAGCTCGACCAGCGGCAGCACCGGCACCGGATTGAAGAAGTGCAGGCCGATCACGCGCTCCGGCTTCGCGGTGGCCGCGGCGAGCGTCATGATCGGGATCGACGAGGTGTTGGAGGCCAGGACCGCTTCCGGTTCGGTGACCACCTCGTCGAGCCGGGCGAAGACGGCGGTCTTGACGTCGACCTCCTCCACCACGGCCTCGACCACCAGCTGGCGGTCGGCGAAGTCGGCGAGGTCGTCGGTGAAGCGCAGCTTCCAGGCGGCCTGCTCGCGCTCGCGCTCGGTGAGCTTGCCGGAGGACACCCCGCGATCGAGGGACCGCAGAATCCGGGTCCGCCCGGCATTGGCCAGTTCGCGGGTCGGTTCACACACGAGCACGTCCACGCCGGCGCGCGCACAAACCTCGGCGATGCCCGCACCCATCTGCCCCGCGCCGACGATGCCGACGCGCGAGATCATTTCCGTTGACATGCCCATTCCTGAATCGGCCCTTGAATGCAATGATCCCGGGGCCGACGTGGATCGCTCCCTGCCAGCCCCGGGATCATCATGTACCTCAGTGAGAGGAGCTGTTCCTAGTGGAACTGGCCCTCTTCGGTCGAGCCCTTCAGGGCAGCGGTGGAGGTGTTCGGGTCGACGGTGGTGGCCACCTGGTCGAAGTACCCGGCACCGACCTCACGCTGGTGCTTGATGGCGGTGAAGCCGCGCTCCTCGGCAGCCTTGAACTCGCGCTCCTGCAGGTCGACGAAGGCGGTCATGCCCTCGCGAGCGTAGCCGTAGGCCAGGTCGAACATGCCGTAGTTGAGCGAGTGGAAGCCGGCCAGGGTGATGAACTGGAACTTGAAGCCCATCGCGCCGAGCTCCTTCTGGAACTTCGCGATGGTCGCGTCGTCCAGGTGAGCCTTCCAGTTGAAGGACGGGCTGCAGTTGTAGGCCAGCAGCTGGTCCGGGAAGTCGGCCTTGACAGCCTCGGCGAACTTCTTGGCGACCTCCAGGTCCGGCACACCGGTCTCCATCCAGATGAGGTCGGAGTACGGAGCGTAGGCCTTGGCGCGGGCGATCGACGGCTCGATGCCGTTCTTCACACCGTAGAAGCCCTCGGAGGTGCGGGTGCCGTCCAGGAACGGGCGGTCGCGCTCGTCGACGTCCGAGGTGATCAGCGTGGCTGCCTCAGCGTCGGTGCGGGCGATGACGACGGTCGGCACGTTGGCGACGTCAGCAGCCAGGCGAGCCGAGGTCAGGGTGCGGATGTGCTGCTGGGTCGGGATCAGCACCTTGCCACCGAGGTGGCCGCACTTCTTCTCCGAAGCGAGCTGGTCCTCCCAGTGCGAGCCGGCGACGCCTGCGGCGATCATGGCCTTCTGGAGCTCGTAGACGTTCAGCGCGCCACCGAAGCCGGCTTCGCCGTCGGCCACGATCGGCACGACCCAGTTGTCCACCGAGGTGTCGTTCTCGACGCGAGCGATCTCATCGGCGCGCAGCATGGCGTTGTTGATGCGACGGACGACCTGCGGGACCGAGTTGGCCGGGTACAGGGACTGGTCCGGGTAGGTGTGGCCCGAGAGGTTCGCGTCACCGGCGACCTGCCAGCCGGAGAGGTAGATGGCCTTGAGGCCGGCGCGCACCTGCTGCACGGCCATGTTGCCGGTGAGGGCGCCGAGAGCGTTGATGTAGCTGTCGTCGCCCTTGCTGACGCCTTCCCACAGGATCTCAGCGCCGCGACGAGCCAGAGTCTGCTCCTCGACCACGGTGCCCTGGAGTGCGGCGACCTGCTCGGCGGTGTAGTCGCGAGTGATGCCCTTCCAGCGCGGGTTGGTGTCCCAATCCTTCTGGATTTCCGCTGCGGTACGGGCCTGTCCGACGTTGGTCATAAGCCTTCGCTTTCTGCTCCACTGCCCAGCGGCAGTGCTTGGGGGTTCCGAGGTCATTCCTCTTGCGAATCGAACGACATCTCGAGGCGTTGCCTGCAAACAGGGTGCCATAGGACAAACTCCCAGGTCCAGACCTTGACTACTGCAAACCCCGGCTAGCTTTTCGTCCGGTTTTGCAAATCATGCAAACCCGAGGGTGGGGATCGGATTCGCAAGATCGCCAAAAAGTACGCGCGTACTGGGAAAACTCCGAACCGGCGAGTAACCAGCGGCGGACGGGTTCGGTCGCCGTCGCCGTCGCCGCGGTCGCGGCACTCGCCGTCGAACGTGCGTGATCTCACATCTCGCGACGGTCAGCGGGCGGCGCGATCGACGGCGGCCTGCACCAGTGCGAGGTACTCCTCCTGGGGCAACGGCGGGGTGATCTGCTCCGGCGCGACGGGCAGCACGCCGCTGTCGGGCGAGCCCACATTCACCTGCACGGTGACCACCTCGCCGCTCGGTCGACGCACCAGCACATTGGACAGCAGGGTGCTGCGCACCAGCACCCGGCCGCCGGTCAGCGCCGTGACGCTGTCCGAGCGCAACACCAGCGCCTGCTCCACGGCGGCGCCGCTCGGCGCGGGCAGTTCGGTGCTGGTGGTGACGATGCGCGACCCGGCCAGGGTGCCCTGGCTCGGCACGGCGGTGACCACCGCGCAGACCCCGGTGGTGGCCCGCCGGTCCGCGTCCAGGTTTCGGCGCACCGTGGTGACCAGTTCCGACAGCGTCCCGGTGTCGGACTGGGCCACCAGCAGCACCGTGTTGTCGGCGTCCAGCTCCGGCGTGAACGCGGCGTCGGCGGTGGGCGTGCAGCCCTCCGGCGTGAACGCCACCGACGCGGCCTGCTCCAGGGTCCGACGGTTGCCGGCCACCAGGTCTTCGACGTCGGCGGGCACCACCGAGTAGCCGGCGGGCAGGCTGTCCGAGGACAGCACCAGGCCGGTCAGCGGCAGCTCGGAGTCCGCCGATCCACACGCGGTCAGCAGGGTCGCCGCCCCGACGGCCACCGCCGTGATCGACAGGAACCGGCGGCGGCGCGCAAGAATAGACACGCGGTCACCGTACCGAGCGGACACCGGGAGGACGGAACACTATGGGCGAGATGGGCAAGACGGCGCGATGAGCAAGACCTACGTGGGCTCGCGGCTGCGTCAGCTTCGCGGTGAGCGCGGCCTGTCCCAGCAGACGATGGCGCGGACGCTCGGCATCTCGGCGTCGTACCTGAACCAGATGGAGCACGACTCCCGGCCGCTGACCGCCTCCGTCCTCGGCCGCATCAGCGAGGTCTTCGGCATCGACATCGGATTCTTCGATCCGCAGGACGACGTCCGGCTGATCGCCGAGCTGCGCGAGGCCCTGCTCGACGAGGACCTCGACGCCCACCCGTCGGCCAGCGATCCCGCCGAGATCAGCGCGATGGTCGCGGGGCACCGCACGATGGCCGAGGCGATGGCCCACCTGCACCGGCGCTACCGACTGGTGTCCGAGCAGTTGGCGGCGGTGACCGCGGGCCGCGGCGACCCGGGCCTGCGCGGCACCACCAGCGCACCCCACGAGGAGGTGCGGCACTTCTTCTCCAACCACCGCAACTACTTTCACGACCTGGACGTGGCCGCCGAAGAACTCACCTCGCGCATGCGGATGAACTCGGTGGACATCCGCACCGGCCTGGCCGACCGGATGTCCCAGGTACACGGGGTCCACATCGATCGGCGCGTGGACCTGGGCGACAACGTGCTGCACCGCTTCGATGCCAAGAACCGTCGCCTCGACTTCGCCGCCTCCCTGTCGATCGGTCAGCGCAGCTTCCGCATCGCCGCCGAACTCGGCTACCTCGAACACGGCGACCTGATCGACGCGCTCGTCGACGACGGCGCCTTCACCACCGAGGACGCCGCGACCCTGGCCCGACACGGGCTGGCGAACTACTTCGCCGGCGCCGCGGTGCTGCCGTACGCCCAGTTCCACGGCGCGGCCGAAGACTTCCGCTACGACATCGAACGCCTCTCGGCGTTCTACACCGTCTCCTACGAGACCGTCTGCCACCGGCTGTCCACCCTGCAGCGCCCCAACCTCCGCGGGGTGCCGTGGACCTTTGTGCGCATCGACCGCGCGGGCAACATGTCCAAGCGCCAGTCGGCCACCAGCTTCCACTTCTCCGCCAGCGGCGGCACCTGTCCGCTGTGGAACGTGTACGAGACCTTCGGCTCCCCCGGCAAGATACTCACCCAGATCACCGAGATGCCCGACGGGCGCGAGTACTTCTGGATCTCCCGGACCGTGGAACGTCGGGCGGCGCGCTACGGCCAGTCGCCCAAGACCTTCGCCATCGGGATGGGCTGCGAGCTGCGCCAAGCCGACCGAGTGGTGTACTCCGACGGCCTCGAACTGGGCCCCCAGGCCCGCACCACGCCGATCGGCGCCGGCTGCCGCGTCTGCGATCGCCGCGGCTGCGCCCAACGCGCCTTCCCGCCGCTGGGCACCAGCCTGGCGATCGACGAGCACCGCAGCACCGTCTCGCCGTACATGATCGTCCCCGCCCCCGACGCCGGGCGCGGGTGATCTGGCGCACAGACGTCGACTACGTTGAGACGCATGAGCACTCCACGTGTCACACCCGGCGGGCTACGCGAACTGGGCCCCGTCAACTGGGCGATCGTGCGCGCGATGTCGCTGGCGACCGGCACCGACAACGCCCACATCTTCGCCACCCTGGGCCGCAGCAAGGGGCTGTTCCGCGGGTGGCTGCACTTCTCCAGCCGCATGATGCCGCTGGGTGAGCTGTCCCGCCGGGAGAGCGAGATGATCATCATCCGCGTCGCCCACCTGCGGGAATGCGACTACGAACTGGACCATCATCGTCGGCTGGGCGCGCAGGCCGGGATCACTCCGGCGCTGTACACCCGGATCGTCGAGGGCCCCGACGCCGGGTGGGGCGACCGCGAGGCCACCCTGCTGCGCGCGACCGACGAACTGGTCACCGGCCGGGACGTCTCCGACGACACCTGGGCGGCGCTGCGCCGCCACCTGACCGAGCGCAAGGCCATCGCCTTCGTGCTGCTGGTGGGCCAGTACGACATGCTCGCCACCACCATCGGCGTCCTGCGCGTGCAGCGCGACGAGTTCTAGGCCCGGCCGCTGTGAGCTCGCCGGCCGCGCGACTGATGCACAACCGCGCCTTCTCGCAGATCTACGAGCATCTGTGGCGGCCGCTGTTCACCCGCGGCTTCAGCCTCGGCGGCTCCTCGACCCTCGACTACGACCGCGCGCTGCGCGCCTACCTCGCGCGCCCCGGCGACCGGCGAGTTCTCGACATCGCTTGCGGCCCAGGCAATTACGCGCAGGACGCCAGCCGCGGCCTGACCGGCGACGGCGCCTACGTGGGTCTGGACTTCTCCCGCGCCATGCTGGCGCAGGCCGCCCGCGACAACGTGAGCGAGCGCGTCACCTTCCTCCGCGGGGACGCCCACCGCCTGCCGTTCGCCTCTGAATCGTTCGACACCGTCACCTGCCTCGCGGCGCTGTATCTGATCGACGATCCGCTGGCGGTGCTCGACGAGATGGTCCGGGTGACCGCACCCGGCGGCGAGCTGATCGTCTTCACCTCGGTGCGCGCCTCGATCGCCGGGCTGCCCGGCGCCGCGGCCGCCGCCGGCCTGGTGGGCCTGCGACTGTTCTCCCGCACCGAGATCCTCGACCGACTGGCCGCGCACGAGCTGGTGCAGGTGGAGCAAACGATCACCGGCGTCGGGCAGTACGTGCACGCACGCAAGGCCCGACGCCGGTGAGGTCGTCCTAGCCGTCGATCACGCGGCCGGCTCCAGCGAGACGACGCCCGTCGGGGCGTCCTGCTCCGGCGTCTCGGTGATCACCATCGGGTTCTCCTGGACCAGGTCCTCGGTCGGCGTCTCGACGATGACCGGCGCCGGCGGCGTCACCGTCTCGTTCTGTCCGGTATCCGTGACCTCCAGGTCCAGCGTCTTCGGCGCGTCCTCGGCCACCTTCGCGGTCTTCTGCGACAGCTCCGCGAGGGTGTCGGTGAGGGTCACGCTGTTGGCCGAGGCCCGGTTGCCCAGGGCGGTGCCCACGTCGGCCATGCCCTGGAAGGCCAGGGTGGCCGGCGGGGTGATCAGCGTGCGGAACACCGGGTCGAGCAGGCGCTGCGCGGTCCCGAACGGGTCCAGCAGGCCGAGCCCGGTCGGGTCGGTGATACCGGCCAGCCCGAACAGGTACTTCGGGTCCAGCGTGATGATGTTGGTCGGGAGGCTCGAACCGAGCGCCCCGGTCAGCGCGCCGAGGACACCGTCGTCGATCGCGGCACCGGCGGGCGCCTCACCGAGCTGGAACGACGGAAGGCCGACGCCGAAGAACGACGGGCTGGTGTAGCCGATGCCCTTGGGCCCGACGTTGAACGAGCCCATCGAGTAGACCATCGGGAGCGGAATGCCCAGGCCCGCGTTGATGGCGGCGATGGTCCAGCCCGAGTTGTAGGCGATGCCGTCCGGCCCGATCTGGAACGATTCGAGCACCGACGTGGAGTCCACGCCCAGCCCCAGCAGCGGCACGGCCCAGCCCTGCGAACGGGTGCCCAGCACCCCGCTGACGGTCTGGCCGTTCTGGCTCACCAGACCCGGGCTGTACTGGCCGCCGACGGTCAGCAGCCCGAACGGCAGCGCGATGCCGCTGGCCAGCACCGGGACGGTGGTCACCTGGTCGCCGATGATCACCTGGGTGGTGGACATCAGCCAGCCCAGCGAGCCGTCGCCGAAGACGTTGTACTGCCCGCCCGCCTCCCGCTTGGTCAGCGAGAAGCCGGGCACGTCGATGCCGTTGAGCTGGTTGAGCGCGTTCTCCACGCCGGGGTTGGGGTTGTACGTGGTGTCGATGGTCGACGACCACGCCTTGCAGCCGACGTTGCCGAGAACCGGGACCTTCTTGAACTCCACGCACTTCCGGACGTCCAGGGTGTCCAGGGTGCCGATCTGGTCGCGGAAGTTCTGCTTCAGCGACTCCGAAGTGACCGGATCGACGGCGTAGCGTTCCTGCACCAGCCAGGTCTTGCCGTCGATCTGCAGCAGCGGCCAGTTGTAGGCGTGATTCCAGGCGGAGCGATCGTACTGCACATCCGGCAGCCCGAGCAGGCCCAGCGGGTCGCCGAGGTCGAGCTTGTCCACGACGTAGCCGCCGTCCTGGATCACCCGCGGGGTGTACGGGAGGAGTGCCAACCCGCGGGCTTCGATGTTCTCCCCGAACGTTGTCGCATCCACGCCCAGCAGGGCCCCGACGGTGGCGGCAGCCTTCGGCGTCACCTGGGAGACCGTGTCGACGGCGGCGAGCGCGGTGGGCAGCGCCATCGCGTACTGGGGCAGTCCGGCGGCGAGGCCGCCGAGGCCGAAGACGCCGGCCGCGCCCGGCACGTGCGAGGTGTCCGGGGTCTTCACGGCCGCACCCGCGAGATCCCCGAGACCCTCGAGGAAGTTCAGGTTCTTGGACGTGCTGGTCTTGTCGTTGCTGACGGTCGGCAGCATGCCCTCGGGGGCGATCGAACCGAGCGGCGCCAGGAGCGCGCGCTGGGTCTTGCCGAGCGCGTCGGACACGATGATCAGGTTGTTCCACGTGTCGTAGCTGTTCTGCGCGTTGGCCGTCGCGTTGATCTGCTCGGCCTGGGCCACCGCGGGCCCCATCGCGATCGACGCCGAGATGAACGCGGCACCGGCCGCGGTGGCCATCTTTCGCTTGTTGAACCCCGTGCGCGCGACGCGGCGCTGCTCCGCCCGTCGCAGCGATCGGCGCGTCGGTGTGTTCTTCGATCCATTCATGGGTCGTCCCCTCATTTCCTCCCGCGGATTCCCTATCCGCTTGGCCGGAGTATCGGGGATGGTTGTGACAGCCGTTACCGGTCGAAGCCGTCGAACGGATAGTGCCCCTTGGGGTGGTGGACTTCGGATCGGGCGTAGAGTCACGCGTTCTGATCAACGAGTCGTTGTGAACGCTATGCGATTTGGGCTTGCGCGTCCA
>NZ_JBHLWV010000055.1:0-45991 GCF_042432625.1 Gordonia phosphorivorans | reverse complement strand
GAACTTCAATGAGCAGAGCTTGTCACTTCAGATCCGCTACCCGACTTGCGGGCAACTTCTCCAGCCTAGCCACCTGGCTTCCTGACTGTCAAACCGGGCTCGGCGACCCCATCCGGGACCACCTGGCTCGACCGCAACCAGTGAAAGTAACTCTAGAAGATTTACTTCCTCGTTGTCAACCCAATCTCTCGCATTTCTGCGGGAAACTTGCTCGCTGACGACTTGGATTAAGTTACACACCGCCGAGTGCGAACACAACTCGGCTGGTCAGCGACCGATCCGTGCACCCGCGAAGGTCTTCTTGCCGCGGCGCAGGACCAACCACCGTCCGTGCAGCAGGTCCGCCGGCGCCGGAGTCCAGTCCGCATCGGCGATCTTGACGTTGTTGACGTACGCGCCGCCTTCGTCGATCGCCCGCCGCGCGGCCTTGCTGCCGGCGACCAGTCCGGAGTCGACCAGCAGTTCCACGATGGTGGGCGTGGCACCGGCGTCGTACTCGGCGATCTGGGTCTCACCCAGCGCCGCGGCCAGGGTCGCCTCGTCGAGTTCGGCCAGTTCCCCGCGACCGAACAGTGCCGAGCTGGCCAGTTCGACCGCGGCGGTCTGGTCCGCACCGTGGATGAGGGTGGTGAGTTCGGCGGCGAGACGCTTCTGCGCTTCACGCAGGAACGGCTTCTCGGCGACGGCGACCTCCAGTTCGCTGATCTCCTCGCGGGTCAGGAACGTGAACCACTTCAGGTACTTGATGACGTCGGCATCGGCGGTGTTCACGAAGTACTGGTACCAGACGTACGGCGAGGTGAGCTCGGGGTCCAGCCACAGGCTGCCGCCACCGGTCGACTTGCCGAACTTGGTACCGTCCGCGGCGGTCACCAGCGGCACCGTCAAGGCGTGCGCACTGCCGCCGTCGACCTTGCGGATCAGGTCCACGCCGCCGAGGATGTTGCCCCACTGGTCGGAGCCGCCGATCTGCAGGACACATCCGAAGCGGCGGTACAGCTCCAGGTAGTCGTTCGACTGCAGCAGCAGGTAGCTGAACTCGGTGTAGCTGATGCCATCGGATTCGAGCCGGCGCTTGACCGTCTCCCGCGCGAGCATCACGTTGACCGAGAAGTGCTTGCCGATGTCGCGGAGGAAGTCGATCGCCGACAACTGGCTGATCCAGTCGAGGTTGTTCACCAGGACCGCGGACGTCGACGACTCGTCGATGGCCACGAAGCGCTGCAACTGCCCGACGATCTTGTCGGCCCAGCCGGCCACGGTGTCGGCGGAGTTCATGGTGCGTTCGCCCACGTCCCGCGGGTCGCCGATGAGCCCGGTCGCTCCACCGGAGAGCACCACTGGACGATGACCGGCCGACTGGAAGCGGCGCAGGGTCAACAGCGGCACCAGGTGCCCCGCGTGCAGGCTCGAGGCCGTGGGATCGAAACCGGCGTAGAGCGAGATCGGGCCGGCGTTCAAGGCCGTGCGCAGTGCCTCGGGATCGGTCGACTGGCCGATCAGGCCGCGCCAGGCCAGTTCGTCGAAGAAGTCGGTGTCCACCGCGTCACTCACTTGTCCTGCCCCTCGCCCACCAGCAGGCGGTGCTCGTCGTCGCCGACCTTGCGCGCATCGGCGATCAGCATGTTCGGGATCCCGAGGTCGTCGATCGCATACGCCACCCGCAGCCGCGGGTTGTACAGCTCGTCCCCGGCGTCGATCAGTTCGCCCAGGTCCTGGGGGCAGACGAGACGCGCCCGCACCACCGGGTCCAGTTGCTCTGCACGTGAGGTCATGTGTGTTCCCTTTCGCCGCGCACCAGGCTACTCGGCGGCCGCGGGGGCCTCCCCGGAAGGTCGGTGCGGCACCGGGGGCGGTGTGGGACGGGACCAGTCGAGGGTCTCGGCCGCCGACTGGGTATACCGCCGGTAGCGGCCGTCCGCATCGCGGAACCAGGTCCGCGCGCCCGGTCGCGGCATGCGTCGGTCGACGACCAGCGGCCGGTACGACTCGCTGACCGGAATGTCCGCGATCACCGTGATCACGTGGGGCCGTTGCCGTGCGGGGAGCTCGCCGAGCGCGATGCGCAGCTGGGTGGGGGTGGTGGAGGTGACCCCCGCGCGGAGCGTGACCGCCGCGACGACGACCTCCGCCCCGGGCTCGCCCACGCTGTAGACCACCACCTGGTCCACCGTCGGTGCCTCGGCCAACGCCTGCCGGATCGGTTCGGGATACACGACGCCGTCGGCGCTGCGCATGAGCGCCGACACCGATCCCATGTACCAGAGGTCGCCGTCGTAGTCGCGCCGGAACAGCAGGCCGGACACCTCCCAGCGATCGTGGCGACGGAAGACGTCGCGCAGCACCTGACCGCTGACCTCGAACCGCTGACCGGCGTGGGCCATCAGCATGCCGACCTCGTTGGGTTCGGTCTGCCGGACGAACCCTGTGTCGGCGTCGACCTCCAGTTGTCCGTGCTCGGTGTCGAAGGCCGCCACCGCCACCGCGTTGGTCTCCGGCAGCGGCTGCCCCATCGCACCGATCTTGCTGCCGTCGATGTTCGACAGGATGGCCGAACCGTCGGCGGTGGCGAAGAACTCGAGCACCTTGGCGCGCGGGAGGCGTTCGTCGATCTCGGTCCACAGCCCGGACGGCAGACCCGATCCCATGAACAGCCGCACGCTGGCCAGTTGCGCCGGATCGAAGCCGGGCGCGTGCAGCACCTCGCGCAGCATGGTCCAGGTGTAGGACACCACCGTCACGCCGTAGCGACGGACCTCCTGCGTGAACCGTTCGGGATCGACCCCGTGCGACAGCGCGATCCGGGAGCGCCCGGCGACGGCGGCGCCCAGCGTGGTCAGCAGGCCCGAGGCGTGGTGCAGCGGGGGCAGGCAGTAGACCGTGTCGTAGGTCGACAGTCCGGCGGCCGCGGCCGCTCCGAAGGCCGACATCGCGAACCGGTGATTGGTCACCGACCACCGGGTCAGACGACCCTCGACGCGGGTGAACAGCACGAAGGCCAGGTCGCCGGCCTGTCCCGGGTCCGGTCGGTACCAGGCCGGCAGGCGCACCTGCTCCGGCTCGATCTGCTCCATGTCGACGATCTGGACACCGTCGGCCCGATCGATGACGCGCTGGTCGCCGCCGCCGAGCACCAGCACGCGGTCGCTGACCGCGGCGGCCGCGTCCAGGTGCACGGGGTCGGTGACGATGGCGCGGGTCTGGGCGATGGTCAGCATCTCGTCGAGGTCGTCGGCGGTGGACAGCAGCACGGCGACCGCGCCGAGCCGCGACAGCGCGGCGATGGCCACCAGCGCACTCGGGCGCGGATCCATCATCACCCCGATGTGCTCACCGGGCCGGACGCCGCACTCGATCAAGCCGGCGACGACGTTGTCGATACGCGTGTTGACCTGCTGGTGGGTGAGCACCCGATCCTCGAACAGGAACAGGTCCGCGTCGGGTCCGCGGCGGTTGTTCTCGCTCATCAGCTTGCCGAGCGAGATCCGCGTCGACGACTGGATCTGGCCCAGTCGGAACAGCCGGGGAACGGTGCGCACCGACTCGGCGGCCACCGCGCGGGAGGTGCGCTGGATGGACTCGACCGCTTCGACGACCTCCTTGGTCAGCGCCGTGCCCGCGCCGGCCACCTGCCCCACCCCGTAGGTGAGGCGGTTGGACCAGCTGATCCCGGTGCCGCTGCCCTGCCGGTCCGGATCCATGGGGACGATCTCGGCGGGCTCCTCGCCCTCACCGTCGCGCCAGCGGATCCATTCGGCGGTGGTGGGCCAGGACAGCCGACCGGCGGTGGAACCGACCACCAGACCGAAGTGTCCGGCAGGCACCAGGGTCTCGTACACGTCCGCGTCCGGCGAGGCGTCGACGATTCCGCGGACGGCGAGCGGTTGTCCGATGTCGTCGGTCTCGCCGACGAAAGCCAGGACGGGGCAGCGGATCTCGGTCAGGGAGACGATGTCGCCGTCGATGACGAAGCCGCCGGAGACCATCCGGTTGTGCGAGACGAACTGGCGCAGCAGCTCGGCCACGGCGGGACCGGACCAGGCGACCCAGCCCTCCTGCTCGATGAAGCGGCGCTGGTCCTCGCGCGGGAGCAGCGCGTCGCGGTCGTGCAGTTTGCGCAGGAAGTCGATGCGGCTGCGTGCGGTCTTGACCGGGTCGGCGAGCTGAAATCCGGTGCGCGCGAGCCAACTCGGAATCCAGAGCCGATTGAAGACCCGGTCGGCGAGGATCTCCGCGCCCGGAACAGCCAGGGCCGCAGGCAGACCCAGCGGGAGCGCGGCCAGCACGTCCACCGGGCTGCCGTAGGTCACGACGCTGGCGATGCCCTCGGACCGGCGATAGGCCGCCGTCTGGTAGGCGAACATGCCGCCCTGCGAGTACCCACCGAGGTGGACGTCCCGGCCCACCACGCCCCGCACGAGGTCGACGACCCGGCTGATCGCCAGCACGTGGTCGGTGAGGGTGCGCTCCATGCCGCCCTCTTCGTGATCGGGCGAGCCGAAGTCGATCACCCACGGGATGATCCCCTGCCGGTGCAGGATCGAGACCGCGCCGTTGTCCTCGGTGACGTCGTAGACGTTGGCCGAGACCATCATCGGCGGGATCAGGATCACGTGCGAGTAGCCGTCGCCCGGATCGTCGGGGAAGTAGCGCCGCAGGCGGTACATCTGCTCGGTCTCGACCACGCGGAACGGAGCCGGTTCGGTGCCGGTCTCGAAGCCTCCCATCCGGATGACTTCCAAACCGTTCTGCGCCGTCGCGACGATCCGATCGATCGTTCCCCCGATGTTCGGCAGTCCTGCCACGGCATTACCTTCTTTCCCCAATGCGATGCCGATCACTCTAGCGAACCGGAAAAGCCCGGCTCACGCTAGGCGAGGGCGGAGCGCAACTGGGCGATGGTGGCGGTGGCGACGTCGATCTGGCGCGCAACCTGTACCGACGCGGTACCGCCCAGCGCGTTGCGGGACTCGATCGAGCCGGTGACCGTGAGAACCTCGCGCACGCCGGGCGTGAGTTCGGGGTGGATGGTCCGGAAGTCCTCGTCGCTCAGGTCGGCCAGGCCCAGGCCGCGCGATTCCGCCTCACGCACGCAGGCACCGGCGACCTCGTGCGCCACGCGGAACGGAACGCCCTGGCGGACAAGCCATTCGGCGATGTCGGTGGCGAGAGTGAAACCGGCCGGGGCCAGCTCGGCCATCCGATCGGCGTGGAACTCCAGGGTGGCGATCAGACCGGTCATGGCCGGCAGCAGCAGATCGAGCTGCGCGACCGAATCGAAGACCGGCTCCTTGTCCTCCTGCAGGTCGCGGTTGTAGGCCAGCGGCTGCGCCTTGAGCGTCGCCATCAGCCCGGACAGGTTGCCGATCAACCGGCCGGCCTTGCCGCGGGCCAGTTCGGCCACATCCGGGTTCTTCTTCTGCGGCATGATCGAGCTGCCCGTGGACCACGCGTCGGCGAGCGTCACATAGCCGAATTCCGGTGTGCTCCACAGGATCACGTCCTCGCCGAGGCGGGACAGGTCCACCCCGATCATGGCCAGCACGAAGGCCGCTTCGGCGGCGAAGTCACGCGAGCTGGTCGCGTCGATCGAATTGTCTGCGGCGCTGTCGAAGCCGAGATCGGCGGCGATGGCGGCCGGATCCAGACCCAACGACGACCCCGCGAGCGCACCGGAGCCATACGGCGAGACGGCCAGACGCCGGTCGGCGTCGACGATCCGCGCCACATCGCGCAGCAGCGGCTGCGCATGGGCCATCAAGGTGTGTCCCAGGAGCACCGGCTGGGCCGCCTGCAGGTGGGTCTTGCCCGGCATGACCACGCCGGGGTGCGCCTGCGCCTGACCGACCAGGGCCTGCGCCAGATCGAGCACATCGGCTCCGACCCGTCGCAGACCGTCCCGCAGCCACATCCGGAACAACGTGGCCACCTGGTCGTTCCGCGACCGGCCGGCACGCAGGCGTCCGCCCAGTTCGGTGCCGACGCGTGCGATCAGGCCCCGCTCCAGCGCACCGTGCACGTCCTCGTCGGTCTCGTCGGCGACGAACTCGCCCGAGGCCACGTCGGCGGCCAGCCGGTCCAAGCCGGCGTGCATCGCTTCGAGGTCGCCGTCGGTGAGCAGACCGGCCCGATTCAACACGCGCGCATGCGCTTTGGAGGCGGCGATGTCGTACGGCGCCAACGCCCAGTCGAAGTGGGTGGACTTGCTCAGCGCGGCCATCGCGGCGGCCGGGCCGTCGGCGAAGCGGCCGCCCCACAGTGCGCCCGCGTTGGTGGCTCCGGCCTCTTGGGTTGCCTTGGCGTCGTCGGCCATCTGGTGATCACTCCTGTGTGTCATGTGTGGATGTCGGTCCGGTGGTGCCGGTCAGACGAGTCGTTCGATGGTTTCGGCGAGCTGGGCCCCGGTCATCGGCTCGCGAGCGAGGACGAAGACCGTGTCGTCGCCGGCGATGGTGCCGACCACCTCGGGCAGGCTCGCCCGGTCGAGGGCGCTGGCCAGGTACTGCGCCGCGCCCGGCGGGGTGCGCAGCACCGCGGTCGGGCCGGAGGAGTCGACCGAGACCAGCAGGTCGCCGAGCAGGCGGGCCAGTCGTGCGGTGCCGCCCACGACGCCGCGGACCGGGCTGCCGTCCTCGGGCACCACGTACACGCCCGCTCCCCCGTCGGCGCCGCGGATCTTGACCGCGCCGATCTCGTCGAGGTCCCGCGACAGGGTCGCCTGCGTGACGTCGACGCCCTCGTCGGCGAGCAGCTGGCGCAACTCCACCTGGCTGCGCACCTCTTGCCGCGTGAGCAGTTCGATGATCCGCGCCAGCCGACCGGCGCGCGTCGCGGCCAGTCGTGGATGGCTGGACACGGACTCGGTCACGCCTGCTCCAGCAGCCACGCCAGCAGCGCCTTCTGCGCGTGCAGCCGATTCTCGGCCTCGTCGAAGACGACGCTGGCCGGGCCGTCGATCACCTCGTCGGTGATCTCCTCGCCGCGATGGGCGGGCAGGCAGTGCAGGACGATCGCGTCGGGTGCGGCGTGCCCGAGCAGCTCGTTGTTGATCTGGTACGGCCGGAACGGGCCGACGCGATCCAGTCCGTCGTCCTCCTGGCCCATCGACACCCACGTGTCGGTGACCAGCACGTCGGCACCGGTGGCCGCGGCCACCGGGTCGTCGATCACCGTGACGCTGCCGCCCGTCTGCGCCGCGTGGCGCTCGACGTCGGCCAGGATCTGCGCGTCCGGTGCGAATCCCGCCGGGCCCGACAGCCGCACATGCATGCCGGCCAGCACGCCGCCCAGCGCCAGCGAATGCGCCATGTTGTTGGCGGTGTCGCCGAGGTAGGTCATGGTCAGCCCGGCCAGGGCCCCCTTGTGTTCGGTGATCGTCAGCAGGTCGGCGAGCACCTGGCAGGGGTGGAAGCTGTCCGAGAGCGCATTGACCACCGGGACGGTCGCGAACTCGGCCAGGTCCTCGAGCCGGTCCTGGCCGAAGGTGCGCCACACCACCGCGTCGACGAAGCGGGACAGCACCCGGCCGGTGTCGGCGAGCGTCTCGTCGCGGCCCATCTGGGTGTTCGCGCCGTCGACGACCACCGCGTGGCCGCCGAGCTGGGCGATGCCGACCTCGAAGGAGAACCGGGTGCGGGTGGAGTTCTTGTCGAAGATCACCCCGATCGCCTTGGGGCCGGCGAACGGGCGGAAGCCGTGCGGGTCGGCCTTCATCCGGGCCGCCAGGGCCAGCACCTGCGCCTGCTCGGCGGGGGTCAGATCGTCGTCCCGTAGGAAATGCCGGGTCATGCCTGCTCCTGTTCGGCCGCCGCAGCGGCCGCGGTGTCGAGAATCGTGGGCAGCGCGGCGACGAAACCGTCGGCCTGCGCCTTGGTGAGGATCAACGGCGGGGCCAGCCGCAGCACGTCGGCCGCCGGCGCGTTGATGAGGAAGCCGTGCTCGCGGGCCGCCACCTCGGCCGCCGCGGCGATCGGGCCGCGCAGCACCACCCCCAGCAGCAGGCCGTCGCCCCGGACGCCCGCGATCTGCGGATGCTCGAGCGCCTCGATGTCGGTGGCCAAAGCCTTGCCCAGGGCATCGACGTGCGCGAGGAGGTCGTGCTCGTCGATGTAGGCCAGCACGGCCAGGGCGGCCGCGGCCGCGGCCGGATTGCCGCCGAAGGTGGTGCCGTGCTGACCGGGCCCGAAGAGCTCGGCCGCCGCACCGGTGGCCACCACCGCGCCGATGGGCAGCCCGCCGCCGAGGCCCTTGGCCAGGGTCATCACGTCGGGCACGATCCCGGCCCGCTGATGGGCGAACATCGTGCCGGTGCGCCCGATGCCGGTCTGCACCTCGTCCAGGATCAGCAGCGCGCCGTGCTCGGCGGTGATCCGCCGGGCCGCGGCCAGGTAGTCCGGTCCCGGGACCACCACACCGCGTTCGCCCTGAATCGGTTCCAGGATCACCGCGGCCGTCTGGTCGGAGACCGCGGCGGCCAGTGCGTCCACATCGCCGTAGGGCACGAAGTCGACGCCGGCCGGCATCGGCTCGAAGGGTTCCCGCTTGCCGGGCTGGCCGGTCATCGCGAGCGCACCCATCGTCCGGCCGTGGAACCCGCCCTCGGCGGCGATGATCTGCGGCCGACCGGTGAGCCGGGCCAGCTTGAACGCGGCCTCGTTGGCCTCGGTGCCGGAGTTGCAGAAGAACACCCGACCCGGCTGACCGAACGCATCGAGCAGATTCTCGGCGAGTTCGACCACGGTCGGCGAGATGTAGAGGTTGGAGACGTGCCCGAGCGTCTGCAGCTGCTCGGCCACCGCGCGCACCAGCTCCGGGTTGGCGTGTCCGAGGGCGTTCACGGCGATGCCGCCGAGCAGGTCGAGGTACTGCTTGCCGTCGGCGTCGTAGACCACCGCGCCCTCGCCGCGCACCAGCGCCACCGGCGGCGTGCCGTAGTTGTTCATGAACGAGGCGGACCAGCGTTCCTGCAGGGGGGCGGTCATGAGGTGGGCCTTTCCTGGTTGCGTGCGGAGGGGGCGACGACGGTGGTGCCTGCGGCGGAGGCGGTGAGCAGCGCGGCCAGTACCGCGTGCGGGCGGCGGCCGTCGATCACGTGGGCCGCGCGGACCCCGCCGCGCACCGCACGCAGGCACGCCTCCATCTTCGGGATCATGCCCGCGTCCAGGCGCGGCAGGAGCTCGGCGACGGCGTCGGTGTCGATCTCGCTGACCAGTGACGAGCGGTCCGGCCAGTCGGTGTACAGGCCCTCGACATCGGTCAGCATCACGAGGTGTTCGGCGCCGAGCGCATCGGCGACCGCGCCGGCGGCGGTGTCGGCGTTGATGTTGTGCACCACCCCGTCCACATCGGGCGCGATGGTGGAGATCACCGGGATGCGTCCGGCGGCGATCAGGTCATCGACGGCGGAGGTGTTGACCGCCGCGATGTCGCCGACCAGGCCGATGTCGACGTGCTCGCCGTCGACCAGCACCGTGCGGCGGGTCGCGGTCAGCAGCTTGGCGTCCTCACCGGTGAGGCCGACCGCGTAGGGACCGTAGGTGTTGATCAGACCGACCAGTTCCCGTCCCACCTGACCGAACAGCACCATTCGCGCCACCTCCATCACTTCGGGGGTGGTGACGCGGAAGCCGCCGCGGAACTCGCCGTCCAGGCCGAGGCGGCCGAGCATCGCCGAGATCTGCGGGCCGCCGCCGTGCACCACCACGGGATGGATCCCGCAGGCGCGCAGCAGCACCATGTCGGCGGCGAAGGCGGCCTTGAGCTCCTCGTCGACCATCGCGTTTCCGCCGTACTTCACCACCACGCGGCGGCCGTGCAGCGCCTGCAGCGCCGGAAGGGATTCGGCGAGGACCGCCGCTTTGTCCAGGGGTGACATGCTCATGTGGTGTAGGCCGAGTTCTCTTCGACGTAGGCGTGGGACAGGTCGGTGGTGCGGATGGTGGCCTCGGCGTCGCCCAGACCCAGATCGGCCACCACGTCGATGCGGTCGCCGGACAGGTCGACCTCGCGGGCGCCGGGGACGCCGGTGCCGTCGACGCAGACGGCCGAGCCGTTGAACGAGACGGTGATGGTGTTCGGGTCGATCACCACCGGAGCGACGCCGATCGCCGCCAGCACCCGGCCCCAGTTGGGGTCGGCACCGAACAGCGCGGTCTTCACCAGGGAGTCGCGGCCGATGGTGCGTGCCACCGCGAGCGCCTCGTCCTCGGTGCGTGCCCCGGTGACGGTGACCGAGCACCTCTTGGTGACGCCCTCGGCATCGTTCTGCAGTTGGACGGCGAGGTCGTCACAGACTGCGAACACCGCCGCGTCGAGCTCCTCCTGGGTCACCTCGATCTGGCTCGCGCCCGAGGAGAGCAGCAGCACCGTGTCGTTGGTGGAGGTGGAACCGTCGATGTCCAGACGATCGAAGGTCAGGGCGGTGGCCCGACGCAGGGCGGTGTCGAGCATCGCCGGCGCCACCTTGGCGTCGGTGGTCAGCACCACGAGCATGGTGGCCAGCGACGGCGCCATCATGCCCGCCCCCTTGGCCATGCCGCCGACGTTCCAGCCGCCGGGATGGTGCAGGGCGACCTGCTTGGGCACGGTGTCGGTGGTCATGATGGCCCAGGCGGCGTCGGTGCCGCCTTCGAGCCCGCCGCCCATCTCGTGGACGATCTCGGTGACCCCGGCCAGGATCTTGTACATCGGCAGCCGCTCGCCGATGATTCCAGTGGAGCACACCGCCACCTCGACGGGCCCGGTCTCGGTGCCCCAGTTCGAGAGCGTCGAAGCGACGGCCTCGGCGGTGGCGTGCGTGTCCTGGAAGCCCTCCGGTCCGGTACAGGCGTTGGCTCCGCCGGAGTTGAGGATCACCGCGCGGACCCGCCGCGACTTGATGATCTCTGCGGTCCAGAGCACCGGCGCGGCCTTCACCTGGTTCTTGGTGAAGACGGCCGCGGCACCCAGGTCGGGGCCCTCGTTGAAGACCAGGGCGAGGTCGGGCTTCCCGGACGGCTTGAGGCCCGCGGTGAGGCCGGCCGCGCGGAAGCCGAGCGGCGCGGTGACTCCCTGCCGCCGCACCATGCGCGCGCCGATCAACTGCTCCAGATGTGTGTCCTGCACGCTCACGGCGCCACTCCCACTGTCGTCAGGCCTTCGGTTTCGCCCCAGCCCAGGGCCAGATTCATCGACTGCACGGCGGCGCCGCCGGTGCCCTTTGCCAGGTTGTCGACGGCGCCGACGGCGATCAGCCGGCCGGCCCGCTCGTCCACGGCGAGTCCGATCTGGATCGCATTGCTGCCGATCACCGAACCGGTCTCGGGGAACCGTCCCTCGCCGAGCACGTAGATGAACGGCTCGTCGTCGTAGGCCTTCGCATAGGCGGCCCGGATCTCGTCGATCGACGCCGTGGTGGGTGCGCTGACCGTCGCCAGGATGCCCCGCGACATCGGCACCAGCACCGGGGTGAACGAGACCTCGACGGGTGACTCGGCCACCGCCGAGAGCGCCTGGATGATCTCCGGGGTGTGCCGGTGCACGCCGCCCACTCCGTAGGCGCGGGCCGAACCCAGCACTTCGGAGGCGAGCAGGTCGGCCTTCGGCGCCCGGCCGGCGCCGGAGGTGCCCGACAGCGCCACCACGTTGACCTGCGGCGCCACCAGCCCCGCGGCCAGCGCGGGAGCGATGGAGAGAATCGACACCGTCGGGTAGCAGCCGGGCACCGCGATCCGGCTCGCCCCGGCCAGTTCGGCCCGGTTGTCGAGCAGTTCGGGCATGCCGTACGGCCACGTACCCGCGTGCTCGCCGCCGTAGTAGCGGGTCCATTCGTGCGCGTCCCGCAGCCGGAAGTCGGCCCCGCAGTCGACGATCAGCGTGGTCGGGGGCAGCGCGTTGGCGATCTGTGCGGACTGCCCGTGCGGCAGACCGAGGAACACCACGTCGTGCCCGGCGAGCACCTCGGGCGTAGTCTCAGCGAGAACGCGATCGACCAGCGGCAGCAGGTGCGGGTGATGCTCACCCAGGCGCGTGCCCGCATTGCCGCCCGCCGTCAAGGCACCGATCTCCAGTTCACCCGTCGCCAGGCGCGGATGACCGCACAGGAGGCGAAGAATCTCGCCGCCCGCGTAGCCACTGGCCCCTGCTACCGCAATCCGAACAGTCATGTCGATCATTATGCATGATGGTGCAAGTTCATTCACTCAGCCCCTGCCCGGCGTCGCCGCAGACTTCGGCCACGCCGTCACTCGCGCCAGGACAGCTTCACTTCCAGCTCGGACTTCTCGCCCGCGACGCCGCGCTCCATCTCCACCTTCAGCCGCACGCGGTCGGGGACGTCGATGCGCACCGTCTTGTTGTTCTCCACGAACGAGACCTCGTTGTGCCGGGCGATGGTGTCGGCGAACTCGCGCAGTTTCGCGGCGGCCTCTTCGCGGGTGAGCTCTTCCTTCGTCTCGTACTCGAACAGTTCGTCGCTCATGATGGATCCTCCCAGATCTGAGACTTTTGTGGGCTCGCCCACCATCATGGCAAGGCATACCGGCCCGCGCCACGAAGGGGCGACGAGGTCGATCGAGTCGGGGCTTTGGTCGCGGATCGGCCGATTCCGTGCACGGCGGGCCCGGATCGTGGTCGACTTCCCCAGAGATCTACGACCAGCGGTCGACGACGAGAGGTCGACGACCAAAGCTGCACGACCAGAAGGGAATCGGGGATGGAACGGCTCACCGGTTTTGACGCGCTACCGGTGAATGCCGAAGCGGGAGCGATGAACATTCACATCACCTCGCTGCTGGTGGTGGACCCGCGGCGGGCCGGGCCCGGCTTCGATGCCGAGCGCCTCTACGACCTGCTGGTCCAACGGCTGCCGCTCAATCCGCTGATCCGGCTCCGACTGGTGCACAAGCCGTTTCGCATCGGGCAACCGGTTTTCGTGGACGACCCCGATTTCGACGTTCGCAAACACCTGTATCGCCTCGCGGTCCCGGCCCCCGGTGAGCCGGCGCAGGTGGCCGCGCTGATCGACGACATCCACCGGCATCGACTCGGGCACGACAAGCCGCTGTGGGAGGCGTGGGTGGTGGACGGACTGGCCGGCGGCCGACTCGCCGTGGTGTTCAAGTTCTCCCACACCCTCGCCGACGGCGTCGGTGCGGTGAACCGGCTGCTGCCGACGGTGCTCTCCCCCGACCCCGACCACGATCCGGAACTCCCCGAACCGGTCGCGCCGGCACCGCTGCCGGGAACCGGGGTGCTGCTGGCCGACTGGATCGCCGAAGCCGCCGGGAACGTCGTGGGTGCGGCGCGGGTGGTCGGTCGCGGCACACCGCAGCTCGGGCGCATGGTCGCCCGACGACTGATCGACATGGCCGGTGCACCCCTGCGCCCGCGTCCCGGCGACGACGCCGATCCGCGGCTGCGTGCGGCCCCGGCCGACACCCCGCTGAACAGACCGATCACCGAACGGCGCAACTCAGCATACGCCGACGTGAGCTTGGACCGACTGCGCGACATCGCCGCCGCCTACGGCGGGACCGTGAACGATGTCTTCGTCGCAGCCTGCACGTCGGCCCTGCGCCAGTGGCTGCTGGTGCACCACACCGTGCCCGATGCGCCGTTGCAGGTCTTCGTCCCGATCTCCACGCGCAGCTCCGCCGATGACGACGCGTTCAACGACTGGAGCCTGGCGCTGGTGCGGCTACCGGTGTTCCTCGAGGATCCGGTGGAACGGATGCAGGTGATTCACGGAGCCATCAACCGCGTGAAGTCTGATCGCGGCCCCAGCGGCCCGGCCGTGGATGTCGCCGATCTGTTCCAGTTCGTCCCGCCCTCGCTGCTGACGCTGGCCGCCAACACCTATGTGCGTGAGGAGGTGGCGCCGCTGCGGCCCCCGTTCTTCCACGCCTGCTTCTCCAATATCCCCGGCCCGCAAGAACCGCTGTGGCTCGGCGGTGCGCGGCTGGAGGGGATCTATCCGTTCGCACCGCTCTTCGAGGACATGAATCTGAATCTGACGGCGGTCTCGTACGACGGCCGCTTCGGGCTCGGCGTGGTCGGCTGCCCGGACAACGTCCCCGACGTCTGGGAGATCACCCGCGCGTGGGAAGCCGGCATCGACGAACTGGACCGGCTCCGACCCCAGTGACCCGGTGGTTCGGTGACCCCGTGGTTCAGTGCCCCTGCGGTTCAATGCCCCTGCGGTGAACGCAGGGTGATCACGACGATCTGCGGCGGCGCCCCCACGCGGACCGGCGGCCCCCAGGCCCCGGTGCCGCGGGAGGTGAACACGCTCACGTCGCCCACTTGGCCGAAGCCGCTCACCACGGGCTGCTGCAGCGCCACGGCGTAGCCGAACGGCCACAGCTGGCCGTCGTGCGTGTGTCCGGACAGCTGCAGATCCACGCCGCGGCCGCGGACGTCCTCGGCCTGCAACGGTTGGTGGGCCACGTAGATCAACACGCGGCTGGTGTCCCGCCCGGCCAGGGCGGCGTCCGAATCCGGCGCGTACTCGTCGGGCGCGGTGCGGTCGTACACCCCGGCCAGATCGATCACCGCGCCGTCGCGCCGCAACTCGACGCGCTCGTTGCGCAGCGGAACCACGCCCAGCGTCTCCCAGAAGTCCAGCCAGTTGCCGCCGTCGTCCTCGGCCAGGTACTCGTGGTTGCCGCTGACCCCGTAGACACCCATCGGCGCCACCAGGTCGCGCAGCGGCTCCAGGTCCGGGCCCACCGCGGCCACCGTGCCGTCGGCCAGGTCGCCGCCGAGGATCACCACATCGGGCCGGGCCGCGTTGACCTCGTCGACCACCCGGCGGGTGAAGCCGACACCGCGCGCCGGCCCGACGTGCAGGTCGGTGATGAGCGCGACACGCAGGCCGTCGAGCGACCGCGGGAGTTTGGCGATGGTGGCGGTCTCCTCGGTCACCTGCACCCGGTTCGCCTCGGTCAGGCCGTAGCCCACCGTCGCCAACGCCGCCACCACGATGAGCGCCGTGCCCAGTTGCAGCCAACGCTGCGGGCCCTCCGGACGCTTCGCCCCGGTGAGACGCGCGGTCAGCCGCACCGCGAGCGCGATGAGGCCGATCAGCAGCACCCCGAGCATCAGGTAGAAGACGACGGCCCACCACGTGTAGCCGACGAAGCCGAACGGCCGCGCCCACGAGGGATCGAAGAGTCCGGCCCCGAGCAGGAAGGCGAAGACGCCCAGCAGCATGCCGGCGATCAGCACGCCGTCGACCACCACCGCCCAGCCGCGCGGCAGGCCCGTGGCCACCACCAGTCGACGATGCAGCCAGAAGGTGATCGCCACCACGACGAGCAATGCGACCAGCGCGACGACCCAGACCACGACTCCCCCCGACTCGGTCAGCGCAGGCGTGCGCCGACGGCCCCGCCCGCGTAGTCGACCGCCGCGAGCTTCGCGGCGTTGGCATCCTCTTCGGTGAGGGTGCGATCGTCGGCCCGGAAGGTCAGGGCGAAGGTCAGCGATTTGTTCCCCGCCCCGACCTGCTCGCCGACGAAGACGTCGAACAGGGCGATGGACTCCAGCAGTTCACCGGCCCCCACCCGCAAGGCGTCCTGGACCTGCTGGGCCGGCACCTCGTCGGCCACCACCACGTTCACGTCCTGCAGCACCGCCGGGTAATGCGAGACCTGCGGCGACGGCAGCACCTGGGTCAGGGGCAGCGCGTCGAGATCGATCTCGAGGGCACACAGTCGGGCGGGCAGTCCGGCCCGCTCCAGCACCGCCGGATGCAGTTCACCGGCGAAACCGACCGGCTGTCCGTCCACCTCCAGCCGCGCGCATCGACCGGGGTGCCACGGCAGTTCCTGGTCGGCCACGAACGTCAGCTCCACCCCGGACGCGGCGGCGATGGTGCGCGCCGCCTCGAAGGCGTCGTAGGCATCGGCGGCTCGCCCCGGCCCCCACGGTCCGGCGGGGTCGCGCAGTCCGGTCAAGACGGCGGCCACGTGCACCGGCTGCTTGGGCAGCGAGGCGTCCAGGGCCGCCAGGTCCTCGTCGCTGGGCCGTCGGGTCACGTCGAGCGCCGGGACCACGGGCCCCTGGTCGCCGCCGAGCACCACCTGGCCGACGGCGAACAGCGACAGGTCGCGGTTGCCGCGGGCCAGGTTGCGCGCGGTCATCTCCAACAGCCCGGGCAGCAGGGTGGTGTTGAGTTCCGGGCGGTCCGATTCCAGCGGGTTGAGCACCTGCACGGTGGCCCGGCGCGGATCGTCCTGGGCCAGGCCCCACACGTCGAAGACGCCGGCCGGCAGGAACGGGTACGGCAGCACTTCCACGAAACCGTTGGTCGCCAGCGCGATGCCGACTCCGCGGCGACGACGCTGCCGCGGGGTCAGGCCGGTGCCGCCGGGGGCGCTCGGCAGGACCGCCGGAATGCCCTCCAGGCCTTCCAGTCGCAGGACCTCTTCGACCAGGTCGGCGGGCTGCGTCAGGTCCGGGCGCCACGTCGGCGGCACCACGGTCAGCGTCGGGGCGGTCGCCTCGGCGGTGACGTCGTCGCCGGTCACCTGGCAGCCGACCTCACGCAGGCGGGCGGCGGTGGTGCCCGTCGGGTAACCGATGCCCGCGACCGCATCGGGCAGGTCGGCCGCGATGACGATCGCCGCGGTCGGCTCGGCGGCCGCGCGCACGTCGGACAGGTCGCCGACCACGCGTCCACCGGCGATCTCGGTGATCAGGGCGGCCGCCCGATGCGAGGCCACGGCGGTGACCTCCGGATCCACCCGCCGCTCGAAACGCTTCGCGGCTTCGGAGCTGAGCTTGTGGCGCTTGCCGGTCCGGAACACTCGGACCTGGTCGAAGTCGGCCGATTCCAGCAGAATGCGGGTGGTGCTCGCGGTGACCTCGGTGGCGGCGCCGCCCATCACGCCGGCCAGGGCGATCGGCCCGGAGTCGTCGGCGATCACCACGTCTTCCGGGTCCAGGGTGCGCACCACGCCGTCGAGGGTTTCCAGCTTCTCCCCCGCGCGGGCCGCGCGCACTCGCACCGTGCCGACCACCTTGTCCGCGTCGAAGGCGTGCAACGGCTGACCCAGTTCGGCCATCACGTAGTTGGTCACGTCCACGATGCCGGAGATCGGCCGGATCCCGGCCACCATCAGGCGCTTGGCCATCCACCACGGCGAGACGGCGGTGGCGTCGACGCCCTCGATCACGCGGGCGGTGTAGCGCACGGCGCGGCCGTCGTCGTCGAGTGCCACCGGCCACGGCTCGCCGGCCGCGGCCTCGGGCGCGGCGATCGCCGACGCCGGGTCGGCATAGGGCACGGCGAAGGCGCTGGCCAGTTCCCGGGCCAAGCCGCGCATGGAGAAGGCGTAACCGCGGTCCGGTGTGACGTTGACGTCGATCGCCACATCGTCGAGTCCCAGAATGTCGTAGGCGCTCGCACCCGCCTCGGCGGTACCCGGCGCCAGGACCAGGATGCCGGAGTGATCCGAGCCGATCCCCAGTTCGGAGACCGAACAGATCATGCCCGCCGACATCTTGCCGTAGGTCTTACGCGCGCCGATCTCGAATCCGCCGGGCAGCACGGCACCGGGGAGCGCCACGACCACCAGATCTCCGACGCTGAAATTCCTTGCGCCACAGACGATTTCCTGCGGAGTGTCGTTGCCGACGTCGACCAGGCAGAACCGGATCGGCTTCTTGAACTCGGTGAGTTCCTCGATGTCGGCCACCCGGCCCACCACCAGCGGACCGGTGATCGTCGGGAAGGGTTCGACGTCCTCGATTTCAAAACCGACGCGGACGAAGCCCGCGTCGATGTCGTCGGTCGACGCCGACCAACCGGGGGCTCCGGCCTGCAGTGCTTCGGTCAGCCAGGACTGGGAGAGGCGCACGGGGAACTTCTTTCGCGTCGGTGCCGTGAGGGTGTGGGTGAGGATGGTGGTTCGGGCGGGCGGCGCCGAGTTACAGGGCCGCGCCGAAGGGTTGGGTGAAGCGCACGTCGCCCTCCACCATGTCGCGCATGTCCGGCAGGTCGTTGCGGAACTGCAGCGTGCGCTCCAGGCCCATGCCGAACGCGAAACCGGTGTACACGTCGGGGTCGATACCGCTGGCGCGCAGCACGTTCGGGTTGACCATGCCGCAACCGCCCCACTCCACCCAGCCGGCGCCGCCCTTGCGGCCCGGGAACCAGACGTCCACCTCGGCGGAGGGCTCGGTGAACGGGAAGTAGCTCGCCCGCATGCGGGTGGTGGTCTCCGGCCCGAACAGCGCCTTGGCGAAGGTCTCCAGGGTGCCGCGCAGGTTCGCCAGTGTCAGCCCCTTGTCGACAGCCAGGCCCTCGATCTGATGGAAGACCGGAGTGTGGGTGGCATCGAGCTCGTCGGTCCGGAAGGTCCGTCCGGGGCACGCGACGTAGATCGGCACCTCGCGGTCGAGCATCGACCGCACCTGCACCGGCGAGGTGTGCGTCCGCAGCACCTGCCGCGACCCCTCGGGTGCGATGTAGAAGGTGTCCTGCATCGATCGGGCCGGATGATCGGGCAGGAAGTTGAGGGCATCGAAGTTGTGGTGCTCGGTCTCCACCTCGGGCCCCTCGGCGATCTCCCAGCCCATGGCGACGAAGACGTCGGCCACCTGGTCGGCGATCACCGTGATCGGGTGCCGCGCACCGCTGCGCCGGCGCGGCGCGGACAGCGTCACGTCGATCGATTCGGCGACGAGCACCGCCGCATCGCGTTCGGCGGAGAGCACCGCGGTGCGGGCCTCGAGGGCGGCGGCGACGGCCGTGCGGACCTCGTTGACCAGCTTGCCGGCGCTGGACCGCTCCTGCTTCGGCAGCGCGCCCAGCGCCCGCCGAGCCAGGGCCACCGGCGACCGGTCACCGGTGTGCGCGGTCTTGGCCGCGGCGAGTTCGTCCAGGTCGGCGGCGGCGGCGAAGGCCGCTTCGGCGGCAGCGACCGCGGCGTCGAGAGCCTCGGGGGTCGGGAACTCGAGCTGGTTGTTCTCGTCAGCCACGGATTGAGTGCTCCTCGCAAGATCAGACGACTGGTGTCACCAGCAGATTCTAGTGGACTCGCGCCGCCGGATCCGCACCGGCCCGACGCGTCACAGATGGGCGTCGAACCCGGCCGCGCGCCGCCCAACTCCCCAACTGTTTCTGAAAGGAAGGTAAGTTGATCCGATCTAGCCGTAACTCCGGGTAGCCCCCGGGGTACGACCGCCGCGCACGCTCGGGCGCGCAATAAGGGAGGCATTGTGCCGGTCGCACCAGGTTCGCAAATCGCGGGGTATCGCGTGGTCGCCCAACTCGGCTCGGGGGCCATGGGCGATGTGTACATCGTGGAGAATCCACACCTCATGCGTCGCGAGGCCATGAAGGTCATCTCGGTGGGCGGCTCGTCCAATCCGGACTTCCAGCAGCGGTTCACCAACGAAGCGCGCACCGCCGCTGCGCTCGATCATCCGAGCATCATCACCGTGTACGCCTACGGCGTCGAAGACAGCGCACCGTGGTTCACCATGAGCTATCTCGACGGCCCCGACCTGGCCTCGGAGCGACTCTCGGCCGCCGATGTGGTGACGGTGGTGGGCCAGGTGGCCGATGCCCTCGACTACGCGCACGCGCGCCAGGTGGTCCACCGCGACATCAAGCCCGCCAACATCGTGATCACCCGCGAGGACAGCGGCGCGCTGCGGCGGGCCGTGGTGCTCGACTTCGGTATCGCCCGCCTCTCCGATTCCCCGCAGCTCACCGCCGCGAACTCGGTGGTCGGCACCATGGCGTACACCGCGCCGGAGATCATCTCCGGACACCCCGCCGACGCCCGTTCGGACCAGTACTCGCTGGCGTGCACCACCTACACCCTGCTGGCGGGCACTTCCCCGTACCACGGCGACACCTCGGCGTCGATCATGATGGCGCACTTGCAGCAGCCGGTGCCGTCCATCGCACACGTCCGGCCCGATCTCGCACCGCTGGCACCGGTCCTGCAGCGTGCCATGGACAAGAATCCGGCCAACCGCTACCCGGACTGCCGCTCCTTCGCCGCCGACCTTCAGCGCGCGCTGGCGCACACGCAGGCCGGCACGTCTACCACCATCGCACCGGTGCCGCCGCCCACCGGCCACACCTCGCATCCGTCGGCGCCCGGTTCGCAGCCGTCGGTGCCCGGTTACGGCTCGCAGCCGTCGATGCCCGGCTACGGCTCGCAGCCGCCCGGGTACGGTTCTCAGCCGGCCGCGGCGGGCTACGGTGCACAGCCCTCGATGCCCGGCTACGGTTCCCAGCCGTCGACGCCCGGCCAACCCGGCACCATGCCCGACGGAACCATGCCACTGTACCCGCCCGGTCACCCCGCGGCCGCCCAGGCGTGGGCGCCGATGCCGGGTATGCCCGGCCAGCCCGGCGGCGCGCCGCCGAAGAAGAGCAAGAAGGGTTTGTTCATCACCCTCGCCGTCGCCGCGGTCGCGCTCATCGCCGTGGCTGCGACCTCGCCGCTGTGGTGGCCCAAGTCCGATCCCCCTCCGGTGGTCGCGACGGCCTCCGCGCAGGCCACGCTGGCCTCCTACCTGGGCACCCTGTGCTCGATCGAGGACGCCTCGCTGTACTGCTGGGGCGCCAACGGCGACGGCCAGCTCGGTGACGGCTCGGAGAGCAACCGCGTGACCCCGGCCAAGATCGGCACGCTCAGCGACGTCACCGCGATCGCCTTGGGCGGCTACAACGAGAGCGACGAACCCGAGGTCACCGCGTGCGCGGTCGCCGAGAACGACGCCTACTGCTGGGGTTCGGGACTGTTCGGCGTGCTCGGCAACAACGCCAGCAGCAGTTCCTCGGTCCCGCTCAAGGTGAACGGCCTCGGCAAGGTCACCGCGATCAGCACCGACAAGTACACCACCTGCGCGGTCTCCGACGGCGACGTCTGGTGCTGGGGCTGGAACTCCCGCGGCGAGGGCGGCGCGGACTCGGCGTCGGAGATCGAGATGCCGACCAAGGTCGACGGCATCGCCGACGTCACCTCGCTGCAGGTCCGCAGCGGCACCACCTGTGCGGTCACCAAGCAGCAGGAACTGTTCTGCTGGGGCGACAACGGCAACGGCCAGTTGGGCGACGGCACCACCGATCGCAAGCCCACCCCCACCAAGGTCGGCGGCCTCGACAAGGTCACCTCGGTCTCGGTGGGCTCCGGCACCGCCGACAAGGTGCGTTTCTCGCAGGTGTGCGCCGTCGCCGACGGCGACGTGTACTGCTGGGGCGCGCAGTTCGAGGGCGACTCCAGCACCGCGACCGACCAGCGCTCACCCAAGAAGGTCGACGGCCTGCCCGGCTCGGCCCGCACGGTCAGCACCGACATCAACACCATGTGCGCCACCGCCGACGACAGCGTCTACTGCTGGGGCAACGACCGCCTGGCGCAGGCCGGCAACAACGCCGCCGCCGACGTCATCAGCACGCCCACCCAGGTCAAGGGGCTGGGCAAGGTGACCGCCGCGATCACCGGCACCAGCACCTCGTGCGCCATGTCCGACGATCAGACCTACTGCTGGGGCTTCAACGGCGGCGGCCGGATCGGTGACGGCAGCACCCCGAACGAGGGCCCGAACGACGAGTCGCCGAAGGTGGCGACCCCGGTCCGGGTCGCCATCCCGGACTGACCGGCCGACTCGGATCGACCACCGCGGGGACCCGGGGCGCTTTGCGCCTCGGGTCCCCGCTTTTGTGCCGTCCTGGCCCGCGCCCTCCCGACGCCGGTGTCCGGGGCACTCGCGCGTGGCACCGACCGTGTACAACAACAGGTATGACGACGACTGTGCTGCACAATGCCCGCTTGATCGACGGCACCGGCGCCGAACCGGTGACCGATGCCGTCCTCGTGATCGACGACAGCACCATCACCTACGCCGGACCGGCCGCCGGCGCACCGAAGGTCGACGACGCGGCCACCCGCCTGGACGTCGGCGGCAACACCCTCTGCCCCGGCTTCTTCGACGTGCACGTGCACCTGTCCCTGCCCGGCACCAAGGGTTCCCCGATCATGGCCGCGATGGTTCCGCCCTCGTACCGCTACTTCGAACTCATCGACCGGCTCAAGGTGACGCTGGAGGCCGGCGTGACCACCGTGCGCGACCTGATGGGCATCGACACCGGTGTGCGCGACGCGGTGGCCCACGGCCTGATCGACGGCCCGCGTCTGCTGGTGGCCGACAAGATGATCAGCCAGACCGGTGGGCACGCCGACTTCCACATCCCGTCGGGGCTCAGCGGCACCGGCATCGTCGGCGGCGTGCTGGTGGACACCGTCGACGAGGCCCGTCTGGAAGCGCGTGAACTCTGCCGCGAGGGCGTCGACGTGATCAAGGTGGCCTCCAGCGGCGGCGTCACGTCGATCAACGACGAGCCCGACTACCTCGGCGCCCGCGAGGAGATCGTCTCGGCGCTGGTCGAGGAGGGCGAGGCCTACGGCGGACGCCCGGTCGCCGCACATGCGATCGGCCTCAAGGGCATCACCGCGGCGATCCGCGGCGGCGCGCGCAGCATCGAGCACGGCTATGCGATCACCGACGAACTGCGTCAGGAGATGGTGGCCAACGGCCAGTTCCTGGTGCCGACGCTGCTGGAGACCATGCACCCGGACACCGCCACCCCGCAGGCCGTCGCCAAGAGCGAGAAGTGGCATGCGATGGCGCAGGAGTCCATCCGCAAGTCTGTCGAGGCAGGCATCAAGATCGCCACCGGCACCGACGCCGGGCTCGTGCCCGACCACGGCACCAACCTCGGCGAGGTGGGCCTGCTGGTCAAGTTCGGCGGCATGACCCCGCTGCAGGCGATCAGCGCCGGCACCAAGGTCTCGGCCGAACTGTGCGGCGTCGACGACAAGCTGGGCACGCTGGAGGCCGGCAAGCTGGCCGACGTCGTGGTGGTCAAGGGCGATCCCAGCGTGGACGCCGACCTGGTGGGCGACAACGCCAACATCCTGCTGGTCCTCAAGGAGGGCCGGACCAAGAGCAACCGCGGCGGCTTCGCCTCGCTGAGCTAGGCCCCGTGCTGGGCGGTCGCGCTCGCGTACAGACAGATCGCGGACGCGGCCGCCAGGTTCAGGCTCTCCGCCCGGCCGTGGATCGGGATGGACACCCGGTGGTCGGCGGCCTCCACCACCGATCCCGGCAACCCGTGCGCTTCGTTGCCGAACAGCCAGGCGTGCGGACCCGCCAGCAAGGCATCGGCGGCGGGTAGCGCCACTTCCCCGAGCATGGTGGTCGCCAGCGTCGCGAAACCGGCCGCCCGCAACCGCGCGAGAGCGGCGTCGACGTCCTTCTCGGTCACGATCGGCACGTGAAAGACGCTGCCGGCGCTGGCTCGGACGCATTTGCCGTTGTGCGGATCCACCGCGTCGCCCAGGAACAGGACGGCCGCGGCGCCCATCGCGTCGGCGCACCGGATCAGGGTGCCCGCGTTCCCCGGCTCCCGCGGCTCGACGGCGACCACCACGAACGACGCCGCGCCGGAGCGGTCCCGGCCGGTCAGCTCGAGGTCGTCGAGCCCGACGGACAGCAGCTCGGCGACCGCGAAGATGCCGGGCGCGGTGGTGGTTTCGCTGAGTTTGTCGGCAGCGCGCGCGGTCACCCGGTAGACCGGGAGACCGGCGTCCGCGGCACGTGCGAGCAGATCTCGGTGACGGTCGGCGTCGTCGTCGCGCACCAGCAGCGACTGCGCCCGGCCGGTCGAGAGCGCGGCGTGGACCGCGTTCGCCCCCTCGGCGAGGAAGATCCCTTCGGTGCGTCGGACCGACGCCCGGTGAAGTTTGGCCAACGAAACGACCCGCGACGAACGTTCGGTGAGAACATCCATCGCGGGTCGCTTCGTGTCTACGGTGTCGACAGCGGTCCGATCAGGCGACCGGAGCGTTGACGTCGTCCGGCAGCGCCTTGCGGGCCACCTCGACCAGACCGGCGAACGCGGCCGGATCGGTGACGGCCAGGTCGGCCAGGACCTTGCGGTCCACCTCGACGCCGGCCAGCTTCAGGCCCTGCATGAAGCGGTTGTAGGTCATGTCATGCGAACGCGCGGCGGCGTTGATGCGCTGGATCCACAGCTTCCGGAACTCGCCCTTGCGCGCACGTCGGTCGCGGTAGGCGTAGGTCATCGAGTGGAGCTGCTGCTCCTTGGCCTTGCGGTACAGGCGCGAGCGCTGACCGCGGTAGCCCTTCGAGGCCTCGAGAATAGTCCGGCGCTTCTTGTGGGCGTTGACGGCCCTTTTCACACGTGCCATGAGATTTCAGTCCTAACTAACGATTCTTACTAGTCACTTGTTCAGCAGGCGCTTGATGCGCGGGGCGTCGGCCTCGCTCACCACGACGGTGCCGTCCAGGCGACGCTTGACCCGCGAGGACTTGTGCTCGAGGAGGTGGCGCTTGCCGGCCTTCTGGCGGACGATCTTGCCGCTGCCGGTCACCTTGAATCGCTTCGCGGTGCCCTTGTGAGTCTTGCTCTTCGGCATGGTTTTCCTTCATTCGGGCGAAGACCAGCGCCGTGCCGGGTTGACCGGCGCGGTACTGACTCCGCGTGAGTGGGGTGCGGGGGTGGGCTGCTTAGCTGTCCGTCGCGGACTGCTGAGCCTGCGCCCGAGTCTTCGAGCCCTTGTGCGGGGCAAGGACCATGGTCATGTTGCGTCCGTCCTGCTTCGCCGAGGTCTCGACGTAGCCGAATTCGGCGACGTCGTTGCCCAAGCGCTGCAGCAGCCGGAATCCCAGCTCGGGACGGGACTGCTCACGACCGCGGAACATGATGGTGACCTTGACCTTCGAGCCCGCTTCGAGGAACCGGACGACGTGACCCTTCTTGGTCTCGTAGTCGTGGTCGTCGATCTTCGGACGGAGCTTCTGCTCCTTGATCACGGTCATCTGCTGATTACGGCGGGACTCGCGCTTCTTCTGCGCCGCCTCGTACTTGAACTTGCCGTAGTCCATGATCTTGCACACCGGCGGCCGCGCGTCGGGCGCGACCTCAACCAGGTCCAAGTCGGCTTCGTAAGCCAGGCGAAGCGCATCTTCAACACGCACGATGCCCACCTGCTCACCACCGGGTCCGACAAGACGGACCTCGGGGACGCGGATGCGCTCGTTGATGCGGGTCTCAGTGCTGATGTGGCCTCCTCCATCGGGTTTTCACTGCCGACCACACGGGACGGAGCGAAGTAGCGAGAGGGGCGTCGAATCGAAGACACCACCGCGGACGCGGGCGACAGCATCCCTTGCGGGCTGCCGCACACCGTCATCGTCATGCGATGATGTGACCTTCGACCGCAAAACTGCTTGTCAGAGACAGCGTCGGGCGGTGGGATTACGAACATCCTCTTGCTACCCCGGCAACGCCAGGGCGGTCATGCTGTGAAAGTCTAACAGTCGTGAGCGCAGATTCCTATTCCACCGACCCGTCCGACTCGCCGGAGGCGACCGGCCCCGACCAGGTGCGCGAACTCGCCACCATTCCCTCGATCGAGGTGATCTCCCGTGCGGCCGTGATGCTGATGAGCGCGGCCGCCGAAAAGATCGGCCCGGAGGCCGGGGGCGACGAGCAGTACCGCGACCTCCCCGAGGCGCGCACCCTGATCACCGCGCTGGCCGGCCTGGTGGTGGCCGCCTCCCCCGATCTCGGCGTGCACCGCAAGCCGATCCGGGACGGTCTCAAGGCACTGCAGCTGGCCTTCCGCGAGGCCAGCGCGTTCCCGGATGCGCCGGGCGAAGGCCCCGGCGAGAAGCTGACCGGCCCCGTCCGGGGCTGATCGCCGCCGGCGTCGGCGCCGGTCAGCCCATCGACTTGCGGATCTCGTCGAGTTTCGCCTTGGCGGCCTTGTCCCGCTCGGCGAGGACGTCCTCGAGCTCGCGGCTCTCCGGCATCGCGGCGGCCAGTTCCTCGGCGCCGATCGCGACGGCCGCGCGCTTCTCGATCTTGTCGCGCACGAAGTCCAGGGTGGGCTCGCCCGACTTGGTGTAGCCGGTGACCTCCTCGTACGAGGGCGCCTGCACGCCGGGACTGAGGGCGTCGTCGAATTCGGATCCGGGGGTCGTCATGTGATCCATGCTACGGCTCCGGTCGGCCCGCCTCAGCTGGCGGATTCGGCGGCCGGCAGCAGGTCGGCCAGGAAGCCGCCGGTGTGCGAGCCCGGCGTGGCCGCGATCTGCTCCGGGGTCCCCTGCGCCACGACGGTGCCACCGCCGCTGCCGCCCTCGGGACCCATGTCGATCACCCAGTCGGCGGTCTTGATCACGTCGAGATTGTGTTCGATGACCACCACCGAGTTCCCCTTCTCCACCAGTCCGTTGATCACCACCAACAGCTTGGCGATGTCTTCGAAGTGCAGGCCGGTCGTCGGCTCGTCGAGCACGTAGACGGTGCGACCGGTGGACCTCTTCTGCAGTTCGGCGGCGAGCTTGACGCGCTGCGCCTCACCGCCGGACAGGGTCGGGGCCGGTTGGCCGAGGCGGACATAGCCCAGACCGACGTCGACCAGGGTCTTGAGATACCGGTGGATGGAGGTGACCGGCTCGAAGAACTCGGTGGCCTCCTCGATCGGCATGTCCAGCACCTCGGCGATGGTCTTGCCCTTGTAGTGGACCTCGAGGGTCTCCCGGTTGTACCGCGCGCCGTGACACACCTCGCACGGCACGTAGACGTCGGGCAGGAAGTTCATCTCGATCTTGATGGTGCCCTCGCCCATGCACGCCTCGCAGCGGCCGCCCTTGACGTTGAACGAGAAGCGTCCCGGCTGGTAGCCGCGCACCTTCGCCTCCGTGGTGGCGGCGAACAGGGTGCGGATCTTGTCGAAGACCCCGGTGTAGGTGGCCGGATTGGATCGGGGCGTGCGCCCGATCGGCGACTGGTCCACCCGCACCAGCTTGTCCAGGTGCTCGAGGCCGGTGATGCGGGTGTGATGCCCGGGCACCTGCCGCGCGCCGTTGAGTTTGTTGGCCAGCACGGTGGCGAGAATGTCGTTGACCAGGGTCGATTTACCCGACCCGGACACGCCGGTGACCGCGGTGAGGACGCCGAGCGGGAACTTGACGTCGATGCCCCGCAGGTTGTTCTCGCGGGCGCCGACCACGGTCAGCTGCCGTTTGCGGTCGACGGGCCGACGCGAGGCCGGCACCTCCAGCGATTTGCGCCCGGACAGGTAGGCGCCGGTGATCGACTCGGTGTTCGTCAGCAGCCCCGGGTAATCCCCGCTGTGCACCACCTGACCGCCGTGCTCACCGGCACGCGGACCGATGTCGACGATCCAGTCCGCCGCGCGGATGGTGTCCTCGTCGTGCTCGACGACGATCAGCGTGTTGCCGAGGTCGCGGAGCCGGACCAGGGTGTCGATCAGGCGACGGTTGTCGCGCTGATGCAGGCCGATCGACGGCTCGTCGAGCACGTACAGCACCCCGGCCAGACCCGCGCCGATCTGCGTGGCCAGGCGGATGCGCTGGGCTTCGCCGCCGGACAGCGTGCCCGCCGCTCGCGCCAGCGACAGGTACTCCAGGCCGACGTCGAGCAGGAACGTGATGCGGGCCTGCACCTCCTTGAGGACGCGGCCGGCGATCGCGGCCTCCCGTTCGCCCAGCGCCAGGCCGTCGAGGTACTCCGCGCATTCGGCCACCGACAGCGCGGTGACCTGCGCGATCGAATAGTCGCCCTGAACCGGGTTGTGCAGCGTGACCGCCAGGATCTCCGGGCGCAGGCGGGTGCCCGCGCACGCCGGACACGGCACGTCGCGCATGTAGCCCTCGTACCGATCCTTCATCTGCTCGGACTCGGTGGCGTCGGCGCGCCGTGTGAGGAAGGCCATGACGCCCTCGAACTCGGTGTAGTACGAGCGGGTCCGTCCGTAGCGGTTGCGGAACTTGACGTGTACCTGGTGCTCGGAGCCGTCCAGGAGCGCCTTGCGCGCGTTGCGCGGCAGCTTGTTCCACGGCGTGTCCAGGTCGAAGCCCATCTGCTCGCCGAGGCCGCCCATCAGGCGACCGAAATACTCGGCGTTGTGCCCGGACGACCAGGGCGCGATGGCCCCCTCGGCCAGCGTCATCTCCGGGTCCGGGACCACCAGCGTCTCGTCGACCTCCTTGCGGACGCCGAGACCGTCGCACTCCGGGCAGGCGCCGTAGGGCGAGTTGAAGGAGAAGCTGCGCGGCTCCAGGTCGTCGATCGCGATCGGATGGTTGTTGGGGCAGGCCATCTTCTCGGAGAATCGGCGCGTGCGGTCGGCGGCATCCTCGTCGCGATCGACGAAGTCGAGCACCACGATGCCGTCGGCCAGCCGCAGCGCCGTCTCCACCGAATCGGTGAGACGCTGACGCGCGGTCGCCTTGACGGCGAGGCGGTCGACGACGACGTCGATGTCGTGCTTCTCCTGCTTCTTCAGCTTGGGCGGATCGGACAGCTGATGCACGGCGCCGTCCACCCGCGCACGCGCGAAGCCCTGCGTCTGCAGCTCGGCGAACAGGTCGACGAACTCTCCCTTGCGGGTGCGCACCACCGGCGCGAGGACCTGGAATCGGGTGCCCTCCTCGAGCGCCAGCACCTGATCGACGATCTGCTGCGGCGTCTGTCGGGCGATCCGCTCCCCGCACGTGGGGCAGTGCGGGGTGCCCGCGCGGGCGTAGAGCAGGCGGAGGTAGTCGTACACCTCGGTGATGGTGCCCACCGTCGACCGCGGATTGCGGTTGGTCGACTTCTGGTCGATGGAGACCGCCGGCGACAGGCCCTCGATGAAGTCGACGTCGGGCTTGTCCATCTGCCCGAGGAATTGGCGCGCGTACGCCGACAGCGATTCGACGTAGCGCCGCTGCCCCTCGGCGAAGATGGTGTCGAAGGCGAGCGACGATTTACCCGAACCGGACAACCCGGTGAAGACGATCAGCGAGTCGCGCGGTAGATCGACGTCGATCCCGCGCAGATTGTGCTCTCGCGCACCCCGGACGATCAGCCGATCAACCACCTGGCACTCCCATTCCTGCTCGACCCGTTCCTGCTCACGCAGCCATCGGCGAAGCGAACTTCCCCAAGTGTTCAGGGTACGCGGAGGTACCGACAAGATCGGTGTCGAGCGCTGCGCTGTGAGCGGACTCCCCCGGCCGGCCTGTGACGATCGACACTAGGCTGGGGTCATGAGCATCCAGGTCAACATCTCCGACGACTACACCGGCGACACGACGCCGTCCGCCGATCATCACGACGTCCGGGCCCAGCGCCGCACCCTCGACAACGCGACCATCGTGAAGATGTCGGTGGGCCCGATGGACAACAACGTCTACGTGGTGACCGACGCGGCCACCGGCGCCGCGCTGCTGATCGACGCCGCCAACGACGCCCCCTCGATCCTGGCCCTGCTGTCGACGCTGGACGCGGATCTGCGGGAGATCGTCACCACCCACGGGCACTTCGACCACTGGCAGGCCCTGGAGGAGGTCGACCGCGTCCGGCAGGTACCGACCGCGGCAGGCGCCGCCGATGCGCCCGAACTCCCGGTGACCCCCGATCGCCTGCTCGCCGACGGCGACACCGTCACCGTCGGCGACCTGACCCTGGACGTCATCGGCCTGGTCGGGCACACCCCGGGCTCGGTCGCCCTGGCCCTGACCGAGGCGAGCGGCCGCGTCCACCTGTTCACCGGCGACTCGCTCTTCCCCGGCGGGGTGGGCAAGACCTGGCAGCCCGGCGACTTCGAGATCCTGCTCAACGACGTGGAGACCAAGCTCTTCGGCCGGTACGGCGACGACACCGTCGTCTACCCCGGCCACGGCACGGACACCGCCTTGGGCGCCGAACGTCCCGCACTGCCCGAGTGGCGCGCCCGCGGCTGGTAGTGACCTACACCGCACGCCGCGGAGATTTTGCCTACGCTCGGTACAAGGCCCAGAGCCCAGCTCGGGCCTGACCGAGACAAGTAGCTCCCAACGGAAGGTCCACCCGTGATTCTCCGCAAGATCGCCCGTCCCCTGCTCGCGTCCGCATTCGTCGCCTCCGGCGCCGAGGCCCTCCTCGCCCGACAGCCCGTCGTCACCACCGCGCAGCCGCTGGTCGACGCCGGCCGGGACGCCCTGCCCGCCGAGGTGGCGCAGGTGGTGCCTGCCAACGCGGCCACCGCGCTGCGGATCAACGGCGCCGTGCAGATCGGCGGCGGCCTCCTGCTGGCCACCGGACGCATCCCGCGGGTCGCGTCCGCGGTGCTCGCCGGCACCCTGGTCCCGGCGACCGTCTACGACGGCGCCTTCTGGACCGAGACCGACCCGCTGCGCCGCGAGGTCCGCAAGGTGTCCTTCGTCAAGAACCTCGGCCTGCTCGGCGGCGTCCTGCTGGCCAGCGCCGACACCGAGGGCAAGCCGTCGTTGGCCTGGCGCGGGCGGCGCACTGCGCACGAGGCCAAGATCGCGATGGCCGCGGCGCTCCCGGGCAGCACGGACGCCCACGAGCTCGGTGACCGTGCCGCCGAGTGGGCCGACCGTGCCGCGGAGTGGGCCGACGTCGGTCGCGGACGCGCCGAGATCCTGGCGGTCAAGGCGGCCGAGCGCGCACCCCTGGTCGCCGAGCAGGCTCGGCACCGGGCCGAGGAGATCGCCCTCATGGTCGGCGATCGGGCACCCGTGGTGGCCGACGAGATCCGCCACCGGGCGGAGGATCAGGTGCGGGGCATTCGGCGCCGCCTGCGCAGGTAGCGGTCGCGAACCTGGGCCGATGCCGGGGGCTGCGCGCGTGCGTACACTGGTGCGACTGTGACCCCCGATCCCCGCCTGGCTGAAGAACAGGTACATCTCGACGCCGTGTACGCGCGGCTGGACCGCATGCGGGCGACCGCGAACCGTCGGCTTTCCGAGACCCTTCTCGAGTCGGCGGGGACGCCGCAGGCGCTGTCCGAACGCGAATCGTACGAGCGGCATTACACCCAGATGCTGACCCGCATCGACGCCGCCGAGCACAACCTCTACTTCGGCCGACTCGACCTGACCGAGCCGGACGAGACGGGCAGCTCCCTCGCCCGGATCGGCCGGATGGGCATCCTCGACGACGACCAGGTGACCACGCTGCTGCTGGACTGGCGCGCGCCGCTGTCGCGGCCGTTCTACCTGGCCACTCCGGCCTCGCCGGAGGGCGTTCAACGTCGGCGCCACCTGCGCACGCGCACGCGCGCGGTGCGCAGCGTCTCCGACGAGTACCTGCTCTCCGGCGAGGTCGACAGCGGCGACGGACACGACGCGAGCGTCGTCAACGAGATCGCCCTGGTGGCCGCGCTCAACGCCGCGCGCACCGGTGAGATGACCGACATCGTCGAGACCATCCAGCGCGAGCAGGATGAGATCATCCGCAACCCGCACCGCGGGGTGATGGTGGTCCAGGGCGGTCCCGGCACGGGGAAGACCGCGGTGGCGCTGCACCGCGCCGCGTACCTGCTGTACACCCACCGCGACGTGCTCTCCCGCAGCGGTGTCCTCATCATCGGGCCCAACGAGACGTTCCTGGACTACATCGCCCAGGTGTTGCCCTCCCTCGGTGAGACCGGCGTGCTGCTGTCCACCGTCGGGAATCTGTTCCCCGGCATCCGCGCCCGGGCGATCGACTCGCGTCGTGCCGCGGAACTGAAGGGCGACGCCGACCGCATCCTGGGGGTGCTGCGCGCCGCGGTCCGTGCTCGGCAGGCGCTGCCGCCGGCCGGGCTGACGGTGGATTTCGACGGCTACCGTCTGCCCGTCGACTCGGCCGTGATCAAGGCCGCCCGCGCGGCCGCCCGCTCCACGCGGCGTCCGCACAATCTGGCGCAACGCACCTTCCTGCGGACCGCGTTCGACGAGTTGGCCGTCGTCCACGCCCGCAGACTCGGCTCGTCCACCCTGGACGGTTCCCAGCTGCTCACGGCCGCCGATCTCGACGACATCCGCGCCGAGTTGGAGAGCGACGACGCGGTGGTGCGGACCGTCCTGCAGTTCTGGCCCACCCTCAACCCGCAGGACCTGCTTCGAGACCTGTACTCCGACAGTCGATTTCGCCGCGGTGCCACCCGCGGCTGGAGCGAGGAGGATCGCGCCGAACTGCACCGCGAGGCGGCGCCGCTGCCCGAGCACGCCGACATGTCCCCCGCCGACGTCCCGTTGCTCGACGAGCTCGCCGAGCTCATCGGCTACCGGACCGACGAGGCTCAGCGCGAGCAGAAGGCCCAGTGGCGACGCCGGATCGCCGAAGCGCAGGACGCGCTCGACATTCTCACCGGCTCGGCGCCGCAGGATCTCGAGGACGAGATGGACCCCGAGTTGCTGATGGCCTACGACCTGATCGACGCCGAGCAGTTGGCCGAGCGTCAGGAAGTGGCCGAGTACCGGACCACCGCGGAACGCGCCTATGACGACCGGAGTTGGACCTTCGGGCACGTGATCGTCGACGAGGCCCAAGAACTCTCGACGATGTCCTGGCGAATGATCATGCGCCGCATACCGAATCGTTGGATGACGATCATCGGCGACACCGCGCAGACAGGCGACCCGTCGGGCACCACGTCGTGGGAACGGATCTTCACACCGTACGTCGCCAACCGCTGGCGGCTGCGCGAGCTGACGGTGAACTATCGCACCCCGAGCGAGATCACCGAGTACGCCAATCGTCTTCTGGCCCTGATCGATCCGACGCAGACCCCGCCGAAGTCGTTGCGCAGCAACGGAATCGAACCCTACCGAATCCAGGCACCCGCGGACCGCGGTCTACGCACCGCATTGGAGGCGGCCGAGGCGGCGCAGTGGCCGGGCCTCACCGCGATCCTGGTCGCCGACACCCGGGAGGCCGAGGCGGCGGCAGCGGACCGCACCGACGGGGTGCGCGTGCTGTCGCTCCACGCCGCCAAGGGCCTCGAGTTCGACAACGTGATCGTGGTGGACCCCGACGAGCTGCTGTCGACGTCGCCGCGCGGTCTCAGCGACCTGTACGTCGCGCTCACCCGCGCCACGCAGCGGCTGGTGGTGGTGCACCACGAGGATCTCCCCGAGGTGCTCACCGACCTACCTGAGCACTGAGCCCAGCGACTACGTGGTGTGAACGATCAGCACGTCGCTGGAAGCCTTGCGCGCGACGTCGGCCGGGACCGAGCCGAGCAGGCGACCGGCGATGGAGTTCAGGCCCTTGTTGCCCACCACGAGCAGGTCCGCCTGTACGTCGCTGACCAGCTGCAACAGGGCCTCGACGGGGGCGCCCTTGACCGCGCGGGTGGTCACTTCGGTGGCCCCGGCGGCGACGGCGCGTTCCTTGGCCGCCCGCAGGATCTCCTCGGTGGGCGAGGACCCCATCACCTGGTAGGCATCGGCGCCGAGGGCATCGCCGGCGGCGCTCGCCGAGCGGCCGTCGTTGGGGAAGTAGGCGCACGCGATCACCAGCGTGGCGGAATCGCCCGCGATGGCTCCGGCACGCGCGACGGCGTGCAGCGAGGAATCGGAGCCGTCAGTTCCGACGACGACAGTTCTGTAATCGGCCATTCTTGCTTCTACCTCCGACGTCTACCCACCCGGCATCTCCGGGCGGGGTCGATGTTGTAGAACATACCCTGCGCCCCCGCGACCACGGCCTACTTGATCCCGGCCGCGTCCATTCCGCGCAACTCCTTCTTCAGGTCCGCGATCTCGTCGCGTAGGCGTCCGGCCAACTCGAACTGCAAGTCGCGGGCCGCGTTCATCATCTGATCGGTGAGTTCCTGAACCAGATCGGCCAGTTCCGCACGCGGCATGGCCGACGTGTCGCGCTGCTCGAACACGCCCGCGCTGACCGGACGGGAACCCTCGCCCTGCGCTCGGCGGCCGCGGCTGGCATTGCGTCCCGAACCGCCGATCTCCACGGTGTCCTCGGCCTCGGCGTAGACCTGATCGAGGATGTCGGCGATCTTCTTGCGCAGCGGTTGCGGGTCGACGCCCTTCTCCTTGTTGTAGGCGATCTGCTTGGCCCGGCGCCGATCGGTCTCGTCGATGGCGTTGCGCATCGAGTCGGTGATCTTGTCGGCGTACATGTGCACCTCGCCGGACACGTTGCGGGCGGCACGACCGATGGTCTGGATCAGCGAGGTGGTGCTGCGCAGGAAGCCCTCCTTATCCGCGTCGAGGATGGCGACCAGCGAGACCTCCGGCAGGTCCAGGCCCTCGCGCAGCAGGTTGATGCCGATGAGCACGTCGTACTCGCCGGACCGGAGCTGTCGCAGCAGTTCCACGCGACGGAGCGTGTCGACCTCCGAATGCAGGTAGCGGACGCGGATGCCGAGTTCGAGCAGGTAGTCGGTGAGGTCCTCGGACATCTTCTTGGTCAGGGTGGTGACCAGCACCCGTTCGTCGCGTTCGGAGCGTTCGCGGATCTCGTGGATGAGGTCGTCGATCTGCCCCTTGGTGGGTTTGACGACCACCTTCGGATCCAGCAGGCCGGTGGGTCGGATCACCTGCTCGACGAACTCGCCGCCGGACTGCCCGAGCTCGTAGGCGCCGGGGGTGGCCGACAGGTACACCGTCTGACCGGTGCGATCGACGAACTCGTCCCAAGTGAGCGGACGATTGTCCACCGCCGAGGGCAGCCGGAAACCGAACTCCACGAGGTTGCGCTTGCGCGACATGTCGCCCTCGTACATGGCTCCGATCTGCGGCACCGTCACGTGGGATTCGTCGATGACGAGCAGGAAGTCCTCCGGGAAGTAGTCGATCAGCGTGGCCGGGGCGCTGCCGGCGTCGCGGCCGTCGATGTGCCGCGAGTAGTTCTCGATGCCCGAGCAGAAGCCGACCTGGCGCATCATCTCGATGTCGTAGTTGGTGCGCATGCGGAGCCGTTGGGCCTCCAGGTGTTTGCCCTGCTCCTCGAAGACCGCGAGTCGCTGCTCGAGTTCGGCCTCGATGCCGTCGATCGCCCGGGCCATGCGTTCGGGGCCGGCCACGTAGTGGGTGGCCGGGAAGATCCGCAGGCTGTCGACCTGCCTGATCACATCACCGGTGAGCGGGTGCAGGTAGTACAGCGCCTCCACGTCGTCGCCGAAGAACTCGATGCGGATGGCGAGTTCCTCGTACGACGGAATGATCTCGACGGTGTCGCCGCGGACCCGGAAGCCGCCGCGGGTGAACGCGACGTCGTTGCGGTCGTACTGGATGTCCACGAGCAGCCGCAGCAGGGCGTCCCGGTCGATCTGCTCGCCCACCGACAGCTCCACCGACCGGTCCAGGTACGACTGCGGGGTGCCCAGACCGTAGATGCACGACACCGACGCGACCACCACCACGTCCCGGCGGGACAGCAGGTTCGAGGTGGCCGAGTGCCGCAGCCGCTCGACATCGTCGTTGATCGAGCTGTCCTTCTCGATGTAGGTGTCGGTCTGGGCGATGTACGCCTCGGGTTGGTAGTAGTCGTAGTACGAGACGAAGTACTCGACGGCGTTGTTCGGCAGCATCTCGCGCAGTTCGTTGGCCAACTGCGCCGCGAGGGTCTTGTTGGGTGCCATCACCAGGGTGGGTCGCTGCACCTTCTCGATCAGCCACGCCGTCGTCGCCGACTTGCCGGTGCCGGTGGCGCCCAGGAGCACCACGTCCCGCTCACCCGCGGCCAGGCGTCGTTCCAGCTCGGCGATGGCGGTCGGCTGGTCCCCGGCCGGCACCAGGTCGCTGACCACCTCGAGCGTGTTCCGCGAGCGCTCCACGTCTCCGATCGGCCGATACTCCGAGTGCGCGACGACCGGCTGTTCCGCTGCGAATGCCATATCTCCAGGGTAGCGGCTGGTACCGACACCGCTTCGGGTCGCGCGGGTGGCAGAATGCATCAGTGAGCCCGTCAGGGAAGGACGCATGATGAATCAGCCCCACGATGCACCCGACGCACAGGCCTGCGAGGGCTGCCCGGGGACCGACCGGCACCCGAACTTCGGTCGACGCGCCGTCCTGGCCGGCGCGGGCGCCGCGGCGGTGACGTTGACCGCGGCCGCGTGCACCACGTCCCCGCCGCCGAAGAAGCCCGAGCCCACCGTCGAACTGCCGGACGGCTCGGTGATCCTGACGACCGTCGACCAGGTCCCGGTGAACAGCGGGCTGCTGGTCGGCGACACCGAACTGGTCCTGGTGACCCAGCCGGAGGCCGGCACCTTCCGGGCGTTCTCCGCGGTGTGCCCGCATGCGGGCTGCACGGTCAACGTCAGCGGCGCCGAACTCGTCTGTCCGTGCCACGGCAGTCATTTCACGCTCGACGGCAGCCGCACCGAGGGCCCGGCGCCCAGCGGCCTGGAACCGATCGACGTCGAGGTGCGCGGCACCGACATCGTCCGGGTCTGAGCGCCTCGCCCCCGCCTCAGCCGGTGACGCCGGTCAGTTCGAGGGTGGGATCGTCGAGGGTTCGTTCGGCCAGGATCGTGCCGTCGTGCAGACTGACGGCGAGGATGCGCTTGCTGTTCGGGTCGGTCACGTAGGCGGTGGAACCGAGCACGAACAGGTCGGGCGCGGGCGCCTGCCAGTCGTCGGGCTCGGTCCACGCGCCGATCACCGGGTAGGCGGCCCGTTCCGTGCCGCTGACCGGATCGATGACGTGCAGGGCACCGTCGGTGCCCAGCAGGAGCGCCTCACCGGCGGGCCCGCGGCCCAGCGAGCGGTAGCTGTAGCTGTAGTCGATGTCGACCACCTTGATCGCCCCGGCCCCGACGGTGTCCACCAGCGCGAACTTGTCCGGACGCTCGAGTTCGGCGTCCGCGTCGGTCTTGTAGTCGGTGAGCACGATCGGTGAACGCTCGCTGCCGGCCTGGTTGCCGAGGCGGGCGTACCGTTCGGCGGCCGACACCTTGACGATGTCGTCACCGCGCACCACCAGCGCACCGTCGGTGCAGCCGAAGGTCAGTGCGCCGTCGGCGGCCGCGGCCTCGCCGTGCAGCCCCGGGCAGTCCCCGTTCCGGGCGATCTCAGCACCGTCGGCACCGAGGATCGCCAGCGCCCCGGCCTTCTCGCCGCGCGGCTGCGACACGACCGTCGAACCGTCGGCTCGGGCCACGGCGACGCCGTGGTGCGCGGGCACGCGCAGCTCCCGCACCAGCGCGTCGGGTGCGCCGATCCGCGCCGTGTCCAGGATGCGGATCTCCCCCGTCCCATCGGTGAACAGGGTCGTCCGGTCCTCGTGCACCACCACGTGGCCGGGCTTGGCGCCGGCGTAGGTCCGACCGGTCCGCGTCGGCTCGGCGGTGTAGTAGTGCGCGTGGCCGTCGTGCGGTTCGCGCCAGGTCCCGAGGTCGACGAGCTCGAAGCCGGTCGACGTGGAGACGAAGACGTGCCGCCCGTCGCCGGCCGGATTCGCTCGGATGAAGCCGTCGTAGTCGAAGTCGGCGACGGTGGCCAGATCGCTGCCGTCGAGCACGGTGAGACCGCCGTCGTGGGTCAACACCAGGCGGGGCTGGGCACTGGACTGCTCGACCGGGGCGGACGGACCCGTGCCGGGCGCGGCGGTGCCGCCGTCGCCCGCGGAGCACGCGGTCACGCCGAGCAGGGCCGCCCCGAGCAGGGTCGTGCCGAGCCGAGTCGCCGCCGACGACGACAGGAACATGAGGTTGGGAGAGGTACGCATGGCGACAGTGAATCGCTTAATGATAATTATTGTCAATAACGCATACATGCATGCGTCATCGGGCCGATTTCCGTCGGTGCCCCGACGTAGTGTGGGGGCATGACCGGCACCCCCATCCCCCACGTCACCGCCGTCACCCTCGGTGTGCGCGACGTCGACACCTCGGAGCGCTTCTACACCGAGGGCCTGGGTTTTCGTCCCGTGGACCGCGTGGCCGACGAGATCGCCTTCGTCCAGGCCGGACACGGCCTGCTGCTGGCCCTGTGGAACGTCGCGAGCATGCCGAGCGAGTACGGCGACGTCGGCCACGGCCCGCTGGCGCCGCCGATGTCGTTGGGCCACAACGTCACCGACGCCGACCATGTGGAACGGCTCTATCGGCGGGCGCTCGATGCCGGCGCGACCTCGATCGGTGCACCTCGCCGCCAGGACTGGGGCGGGGTGAGCGCCTGCGTCGCCGATCCGGACGGCTTCCGGTGGGACTTCGTCTTCAATCCGTCCTTCACCGTCGACGCCGACGGCCGCATCCAGGGGGTATGACCGTCCACCCGCCCAAGCGCGAGGTCTTCGACGTTCCGGCGATGACCAACACCGACAACAAGGGTTTCGTGCGACCGGTCGAGGAGTATCGCGAGACGCCCTACGGCCTGTACATGTCCCGCAGCGCCGACCATCCGCGATTCCATCACCTGGAGAGTTGGCTGCTGCCGTCGCTGGGCTTGCGCGCCAACATCTTTCACTTCACCGACGGCTATCGCTCCGACCAACGGCTCTACCTCGACGTGGGCCGCTTCCACGGCCCCGACTCCCGGGGCCGCTGGCACGCCGTCGACTGGTATCTGGATCTGGTCGACGTCCCGGGCTCCGACTTGGCGCTGATCGACGTCGACGAGGTCTTCGCCGCCCATGCCGCGGGCCTGCTGACCACCGCCGAGGCCACCGAAGCCACCGAGGTCGCGGTCACCGCACTCACGGGAGCGGCCGCCGCCGGCGACATCCAGACGTGGCTGGATGCGCAGGTCGGCGGCCGACTCGACTGGCGCAGCGGTCCCTGAACCGCTTACGCGGGCTGCAGCTCCTCGGCGTCGTCGCCCGGCAGCGCGACGGGCTGGGAAGCACTGACGTCGGTATCCTTGGTCTCGGTCATCAGGTAGGTGCAGAGCACACTGACCGAGGACAGCGCCGCGAGCATGATGCCCACCCAGATCGCGCCGGGGCCGGCGATCAGCGGCACCGCGATCAGCGGCGGGATGGCGCCGCCGAAGATGCCCGCCAGGTTGTAGCCCATACCGGCGCCGGTGTAGCGGTAGCGGGCCTGGAACAGCTCCGGAAGCAGCGCGCCGGCCGGACCGTAGGCGATACCGAAGATGAGCAGGGTGCCGATCAGGCCGACGATGAAGGCGAGCTCGCCGCCGACGTTCAGGATCGGGAACAGCAGCAGCGACCACGGCACCGCCACGATCACCGACACCATGATGACCCGGCGCCGGCCGAAGCGGTCGGAGTACACGGCCGAGGCCGCGGTGGACAGGCCGAAGAAGACGGCCGCGATCATGCCCGAAGTCAGCACGAAGTTCCGGGACAGACCCATGTGGTCGGGGTTGGTGGCGTAGCTGGTGAGGAACGCGGTGCCCATGTAGAACAGCGAGAACAAGCTGGCCAGCGCGCCGCCGGCGATGACGATCTCCTTCCACTGGAACTTGACCGCGTCGAGGAACGGCAGGCGGGTGACCGCCTGAACCGGCGCCTTGGCGCGCTGCGCCTGGGCCTGCTGGAAGACCGGGGTCTCGGCGACGGCCAGGCGGACCCACAGGCCCACCAGTACCAGCACCATGGACAGGATGAACGGGATACGCCATCCGTAGTCGAGGAAAGCGTCGCTGGCGGTGCCCACGGTGAGACTGGCCACCAGGAAGGTCAGGCTGGACAGGAAGAAGGCGAAGGCCGGACCCAGCTGCGGGAACATCGCGTACAGCCCGCGCTTGCCGGCCGGTGCGTATTCCGACGTCAGCAACGTGGCGCCGGCCCATTCACCGCCCACCGCGAAGCCCTGCAGGAAGCGCAGGACCACCAGTGCCGTGGGCGCCCAGATCCCGATCCCGTCGGAGAACATGCCGAAGGCGCCGGTCTGGTAGCCGGGCAGCAGGCCGATGGCCATGGTGGCCAGACCCATGATCAGCAGCGTCCACACCAGCGTGCGCTTGCGGCCGATGACGTCACCGAAGTGCCCGAAGATGATCGCGCCGACCGGCCGCGCGAAGAACGCGACGGCGAAGGTGGCGAACGACGCGAGCGTGCCGGCGGTGCCGTTGGCCTCCGGGAAGAACACCGTCGGGAAGACGAGTGCGGCCGCGGTGCCGTAGATGAAGAAGTCGTAGAACTCGATGGTGGTACCGATGGAGCTGGCCGCAGCCACCCTTTTCATACTGGTACCCGTTGCCGTCGGGGCCGTTGTCACGGAAATCCTCGCTCCTCTCGTGTCGTCGACCTCACAGTCGACGATCTGCGTAATCTCGCTCACAGTAAGGCGAGGCCGCGGAGAGGCAACACCCCCCGAAGGGGGGTCGGTTAATGAAAACTAACCGAGAATTCTCGGGTGTCAGCCCGGCAGCACACCGGCGCGGCGGGCCAGGACCACTGCTTCCAGCCGCGTGCGGGCATCGAGCTTGCCCATGGCCGCCTTCATGTAGCCCTTGACGGTCTCGGCGGTGACGCCCAGCTCCCCGGCGATGCGCACATTGGAATAGCCCAGCGCCGCCAGCGCCAGCACGTCCTGCTCCCGCGGCGTCAGCGTCACCGACATCGGGCCGCGCAGGCCCGGATCGTCGAGAAGACACTCGGTGATGCGGGCGATCTCCTCGGCCAGCACCGCATCGTCGACGCTGCGCGCCAGCAGCCGCAGCCGGGTGTAGGCCTGCGACATCCGATCGCGCAGCATGTCCACGTCCGGGGCCACCCCCGCGTCCGCCTCGATGAGGGCGCGCGAGACCGCGACCTGCTGCTCCAGGGCCCGCGCCTCGGTCACGAGGGTGTCGAAGAGACGCCCGCCCACCGGGTTCGCGCAGTGCAGACCGCCGTAGAGCACGGCCACCACCCGCCCGTCGACGATCGCCGGCACGGCGGCGACGGCACGCAGGCCCTCCGCGGAGATGGCGGGGTTGTAACGGTGGGTGATGTGCGGGGTCTTGAGGTAATCGTCCACCGCCAGCGGACGATTGAGCCGCAAGACCTTGCCGCCGAGCCCGTGCCCGGCCTCCACCGACAGCCCGTCGAGGACCCCGCTGGTCCGGCCGACGAAGTGCGCGAGGGTCACGCTCGAACCGTCACGCACCACCCCGGCGAAGGCCAGCGAGACGCCGCTGGTGCGACGCACCCGCTGCAGCGCCTCGGTGATCGGCCCCGCCAGTGATTTCTCCACCACCGCACCCACCACCTCTCGCACGAATCACACCCCGACCAGTGGTCGGGGTGTGATTCATCTTACCGGGAAGGATTTCCGGCGGCTGCCGTCACAGACCCGGCGCGACTAGCGGCGGATCGGGAGCGACGGGCGGTCGTGCCCGGTGGTCAGGCGTTCTCCAGCGCCGCCTCGCGCTCGGCGACCAGGTTCAGCGCGATGTCGACGATCATGTCCTCCTGACCGCCGACCAGACGACGCTCACCGCAGACGGTGAGGATGTCGCGCACGTCGAGGTCGTAGCGCGCGGCCGCGGTCTCCGCGTGCCGCAGGAACGACGAGTAGACACCGGCGTAGCCGAGGGTCAGGGTCTCCCGGTCCACCCGCACCGGGCGGTCCTGCAGCGGACGCACGATGTCGTCGGCCGCATCCTGCAGCTTGTTCAGGTCGCAGCGGTGCTCGAAGCCGAGCAGGTTGGCGACCGCGATGAACGGCTCGATCGGGCAGTTGCCCGCACCGGCGCCGTGTCCGGCCAGGGACGCGTCCACGCGGTAGACGCCGTTCTGGACGGCGACCACCGAGTTGGCCACCGACAGCGACAGATTCTCGTGCGCGTGGATGCCGATCTCGGTCTTCTCGTCGAGCACGTCGCGGTAGGCCTTGACCCGAGCCTCGACGTCGCCCATGGTCAGGCGCCCGCCGGAGTCGGTGATGTACACGCAGTCGGCACCGTAGGACTCCATCATCTTGGCCTGCTGGGCCAGCGAGGCGGGGTCGCTCATGTGCGAGAGCATGAGGAAGCCGGAGACGTCCATGCCGATCTCCTTGGCGGCACCGATGTGCTGCGCGGAGACGTCGGCCTCGGTGCAGTGGGTGGCCACGCGCACCGACCGCACACCCAGGTCGTAGGCGCGCTTGAGTTCGGTCACGGTGCCCACGCCGGGCAGCATGAGGGTGGTCAGCCGCGCGTTCTTCAGCACGTCGGCGGCCGCTTCGATCCACTCCCAGTCGGTGTGTGAGCCGGGGCCGTAGTTGACCGAGCCGCCGGAGATGCCGTCGCCGTGGGCCACCTCGATGGCGTCCACACCGGCCTCGTCGAGCGCGGACACGATGCGCTGGACGTTCTCGGTGGAGATCTGGTGGCGGATGGCGTGCATGCCGTCGCGCAGGGTCACGTCCTGCACGAAGATCGCCGGGCCGGTCGTGTTCTGCTGCGCGGTCATGCGATGTCCCCTTCGTTGGCGGCACGCGCCGCGATCCGCTCGGCGACCTGCAGGCCGGCCGAGGTCATGATGTCCAGATTGCCCGCGTAGGCGGGCAGGTAATGGGCGGCGCCTTCCACTTCCAGGAAGACCGACACCTGATGCGTCGGGCGGGACTCGTCGTCACCGGCCAGCAGGGTCTCCACCGGGCTCGACTCGGGAATCTCGGTGATCTGCACCTTCTGCTTGAGCCGGTAGCCGGGCACGTAGGCGGCCACGTCGTCGACCATCTTCTCCACCGACAGGCGGATCTGCTCCTGGGTGTCCTCGTCGGGCGCCTCGACCAGCGTGTAGACGGTGTCGCGCATCATCAGCGGCGGCTCGGCCGGATTCAGGATGATCACGGCCTTGCCACGCCGGGCGCCGCCGACCTGCTCGATGGCACCGGAGGTGGTCTCGGTGAACTCGTCGATGTTGGCGCGCGTACCCGGCCCCGCCGACTTGGACGAGATGGAGGCGACGATCTCGGCGTAGGCCACCGGGGTGACCCGCGAGACGGCGGCGACCACCGGGATGGTGGCCTGACCACCGCAGGTCACCATGTTCACGTTGGGCGCGTCCAGGTGATCGTCGAGGTTCACCGACGGCACCACGAACGGTCCGATGGCGGCGGGCGTCAGGTCGATCATCCGCTTGCCCAGGGGCTGCAGGATCGACGCGTTGTACTCGTGCGCCTTCGCCGAGGTCGCATCGAAGACGATGTCGATCTCGTCGAAGTTCGGGAGCTTCACCAGGCCTTCGACGCCCTCGTGGGTGGTCGGAATGCCCAGGCGCTGCGCGCGGGCCAGCCCGTCCGAGTCCAGGTCGATACCGACCATGGCACCCATCTCCAGGTGCTTGGCGTTGCGAATCACCTTGAACATCAGGTCGGTGCCGATATTGCCCGATCCGATGATCGCGACCTTGGTCTTCTTACTCATGGGGGTTTCCTTCACTGAATCGGGCGTTGACGGTTCCGAGGCCGCTGATCTCGACGGTCACCTGGTCGCCGGCGGCCAGCGGCCGCATGGGACCGAGGGCGCCGGACAGGATCACCTGGCCGGCGCGCAGCGGTTCGCCGAAGTCGCGCGCGGCGCGGGCGAGCCAGGCGACGGCGTTGAGCGGATCGCCGAGGCAGGCGGCACCGTTGCCGGTGGACACCTCCTCGCCGTTGATGAGCATCCGCATGCCCACCTCGACGGGGGCGAACTCGTCGAGGGTCTTGCGATCGGTGCCGAGCACGTAGACGCCCGACGAGGCGTTGTCGGCGACGGTGTCGGCGAAGGCGATGTCCCAGCCCTCGATCCGGCTGTCGCAGATCTCGATGGCGGCCACGCCGTAGTCGATGGCCGCCCGGATCTGCTCGGTGTCCAGCGGCCCCTCGGCCAGGTCGGCCTTGAGCACGAAGGCCACCTCGGCCTCGGCCTTGGGCTGCAGCAGGCGGTCGATGGGGACCTCCTGGCCGTCGGTGTAGGCCATGTCGTCGAAGAGGACGCCGAAGTCGGGCTGATCGACGCCCATCTGCTCCTGCACGGCCGCGCTGGTGAGGCCGATCTTGCGGCCGATGATGGCGGCGCCGGCCGCCACCCGGCCCGCGGTGAGGCGTTCCTGGACGCGGTAGGCGGCGGGCAGGTCGGTGGGGCCGATGTACTCGCGGACCGGCGCACAGGCCGTGCGCGTCTGCAGCGCGGTCAGCAGTCGGGCCGCCGCCTGCGCCTCGGCGGCTTCGTTCTCGACAGATGTGGTCATGTCTCGATGATCACCCTCGGCCACACGACCCGAAAGCAAAGCGTCTCGCTCAGCGATACGCTGACCTCATGAGTAGTTCGGTTCTCGACAAGGTGATGACGATCCTGCACGCCTTCGAGGTGGACGACCACGATCTGACCCTCGCCGAACTGGTGCGCCGCACCGGTCTACATAAGGCCACCGCCCACCGCCTCTGCGGCGAGATGGTGCAGGCACACCTGCTGGACCGTACCCCCGGCGGCTACCGGCTCTCCGGCGGTCTCTTCGAGCTCGGCATGCGCGCCTCGGTGGAGCGCGGCCTGCTGGAGATCGCGATGCCCTTCCTGCAGGACCTGTACGAGCGGACCCGCGAGACGGTGCACCTGGGCGTCCTCGACGGGCACGAGGTGATGTACGTGGCGAAGATCGGCGGCCACCGTCAGGCGAGCGCCCCGTCGCGCACAGGCGGACGAATGCCGTTGCACTGCACCGGAATCGGGAAGGCACTGCTGGCCCACACCGACCCGGAGACCCGCCGCGAGGTGCTGAGCGCCCCGCTGGTGCGCCGCACGCCGCGGACGATCATCGCGCCCGGACTGCTGAGCCAGCAGCTCGACGCCGCGCGCGAGAGCGGCGTGACCTTCGAGTACGAGGAGTCCGCACCCGGTATCGCGTGCGTGGCCGCCCCGATCCTGGATGTGGGCGACAACTCGCTCATCGCCGCGATCAGCGCGACCGGGCCGGTGCACCGCTATCGGCCCGAACAGCACGTCGCCGCGGTGCGCGCGGCGGCCGGCGGGATCGCCGCCACGCTGCATCGGCGGCGCGCCCTGCAGCACTGACCGGCCAGACGGCGACGCGTCGGGCCTGTCACACTGGACAGCGTGATTCGAGTGGGACTGACCGGCGGTATCGGCGCCGGCAAATCGACCGTGGCCAAGACCTTCATCGAGCGGGGCGCCTATCACGTCGACGCCGACCGCATCGCCCGCGAAGTGGTGGAGCCGGGCACCCCCGGGCTCGCCGCCCTCGTCGAGGCGTTCGGCCCGGAGATTCTGGCGGCCGACGGATCCCTGGACCGGCCGGCCCTCGCCGCGCGAGCCTTCGCCGACCCCGAGGGCATTCAGACGCTCAACGGCATCACCCATCCGCTGATCGGCGCCCGCACCCAGGAGCTCAACGAGGCCGCGCCCGCCGACGCGGTGATCCTGCACGACGTCCCGCTGCTGGTGGAGGGCCACATGGCGCCGTTCTACGACGCCGTCATCGTGGTGCACACCGATGCCGACGTGCGGTTGGATCGGCTGGTGAATCTGCGGGGCATGGACGCCGCGGATGCGCGGGCCCGCATCGAGGCGCAAGCCACCGATGAGCAGCGCCGCGCGGTGGCCGACATCTGGCTGGACAACTCGGGCAGTCCCGACGAACTCGCCGCCCAGGCCCGGCGCGTGTGGACCGACCGCCTGATCCCGTTGCGCGACAATCAGCTCGCCGGCGTGCCCGCCGAGTTGCCGACCGAACCGGTCCCTGCCGACCCGCAGTGGCCCGCCGTGGGCACCCGCGTGGTGAACCGGCTCTGGGCGCTGCTGGGCGGCACCGCCACTGCGATCGAGCACGTCGGCCCCACCTCTGACCCGACCGTGCCCGCCGCGGTCGGAGTGATCGACGCCCGGGTCACCGTGGCCGACGCGGCCGCCGCCGACCGGGCCGCCGAGCTGCTCTCCGCGGGCGGCTTCCCGCCGCTGCCCGGCGCCGAGCCGCGCGTGCACGCCACCGTCGATCCCGGCCGCCCGGCACGGGTGCGGATCGTCGTCGCCGACTGACCGCCCCCCACCCCGGGGTGCCGTGTCGCGACCCGTGCCTCGCGTCGCCGAGGCTGCACGCGCTTTGCCACCCTGTTGGTGAGACTTCTGGGTGGCTGCGTGTGGGGAGGGAGTGACGATGATTTTTAGTGTTCGTACCGAGAAGGAGCGTGCGGAGGAGATCGCGGCGCTGAAGTCGCGGATCGGTACGGCCCCGTTGGGTGGGCGGTCGTTTGATCTGGAGTTCCGGGCTCGGTTTCTGCAGTTGTGGGATTTGTGTGTGGAGCGGGGCGACAAGACTCGG